>JBJFCH010000044.1:0-22949 GCA_051888835.1 Oliverpabstia sp. | reverse complement strand
AAGATGCTGATGGAAAGAGAGTAAAAGAAGTTAAAGATGGTAAGAAAGTTACTGTATATGATGAAGTACAGAAAGAGATTACCAAAGATGCTCCATCCAGACTGCATGCAAGACGTCAGATGCTGAAAGTATTCTATCCGGTAAAATCTGTTCCGACAGAAGCAGCTGGAAGAAAGAAAAACACCAAGAATGTAGACATGGTTGATAAAATGTTTAATGAAATCGCACCGAAATATGCCGGACGTAATGGTGGTTACACAAGAATCATCAAAATCGGACCTCGTAAAGGTGACGCAGCTATGGAAGTAGTTCTTGAGCTGGTATAATTAAAGACCATATAACAGCGCCGGTTGGCTCTCCAGAAGAGAGAAACCGGCGCTGTTTTCATAATAGTTATTTCTTTATGATAATTCTTCTAATGTCAGAAAATTAGAACATATGGTATCAACACCGGCTGATAGAAAAGCTTTTGCGGTCAGTGGATCATCTATCGTATAAACCAGCATGCAAATTCCATTGCGACGACACAAAGACTGAAGTTCAGGAGAAAAATAGGTATCTTTTATTGCGACAGAAATAATTCCTTTTTTTACGCAGAAATCAATCACCGGCTGCGGATCAACAGCTTCTTCTTTGTGAATAAAGTATTGATAATAAGGAAAATGATATACATTGTCAATTCCTGCATACATTTCCGGGCTTCCCACCTGGATCAGGAGTCTGTGTAAAAGATCGCTCCGATGCTCAAAAACATCAATAATTTTTTCACATGTCTTTTTTGCAGTTTTGCGATCAAGGGTTCGCAGATCAAGCTCCACGAGAAGTTTTGGATTTTTTTTCATAGTATTAACTATCTTTCGTGCGTCTATCGTGGTAAACTTACCTTGTATTTTCGTATTCATAAAGGTATCATATGACATAACGGCATTTCCTGCAGGATAAGGTACTCCGGTGAGGTTGTAGGTTTTCTTTTTCCATCCATGTGAACACACAAGTTGACTGTCGGAGGTGAGAATCATGTCTGTCTCGATAAAAGGACTTTTTCTTTCCAGAGACTGTTCCAATCCTTCCAGGCAGTTACAATATATATATTGATTTTCCATTCCTCCCAGCGCATGTACCAGAAGAGGATGCTGGAAAAAGGCGGGCTTTTTATTGACTTGTATTTTCACCCACCCGAAAGCCCACTTTCTTCGATATCTTTTATAACAAAACAAGATTCCTGTTCCGACTTTTTTGGCTGTGATTTTACTATTTCCCAGTGAAAAAATCAAAGGTGTTAAAACTTTCCATTTATATATTCCCTTTTTAAGAGAACATATCGTTTTTGGTAAAGGCTTTTCCTGACCTGGAATAAAAGTGATAGAATTTATGGAAGCGTCGAGACCTTTTTTCCCCGGTGCAGGTGTAGAAAATTGAATGAAATAAATATGTCTGGGAATCCAATACCAGGCACATAAGATTCCTGCTGTGAGAAAACAGAATAAGATTAAAAATTTCATAGTAAATTTCCTCAAGGCTGTTATCTGAAGATACAAATATCTGTAAAACGGCAGTGCAGAAGATGTAACTGACAGTTTATATCATAAGTATAACAAATTAAAAGATAAAGGGAAAGCAGAGATATCTAGTTTATTTTGTGGCGAGATGTATGTCATATATAGTATAAGTTGCCCGGCAAACGGGATGAGACTACGAATTTTTCCGTGCTTTGCACTCTCGAAATTCAAAAATATAAGGAGAAAACAGTATGAACAGAGAAGAAGCAGAGAAACTTTTTCATGACTTTTCATTTTGGGAAAAACTTACAGAAGTTGAAAAAAGGCTGCTGGAACAGCAGGTAAGATGGAATCAATATAAAGAGGGACAGCTGGTAACGGGTACAGGCAGTGAGTGTTTGGGGTTACTTCTTGTACAAAAAGGAACATTGAGAGTATATCTTGTTTCAGAAGATGGAAAAGAAGCGACTGTTTGCCGTTTACATGAAGGTGAATTGTGTATGTTGTCAGGATTCTGTCTGATGTCAGAAATCCCGTTTGATGTGCAGATTGATGCAGAAGAAGAGAGTGAAGTTTGCCTGCTGCCTACGGGTGCAGTAAAAAAGATTATGGAAGATAATATTTATATGGAAAATTTTATATATAAGAGTATGAATGAAAGCTTTTCGGATATTATCGCTGCAGTGCAGAAAATATTATTTGCCAGTCTGGAACAACGACTTGCGGAATTTTTACTGGATGAAGCGGGACGGTGCCACTCGGATCAGATTAACATGACTCAGGAACAGATTGCAAGAGCAATCGGAAGTGCAAGAGAAGCAGTCAGCCGCACACTGAAGCAAATGGTACAGGAAGGAAGTGTGGAACTATTTCGGGGAGGAGTCAAAATACTTAATAGGAGAAAACTATATCAGAAATTGTAAAGACAGTGAGGCTGATGGAATGGAGTTCTTCCACCAATGTCAGGTGCGCTTTTCCAAATGACATTGATGCCAAGAACACCGTTCTATCAGCCAATTTACTTTATGGGCAATACGAAGAAAAAGTAAGTTTTATTTCAGCAGATTTTTCAGTGCTTCTTTACTTTGTACGCCTACGGTAGTAGCAGCGATTTTACCATCTTTAAATACCATGACGGTGGGGATACTCATGACCCGGTACTGTCTTGCCAGTTCCGGTTCCTGATCCACATCTACTTTGCCGACTTTGTAGCCGTCTGCTTCTGCAGCCAGTTCATCAATAACCGGAGCGAGCATTTTGCAGGGCATGCACCAGGTTGCCCAGAAATCGACCATTACAGGAACATCGGATTGTAAAACTTCTTCATTAAAATTTGCTGTTGTAAATGCTTTTGCCATAATTTTTCTACTCCTTTTATATATTTTCAGATAAGTTGAATGGTTAAACATATCTGATTTATGTTGTACGTGTTACCTGATGATATAATACCACAATTTAGAAAAAAGATTCTGTGACGTGGTCACATTCTGAAGGAAAGTCTGGAAGAAAAAGTGTGCTTCTGTAGCGGAAATGGTAAAAAAATTCGGTTTTTTTACATTGCCCGGATCCTCAAAATGGTGTATGATAATAGAACACTAAAAGAAAGGAAGCGAAACTATGAGTAAAAAACTTCTCTTTATATTTAATCCCAGGTCAGGGCGAGGAGAGATCCGGAATAAACTTCTGGATATCATTGATGTATTTGTAAAGGGTGGCTATGAGGTAATCGCTCATCCTACGCAGGGTCCTATGGATGGCTGTGAAATGGTGCAGGAAATGGCGAAAGATGTGGATCTGATCGTTTGCAGCGGTGGTGACGGAACTCTGGACGAAGTAGTGACAGGCCTTATGAAAGCAAAAGAAAATGTTCCCATAGGATACATACCTGCAGGAAGCACCAATGATTTTGCCAATAGTCTGGAGATTCCAAGAGATATGGTAGAAGCTGCAAAAAATATCATAGAAGGCAAGCTTTATTCTTTTGATGTGGGGGATTTTAATAAAGATACTTTTGTGTATGTGGCAGCATTTGGTTTATTTACGGAGGTTTCTTATCAGACCAGTCAGCATTTGAAAAATATGCTGGGACATCTGGCATATCTGATGGAAGGGTCGAAGCGTATTTTCGATGTAAAAACTTATAAAGTTAGAGTAGAAGCCAATGATAAAGTCTATGAAGGAGAATACATTTATGGAATGATAACAAATTCTCATTCCGTAGGTGGTTTTAAAAATCTGATTGGTCCGGATGTGGAGATGAATGATGGTCTTTTTGAGGTTACTTTGATCAAAAGACCAAGAAACATTATAGAATTAAACGAAATAATAGCTGCTCTTCTCAGTGCCAATGATAATACCAGGATGATAGATGCCTTTAAGACAGATTGCTTGGAACTGCATTCAGAAGAAAGTATCTCCTGGACTCTGGATGGAGAATTTGGCGGGGAACATACAGATGTTAAGATCAAGAATAAAAAGCAGGCACTTGATATTGTCATCAACCCTTGAATTTCCAAAAAGATTGGGGTATAATAGACGGGAAATCGGTAACAGCACGCAAGTATCATGGAAATAACTGTTACCTAAATAAGAAAATGCGAACGTAGGAGGTTTCATAATGTTAGTATCAGCTACTGAAATGTTAAAAAAAGCAAAAGCTGGCCATTATGCTGTAGGTCAGTTCAACATCAATAACCTGGAATGGACAAAAGCAATTCTTCTGACCGCTCAGGAATGCAATTCTCCGGTTATTCTGGGTGTATCTGAAGGCGCAGGAAAATATATGACAGGTTATAAAACTGTAGTTGGCATGGTAAATGGTATGCTGGAAGAACTGAATATTACCGTTCCGGTTGCTTTGCATCTGGATCACGGCAGCTACGAAGGATGTCTGAAGTGCGTGGAGGCAGGATTTTCATCCATTATGTTTGATGGTTCTCATTATCCGATCGAAGAGAATGTTGAGAAGACAAAAGAACTGGTTAAAATCTGTGCAGAACATGGAATGTCTCTGGAAGCAGAAGTTGGTTCCATCGGTGGTGAAGAAGATGGTGTAATCGGAATGGGTGAATGTGCTGATCCTCAGGAATGCAAGATGATTGCAGATCTGGGTATTGATTTCCTGGCAGCAGGTATCGGTAACATTCATGGAAAATATCCGGCAAACTGGAAAGGTCTGAGTTTTGAAACTCTGGATGCTATTCAGAAGCTGACAGGCGAGATGCCTCTGGTACTTCACGGTGGTACAGGTATTCCGGCAGATATGATTAAAAAAGCTATTGATCTGGGCGTATCCAAGATCAATGTAAATACCGAATGCCAGCTGTCATTTGCAGCAGCTACTCGTGAATATATTGAAGCAGGAAAAGATCAGCAGGGTAAAGGTTATGACCCAAGAAAACTGCTGGCACCTGGTACAGAAGCTATCAAAGCAACTGTAAAAGAAAAAATGGAATTGTTCGGTTCTGTTAACAAAGCTTGATGTTTGTAAGGTCTGGGGCAGTCCACTTCGTAAGTTAAGTGGACTGCCTTTTTCTCTTATCATCTATGACAGAAAGGTTAAGAAAAATGAGTGAGTATGTAAATGTGGTTGAGATATTTGGAGAAAATGTTTTTAATGATTCTGTGATGCAGGCACGACTGCCGAAAAAAGTATACAAAGAATTAAAACAGACGATCGAAGAAGGAAAAGAACTGACGCTTGAGATTGCAGATGTGGTTGCTCACGAGATGAAAGAGTGGGCGATTGAAAAGGGGGCTACTCATTACAGCCATTGGTTCCAGCCGCTGACAGGTGTGACGGCGGAGAAACATGATGCATTTATTACTGCACCTAAGCCGGATGGAAAAGTACTTATGAGTTTTTCCGGTAAAGAATTGATCAAGGGTGAACCAGATGCATCTTCTTTTCCATCCGGTGGACTTCGTGCTACCTTCGAAGCGAGAGGGTATACAGCATGGGATTGTACCTCACCGGCATTTGTGCGTCAGGATGCAGCTGGGGCTACTCTTTGCATTCCAACGGCATTTTGTTCCTATACAGGCGAGGCACTGGATCAAAAAACACCTCTGCTCAGGTCTATGGAGGCAATCAACAAAGAATCCCTTCGGCTGATTCGTCTTTTTGGAAACACAACATCAAAAAAAGTGACTCCTTCTGTAGGGGCAGAGCAGGAATACTTTCTTGTAGATGCAAAAAAGTTTATGGAGAGAAAAGATCTGATCTACACAGGAAGAACTTTATTTGGTGCGATGCCGCCAAAAGGACAGGAACTGGATGATCATTATTTTGGAACAATCCGTCAGAAAATTGCTGCTTATATGAAAGATGTCAACGAAGAGTTGTGGAAACTGGGAGTATCTGCCAAAACACAGCATAATGAAGTGGCTCCGGCACAACATGAGCTTGCCCCGATTTATGCACCGGCCAATATTGCAGTGGATCATAATCAGATCATAATGCAGACATTAAAGCGTGTGGCCAGAAAACATGACCTGAAGTGCCTGCTGCATGAAAAACCATTTGCAGGAGTCAATGGTTCCGGTAAACATGATAACTGGTCCCTGGTGACGGATGACGGTATCAATCTTCTGGATCCAGGAAAAACGCCTCATGAAAATGTTCAGTTTTTACTTGTATTGAGCTGTATTCTGAAAGCAGTGGATCGTCATGCAGATCTTCTGAGAGAGTCAGCAGCTGATGTGGGAAATGATCATCGCCTGGGAGCTAATGAAGCACCGCCGGCGATTATATCTATTTATCTTGGCGAACAGCTGGAGGATGTGGTAGAACAGCTGGTAAATACAGGAACCGCAGATCACAGTCTGAAAGGCGGAAGACTGATGACGGGTGTCCGTACACTGCCGGATCTGGCAAAAGATGCTACAGACAGAAACAGAACTTCTCCGTTTGCTTTTACAGGAAACAAATTTGAATTTCGTATGGTTGGTTCCAGAGATTCCGTAGCTTCTCCGAATATTGTTCTGAACACCATTGTGGCGGAGGCATTCAGTGAAGCCAGCGAAGTCCTGGAAAATGCTGAGGATTTTGAAGAAGCAGTGCACGAACTGATCAAGAAAAACTGTACGGAACACCAGAGAATTATATTTAACGGGAATGGTTATTCTGAAGAATGGGTAAAAGAGGCAAAACGCAGAGGTCTGCCTAATATTTCGTCCATGGTAGATGCGATTCCGTCCCTGATTACAGAAAAATCTATCAATCTTTTTGGAAAATTCCACGTATTTACTAAGGCAGAACTGGAATCACGTGTAGAAGTAAAATATGAGACATATTCAAAAGCCATCAATGTTGAGGCCCGTGCCATGATCGATATCGCAAGCAAACAGATTATTCCGGCAGTGATTCGATATGCAAAATCTTTGGCAGATGCGGTGAATGTAATAGGTTCTGTGGAAGGTGCAGATAGCAGTGTGGAAAAAGAACTTCTTCTGCAGACGACCCAATTGTTAAGAGAGACTCAGACAGCTCTGGGCATACTGAAAAATAAAACAGAAGCAGCAGGTCTTATGGAAGAAGGAGAGCGTCGTGCCAGATACTATCATGATGAAGTAAGCCCAGCTATGGAAGCATTGAGAAAACCGGTTGATCAGTTGGAAATGATTGTAGATAAAGAAATGTGGCCAATGCCGTCCTATGGGGATTTGATGTTTGAAGTATAAAATGTATGATAAAAAAGGAGGGTGCCAGGTAGCTTAGTGTTACCTGGCACTATTATGAAAAAGTTTATCAAAAAAGTAATTAGCATGTTTTTATGATATTATTATATGGGACAGAAATGAAGAAACCATGATATAGAAATGAATGTATTTTAAAAGATAAATGAACAAAATATGAATGATGTTAGAGTCATAAAACTTTATTGGTTATAATGGATAAAACATGAAAATAAATGGAGGGAATGCGATGAAGGTTTTGCAATATCTTGAGAAGCAGAAGATAAATCCTGCGTTGATTCAGGAAGTAGAAAAGTTTCGGCAGATGTATTCGGTGGACGAAAAAGTTCAACATCGAGTTATCCATCCGGTAATGCCTTTTTATGGAAAAGAAATTCTGGAAATGGGGATCGCTGCACTATTACAGAAAGAGAATCTGCTGCTTACCGGTTCTAAAGCTACAGGGAAGAATGTGCTGGCAGAAAATCTTGCGTGGATTTTCGGGAGACCTTCTTATAATATTTCCTTTCATGTCAATATAGGAAGTGCAGAGCTGATTGGAACGGATACCTTTGAAGATAATCAGGTTAAGCTGAGAAAGGGCAGTATCTACCAATGTGCTCAATATGGTGGATTTGGTATACTGGATGAGATCAATATGGCAAAAAATGATGCAGTATCTGTACTGCATGCAACCCTGGATTACAGAAGGAGTATTGATGTACCGGGATATGATAAGATTGATCTTCATGAAGCGACCAGGTTTATCGGGACTATGAATTATGGCTATGCAGGCACAAAGGAATTGAATGAAGCTTTGGTATCCCGTTTTCTGGTGATCGATATGCCGGAACAGACGGAAGATACACTGGAAAAAATATTTACCACAACATTTCCGGACGGAAAGAAAGAAGCTATGGAACAATTTATCGGTTTGTTCCTTGATCTTCAGATGAAAGCAGAAAATGGAGAAATTTCAACGAAACCTCTGGATCTTAGGGGAATTCTCGCAGCACTTCGAACAGTGCGGCAGGGGCTTTCTCCGGCATCTGCAATACGTATGGGAGTGATCAATAAGTGTTTTGACACCTTTGAGAAAGAAATTGTGGAAGATGTGGTGATGACACGGATTCCGGAAGAATGGAAAACAGTGGATGTTTTTAAATAACAAGTTCAGGAAAAGGTGATTTACATAGCTGATTTCAGGCAAGGAGGTAAGTTTATGGAAGAACGCCAGATGGAGATTGCCAACCGTATGAGAAATCTGATATGGACCGTGTGTGGAGATTATACTTTGGAAGCAAAGCCAGATGTGGAAGGTTTTATGCGCTGTAAATATATTGCCCTTTATGACGGAATCAAACAGGGAGCTTTTGCAAAATATTTTGATAAGGAAGCACTTAGCCTGTATCTTGTAAAAAAGGTTTATCTCAAGGCACAAGAGGGACCTTTGATGGAAATCGCCAGATTATGTATGGAAGAAGCCGTAGGCAGCAGGATCGCAAATGAGAGAAAAGGGGTAGACGGGATTCGAAAAAAGGCTTATGAGTATGTGCTTGATCATGATCTGGAACATCTTCTCCATAATGATCTAGGGCGGCTCAAGATCGCAATCATGAGAGATGCGCTGATGGGCGGCAGTGTTCAGGAAAAGAAGTTACAGGAGCGGATGGACAGTCTGCATGACCTCATAGATGCGAAAGATACAATGGAAGTGATTCGAAAAATTGATGAGTGCTATAATTCCTGGGTGGATCCGGAATTTGAAAAGAAGGTGGGAGATCTGGAACAGGTGTTGTCAGTGACCATGGAAGAACTGGCGGAGTATGACTGGAGGGATTTCCTTACGGAAGAGATGTACGAAGAAAATTTTGAGGCATATCTGGAGCAGATGAGTCAGCAGATGACAGCTACAGGCGGAAATTATGAGGGAAGGGATAAAACAAAGCAAGGAGCTCAAAAAATACTTCGGGTTACGGAAGAACAACTGAAAAAAGTTTATACCTATGTGGAACTTAATTTTGGAAAAACATATCTTACTCCATTGGAAGAAAAGAAAATAAATTATCAGTTCTGTCGTGGAATCCACGGAGACTGTGGATTGTATTTTACAGATGGAGTTCTTGCAAATCCGGTGCGCAGAAATTATCAGCTGGAATATGCAAAAAAGCAGCGGGACAAGAATAAATATGCGTATTATGACAACCATAGGATCGTAAAGAGAAATATTGAAATTCTGACAGGTATACTGAAGAAATCAATTACTTTACGCCAGGAGATTAACGAGGTTATAGCTGACAGGGGAACACTACGGCCGGAGAGACTGTGGCGCGTAGGCAAAAGCCAGGATGCACGGTTATTCTCGCAGACGGAAATGCAGGACAGCAGGGAATTTGTGGTGGAACTGCTCATAGATGCAAGTGGTTCTCAGAGAGCAAGACAGGAAAAAGTTGTACTGCAGGCATATATTATCATGCAGGCATTGAGCAGAGTGGGCATTCCCCATAAAGTGATGAGTTTTTGTACTTTCTGGGATCATACGATTCTGCAGAGGTTTCGCGAGTATGATGAGGATGAGTCGGCCAATGAAAGAATCTTTACTTTTACTACTTCTTCCAATAACCGGGATGGTCTTGCCATCAGGGCTGCGTCTCAAAGTCTTCTGGGACGTGAAGAGGAAAATAAAATCATGATTATTCTTAGTGACGGGCGCCCCTATGATGTAATTATGAACAGACCGAACGCACGTAATCCGGAACCATATTTTGGTGAATACGCAGTGAAAGATACAGGGGTTGAAGTGAGGAGACTCCGTAATCTAGGCGTTTCGGTTCTTGGAGTTTTTGTGGGAGAAGAAAAAGAACTGGACGCGGAGAAAAAAATATTCGGAAAAGATTTCGCTTATATCCGTGATATATCTAATTTTTCTAAAATTGTTGGAAATTATTTGACAAAACAGATTGAAGAAAATTGTTAATTATTCTCATTGAATTTAACACAAGATTCTGATATAGTATTCAAGTATGTACACAATAAGGTTTCCAATGCAAGGGGAAGCTTTATAACCGCGGGCGATTTCCGAAACGGAACAGGGCAGTGGAGGGCGATTGTTCCGCGAGAAAAGAAAAGGGAGAAAAGCTATGAACGAGAACAAAGAGAACTTTAAACCTTATATCAGCGCAGATAAGGTTCTCCCGGAATTTACTGTAACATCAATTCTGATGGGTATTATTCTGGCAGTTGTGTTCGGTGCAGCCAATGCTTACCTTGGATTAAAGGTTGGTATGACAGTATCTGCTTCCATTCCGGCGGCAGTTATTTCTATGGGTGTAATCCGTGTGATTTTGCGCAAGAATTCTATATTGGAAAGTAATGCGGTACAGACTATAGGTTCCGCCGGTGAATCTCTGGCTGCCGGAGCAATCTTTACCATGCCTGCACTGTTCCTTTGGGCAGAAGAAGGCAAGATCGAGATGCCTGGTTTTATGGAGATTACGCTGATTGCTTTATTCGGCGGTTTTCTGGGTGTACTTTTTATGGTACCGCTTCGTAAAGCTTTGATTGTGGAAGAACATGGTGTACTGCCTTATCCGGAAGGTATGGCGTGTGCGGAAGTTCTTCTGGCAGGTGAGGAAGGCGGAGCAAACGCTTCCACAGTATTTGCCGGTATGGGACTGGGTGCTGCTTTCAAATTTATCGTAGATGGAATCAAGCTGGTTCCGTGTGATATTGATACTCCTCAGCTGAAAGGCTATGCGGGACAGATTGGTGTTGAGATTTATCCGGCTCTGATCGGAGTTGGTTATATCTGCGGACCTTCTATTTCTTCCTATATGTTTGCCGGTGGTATTATTGCATGGCTGGTTCTGATTCCGGCTGTTGTATTCTTTGGCGGCAATGTTGATTTTGAAACTCTGGGTAATGCAAATCTGGCAGGTATGACAATCGGACAGGTATATGCTGAAAATGGTGCAGGTGCAATCTGGTCAAATGTTATCAAATATGTTGGTGCAGGTGCGATTGCTACCGGTGGTGTGATCAGCCTGATTAAATCTCTGCCACTGATTGTTAAGACATTCGGCGGAGCTATGAAGAGCCTGAAAAATACATCCGGCGGTACAGAAATACGTACAGACCGTGATGTGAAGATGCCGTTTGTTCTGGGTGCAATCCTGGTTCTGATCATTTTGATCTGGCTGGTACCGGTAGTACCGGTAAACCTGCTGGGTGCAGTTCTGATTGCAGTATTTGGTTTCTTCTTTGCTACTGTATCTTCCAGAATGGTCGGTCTGGTAGGAAGTTCCAACAACCCGGTTTCCGGTATGGCGATTGCTACTCTTCTGATGGCAACATTTGCATTGAAAGCTACTGGCAACACAGGTATGGCAGGTATGACCGGTGCGATCGCTATCGGTTCTATTATCTGTATCGTAGCTGCAATTGCCGGTGATACTTCACAGGATTTAAAGACAGGATATATTGTCGGAGCAACACCTGCAAAGCAGCAGGTTGGTGAGCTGATCGGTGTTCTTGCATCCGGTCTGGCTATCGCAGGTGTACTGTCTCTTCTGAACAAAGCATGGGGATTTGGATCTGCAGAGATTCCTGCACCTCAGGCAACTCTTATGAAGATGATCGTTGAAGGTATCATGGATGCAAAACTTCCGTGGGTACTGGTATTCATGGGTGTATTCCTGGCTCTGGCACTGGAAATCCTTCGCGTTCCGGTTATGCCGTTTGCAATCGGTCTTTATCTGCCGGTACAGCTTTCTGCCGGTATCATGGTTGGTGGTGTCGTTCGTCTGGCACTGGACAAGATGAAGAGTAAAAAAGAAGAAGAGAAAAAACAGATTATCAGCAATGGTACTTTATACTGCGCAGGTATGATCGCAGGTGAAGGTCTGGTTGGTATTCTTATGGCATTCTTTGCAATCATCAAAATCGGTGAAAATTCCATCGGTGATATCCTTGGCGGAATTATCAATCTGAGCGGTGCTGCAGGAAATATCGTGGGTCTGATTGTTCTTGCATTGATGGTATTGAGCCTGTTGAAATTCTCACTGTGGAAAAAGACAAATAAATGAAAGATAAAAGAAATTATTTGGACTTTGTTCCGGTAAAAAATCCATCCTTGCCATGGAGCAAAGATGAAGAAGAAATTGTCACTGTAGATGTGACACATCGTGGGATTGCTGCAAAGATTGCGCAGGTAGCATTCAATCGTCCAAAAGTGAGCCACATAAAGATGGATCGTTTTGGGAGCTTTGTCTGGCAACAGATTGATGGCGAACAAAATATATATCAGATCGGACAGAAAGTGAAAGAGCGATTTGGTAAAGAAGCGGAGCCTCTTTATGAAAGGCTGATAACATTTTTCCGTACCCTGGCGGAGAATAAATATATCACTTATAGGAAATAAAAATAAAAAGAGCTGTTGCTTTCAGTGTTAAACTGAGAGCACAGTTCTTTTGTGTTTTACGGGTAGGTTAGTGGACTAAAGTGTTGAAGCAAAAAAGAAAGGTGGAAGAATTTATGTGGAATAAGAAAAGCTGGATTATGGATTATTTGTTAATATTTGTTGGTACTGCGCTGATGTCCATAGCTCTGAATTCTGCTTTTGATATGAATGGTCTGGTGGATGGTGGCTTCAGCGGTATTGCAATTATTGTAAAGTCATTGACAGAAAATTGCTTTGAAGGTGGAATTCCTCTGTGGCTGACGAACATTGTGCTGAATATCCCCATGTTTTTTTTGGGAATTAAGATAAAAGGGATTAAGTTTCTTGCGAAAACCATATGGGGAACATTTTCTCTGTCTTTCTGGCTGTATGCTATGCCAATATTTCCGATTGTAAAAGGTGATTTATTCTTGGCAGTAATCTTTGGTGGGGTACTTCAGGGTATTGGAATCGGTCTTGTATTTCTGGGAAAAGGAACTACAGGAGGAACCGATATGGTGGCTGTTTTGATCCAACATTATGTAAAACATATGTCTGTTGCACGAATTATGCAGCTTGTAGATGCTTTGATTGTAGCAGCCGGAGCTTTTGTATTTGGACCGACGAATGCACTGTATGCGATTGTTGCAATTTTTATTGTCGCAAAAGTTACAGATGGACTGTTAGAGGGTATGAATTATGCAAAAGCGGTTTATATTATTTCGGATCATGCGGATGAGCTTTCGAAAGAATTAATGAGTGAGCTCGACAGAGGGGCGACGGGCATTCCGGTGAAAGGAATGTATAAGGGGGAAGACAGAATGATGCTTTTTTGCATCATTGGCAAAAAACAGATTGTAAGGCTGAAAGAAATCGTTGTAAAAACAGATCCCGGGGCTTTTTTGATTGTTACGGATGCAAGGGAAGTGTTGGGAGAAGGATTTATCGAAAATTATACTTCATGAAAAAATATTGAGAAAATGTTAAAATTATTACATTCTCTCTTCCATTTTTTTTCTATTTATATTAGAATATAGTCTAAGGGACTTTGTTTTTGGGGGAAAACAATTGAACAGCTAAAACTATATATACTGAAAGAGGGTATGATTATGATTTCAAACCAGATACTTCAAAGTACAATAGATGGTCTGAAGGGGATTTGCAGAATTGATTTTGGTGTAGCCGACACTGAGGGGAAGATATTGGCTACTACGTACCAGGATCATGAGATTGGCGGAAAAGAGATTTTGAACTTCGCAGAGTCACAGGCAGACAGTCAGGTAATCCGGGGATACCAGTTCTTTAAAGTTTATGATGAGAACAGGCTGGAGTATATTCTGATCGCTGGTGGTGGAAGTGAAGATGTTTATATGGTGGGCAAGATGGCTGCATTCCAGATTCAGAATTTGTTGGTTGCCTACAAAGAAAGATTCGATAAAGATAATTTTATAAAGAATCTTTTGCTGGATAATCTTCTTTTGGTGGATATCTATAATCGTGCCAAAAAGCTTCATATTGAAGTGGAAGTCAGACGCGTTGTCTTTATATTGGAGACAGGACAGGGGAAAGATTACAATGCTCTGGAAAGCGTAAAAAGTGTATTCCAGGGAAGAAGCGGGGATTTTATTACCGCTGTGGATGAGAAGAGTATTATTATTGTAAAAGAAGTAGGACCGGAGGATGGCTATGAACAGATGCAGAAGATCGCAGCCGGTATTCTGGATGCAGTGGGAAGAAATTCCGATGGAAAGATGCATATTGCCTATGGTACGATAGTAAAAGAGTTAAAGGAAGTCTCACGTTCTTATAAAGAAGCAAGGATGGCATTGGATGTAGGAAAAATTTTCTTCGACGAAAAGGAAATTATTGCATACAGCTCTCTGGGAATCGGTCGACTGATTTATCAGCTTCCTATTCCTTTATGTAAGATGTTTATCAAAGAAATTTTTGAGAATAAATCTCCGGATGATTTTGATGAAGAAACACTTACTACCATCAATAAATTCTTTGAGAACAGTTTGAATGTATCAGAGACCTCGCGGCAGCTGTACATTCACAGAAATACACTTGTATATCGCCTTGATAAACTCCAGAAGAGTACTGGACTTGATCTCAGGGTGTTTGAAGATGCTATCACATTCAAGATTGCTCTGATGGTTGTGCGGTATATGAAGTATATGGAAACTTTAGATTACTGATAAGAGCAGTTATAATTCTTCGGCAGAAAGATGTCGTAGAATATGTACTGCAGGATTAGACAGGAGGAGTATATGATTACGTTAGAAAATGTAAGCAAATCATACGCAAAGGGCCAGCCGGCTCTGAATGATGTATCTTTGCACATTGATAAAGGGGAATTCGTATTCATTGTAGGTAACAGTGGATCTGGGAAATCCACTTTGATCAAACTTTTGCTGAAAGAGCTGGAGCCTACATCCGGCACGATCATTGTAAATGATCAGAATCTTGGAAAGTTAAAGCGGAGACAGATTCCGAAGTATCGCCGGGGAGTTGGCGTAGTATTTCAGGATTTTAGACTTTTAAAAGACCGTAATGTTTATGAAAATGTTGCTTTTGCCCAGCGGGTAATTGAAAAACCCAACAGGATCATCAAGAAAAGAGTTCCGGAAATCCTGACATTGGTGGGACTGGCTGAGAAGTATAAGTCATTTCCCAGAGAGTTGTCAGGCGGTGAGCAGCAGAGAGTGGCTCTGGCAAGAGCATTGGTGAACCGTCCGAATATTCTTCTGGCGGATGAGCCGACCGGTAATCTTGATCCGAAGAATTCATTGGATATTATGAAACTTCTGGAGGAAATCAACGAGCGGGGAACTACCGTTTTAGTGGTTACACATAACAGAGAAATCGTAAATTCATTTAAAAAGCGAGTAATTACGATGCGTAAAGGCGTTATCGTAAGTGACGAACAGGAAGGTGAATATCTTGAGGATTAGTACGATTGGCTACAGTGCCAAACAGGGAATTAAAAATATATGGAGAAACGTCATGTTCTCCGCAGCATCCATTGCTACGATGGCTGCATGTATATTCTTATTTGGATTATTTTTCTCACTGGTGATCAATTTTCGATATATAGTAAAAAATGCGGAGGAAAATGTTTCCGTAACTGTATTGTTTGACGAGGATGCAGATCAGGCTACGATTAATGAAATCGGAGAGAAAATCAAGCAGTATAAAGGTGTAACGTCTGTGAAATACATATCTGCGGAAGAAGCGTGGGATGATTTTAAAACACAGTATTTTGGAGATACGGAAGAGGCAGATAAATGGGCAGAAGGATTTGAAAATGATAATCCTCTGGCAAATTCATCGAGCTATTCGGTATATATTGATAAAATTGAGAACCAGGATGCATTGGTTCAGTACATCGAAGGATTGGATGGAGTTCGGGAAGTGAATCAGCTGAAAGGTGCAACGCAGACCTTGAGTACCTTTAATAAACTGATCAGTTATGTGGCCGTTGCAATTATATTGATTTTGCTCTGTGTGGCGGTATTCCTTATCAGCAATACTGTATCCATCGGTATTTCCATCCGTAAAGAGGAAATTGGTATTATGAAACTGATTGGCGCGACGAATTCTTTTGTTCGTGCACCATTCATTATTGAAGGTATCATTATCGGTCTGATCGGTTCTGTGATTCCACTGATATTACTTTTTATACTATATAATAAAGTTGTTGAATATATATTAACAAGGTTCAGTATGCTGAACAGTGTTATGACATTTTTAAATGTCTATCAGGTGTTTGAGGTTCTGGTGCCGGTGGCTCTGGTTCTCGGTATGGGAATTGGTTTGTTCGGAAGTATCATTACCATTCGTAAACATTTGAAAGTATGATAAAACGAGGGGGTGCTGTAAGTAACACAGGTGTTATTTGCAGCACCTTTTTTGTAACATAGGCAAGGTTTTTGAGTTTCCCGTGTTAAAAAACACCTTGTCTTTGTTCAAATTGTGTGATGGAGTTGTGGGATGATGAATAGTAATACAAAAATCTGGCTGTCTGGTTTTGCAGGAGGCGCTGCAGTTGTGCTGGCTCTCAGTATTGGAAGTTTTTATGTACAGTATGGGACACTTCCGTTTGTTGGTGATTCTGTGGTCACTGGAGAGACAGGAGAAAAAGCAGCGAAAATCGAAAGAATTATTGAAAACAATTATCTGGAGGATGTAGATGAAGAGACTCTGGCTGAAGGAATGTATGCAGGAATGATGGCGAGTCTTGGAGATAAATATTCAGGATATTATTCAGAGGATGATTATAAGAAACTGAAAGAATCGTCAGAAGGAAAATATACAGGAATTGGTCTTGTGATGGAACAGAATCGGGAAACCGGTAAAATAACCGTTGCACAGAGTTATGTCGGCAGTCCGGCGGCAGAAGCCGGGATTCAGGCCGGTGATGAGATCTATAAGATTGGTGAGCAGTTGGCTGCCGAATTGAATGTAACAGATATTTCCAATCAGATTAGGAATGGCGGCACAAAAGAAATTGAACTGACGATAAAAAGGGAGGGACTTGAAGAACCATTTACTGTGACGATTGTACCGGATACAGTTGAAATTCCTGTAGTGAGCAGCCGTATGTTGGAAAATTCAGTTGGATATCTTCACATTGCTGAGTTTACAGACGGTACATCAGAACAGTTTCGGACAGCATATCAGGAGCTCCAGGATGAAGATATGAAAGGAATGATCATTGATCTAAGAAATAATCCGGGCGGCCTTCTGGATGCGGTATGTGATACGCTGGAACAAATTCTGCCGGAAGGTTTGATCGTGTATACGGAAGATAAATATGGAAAAAGAGAAGAGCACACTTGTGACGGAGAGACACCAATCGAAATTCCACTGGTAGTCCTTGTAAATGGTGAAAGTGCCAGTGCTGCGGAAATTTTTGCAGGAGCTGTGAAAGATCATGGGATTGCAGAACTTGTAGGAACTACCACATTTGGAAAAGGAATTGTACAGAAAATTTATACGTTATCAGATGGAAGTGCTGTGAAGCTTACGGTATCCAAATATTATACCCCAAACGGAATCAATATTCATGGAACCGGAATTGAACCGGATATTACAGTGGAATGGCCGGAAGATCAGGAAGAACTGCTCAGTCCGTCTGAGGTAAATGAACTGTCTTTTTCTGAATGGATTCAGAAAGATAATCAGATGAAGAAAGCCTGGGAAGAGATTATATCCATGGTTGTGGAAGAAGAAAAGTAGTGTTAAAATATAGACATAATACAATCACTATATGGGTGTTAGCCCACAAGGAGGAGTATCATGAGAGAGTATGTAATTACAACTGACAATACTGCGGATTTACCGTATACCTATTATAAAGAGCATGATATTGAGTATATGTATCTGACTTATCAAATGGAAGGAGAGACATACGGAAAGCAGAATGAACTGGAGTATAAAGATTTTTACGAACGTATGAGAAAGGGATCCATGCCTACCACTTCTCAGGTGAATTCAGAAGAAGCAAAGGAAGTTCTCAGACCGCTCCTTGCTCAAGGGAAAGATATTCTGCATCTGGCATTTTCTTCCGGTCTCAGCGGAAGTTATAACAGTGTCCGTATGGCTGCAGAAGAACTGAGAGAAGAATTTCCGGACAGAAAGATTGTGGTAATTGACAGTTTGTGTGCTTCTCTTGGGGAAGGACTTTTTGTGGATAAGGCAGTAGAGATGAAAGAGGAAGGAAAGTCTCTGGAAGAAAATGCTGCATGGCTGGAAGAGAACAAATTGAATTTTTGTCATGTGTTTACGGTGGATGATCTGTTCCATCTTCACAGAGGCGGAAGAGTGTCTAAAGTAGCGGCTGTGGTAGGTACAATGATCAATTTAAAGCCTCTTCTTCATGTGGATAATGAAGGACATCTGATCCCGCTTAAAAATGTAAGAGGACGAAGAAAATCGCTGTCAGGTCTGGTGACGATGATGGAAGAACGTATCGGTGACTGGAAAGATAAGAATACGAAAATTTTTATCAGCCATGGAGACTGCCAGGAAGATGCGGAGTATGTGGCGAAACTGATAAAAGAAAAATTTGGATATGAGACGTTCCTGATCAATACCATAGGAGCCACGATCGGGGCGCATGCCGGTCCGGGTACGGTTGCATTGTTCTTTTTGGGCGAGTATCGTTAGAGTTTTCGAAAATTATTGTTTTTTTAAAAAAATTATGATATAATTTATTCATAAATAATTGCCGAGAGATGAAGAGCAGAGTGATTATATAAGAACTTATATAGTACTTTGCTCTTTTTTATATGCCATGAAAGACAGATAATTCAAAAAAAGTAAAGTTTGTAGCTTGGGAGGAGATTGAAAATGGGAAAACAGGAGATACTGGAAGCCATTGAGGAAAATCCAATAATCACTGCAGTAAAAGATCAGGAGGGATTGGAAGCCTGCCTGCATACGGAATCCCGTATTGTATTCATTTTGTTCGGAGATATCTGTAACATTGCCGATATTGTAAAAAAAGTGAAAAAGGCGGGGAAGATTGCAATTGTACATATGGATCTTCTCGCCGGGATCGGAAGCAAAGAAATTGCTGTAGATTTTATTAAAGAGCAGACGGGCGCAGACGGAGTGATCTCCACTAAACCGACACTACTAAAAAGAGCAAAGGAACTGGGACTTTTTACAGTACTGCGTTTTTTCATCCTGGATTCCATGGCGCTTACAAACATAAGTAAGCAAACAGAACAGGTAAAGCCGGACATGATGGAAATTCTGCCGGGAGTGATGCCAAAGATAACAAAACGGATCGTGAAACAGGTTAATATTCCTGTGATTTGCGGGGGATTGATCTCAGATCGGGAAGATATTATTGGAGCTCTTTCCGCAGGTGCGTCGGCCATTTCATCTACCAATCAGAATGTATGGAAATTATAGGAAGGGGGAATCTGTAATGAAAGATGTAATTATTATCGGAGCAGGTGTGTCAGGATGCGCAGTGGCAAGGGAGTTGTCCCGTTATCAGCTGGATATTTGTGTGTTGGAAAAAGAAAGTGACATCTGCGAAGGAACAAGCAAAGCAAACAGTGGAATTGTTCACGGAGGATTTGATGCAGAAACCGGATCATTAAAAGCAAAATTGAATGTATTGGGAAATCAGATGATGGGGGAGATGTCCCGTAAACTGGATTTTGAATTCAGACGTAATGGTTCCATGGTTGTTTGCTGGAGCGAAAAAGAAAAAACAGTTTTGGAAGAACTTCGGGAGCGGGGAATAAGAAATGGTGTACCGGGGATGAAAATTCTGGATCGCAGGCAGGCTCTGGAACTGGAACCAAATCTGGCAGATGAAGTGTATGCGGTATTGCATGTACCAACCGGAGGGATTGTATGTCCTTTTGGAATGAACATTGCTTATGCAGAGAATGCAGCTGCGAATGGAGTGGAATTCCGGCTGGGTACGGAAGTACAATCTATTGAAAAGATGGAAGACGGCTATCGCATTCAGACAGATCAGGGGACTGTGGAGACAAAATTCCTGATCAATGCGGCAGGAGTATATGCGGATGTATTCCACAATATGGTGAGTGAAAAGAAGATACATATTATTCCGCGTAGAGGGGACTATTGTCTGTTGGATAAGACGGCTGGAGGATTGGTAAGCCATACAATTTTCCAGCTTCCTTCTGAAAAAGGAAAAGGGATTCTGGTGACTCCGACCATACACGGTAATCTGATGCTGGGTCCCACAGCTATTGATATTGAGAATAAAGAGGCAACAGCTACCACTGCCCAGGGATTGAATGAGGTGATGGAGAAATGCGGAAAATCCGTAAAAAATATCCCGATGCGGCAGGTGATTACCTCATTTGCAGGATTGAGAGCACATGAGGATGATGGAGACTTTATTATCGAAGAAGTGGAAGATGCAAAAGGATTTATTGATGTGGCAGGCATTGAATCACCTGGACTTTCCAGTGCACCGGCAATTGGTCTATACGTGCGGGACATTCTTGCGGGAATGACGGAGCTGAAAGAAAAAGATAATTTCGTGGAAACCAGAAAGGGTATTGTACGTTTTAAGGAGCTTTCTATGGAAGAACAAAACCGTCTGATTAAGGAGAATCCATCCTACGGTCAAATTGTATGCAGATGCGAGGAGATTACAGCGGGAGAAATATTGGATGCGATTCATCGACCTTTGGGAGCAACGACACTTGATGGAATTAAGCGACGCACCAGGGCAGGTATGGGAAGATGTCAGGCAGGTTTCTGTACTCCGAAAACCATGGAAATACTTTCCAAAGAATTGCAGTTGGAACTGAAAGATATTCGAAAAACCGGAAGGAGGGACGTATGATGAAACAATGTGATCTGGTAATTGTCGGCGGAGGTCCGGCAGGGCTGGCTGCCGCAATCGCAGCGAAGAAAAAAGGAATTGATGATATTCTGATCGTAGAGCGTGATGACAGACTGGGAGGTATTTTGAACCAGTGTATCCACAATGGATTTGGTTTGCATACGTTTCAGGAAGAACTTACCGGTCCTGAATATGCATATCGTTTTATCTGTCAGGTGAAAGAACTTGAGATTCCCTGTCTTACAGGAACCATGGTTTTGGATATTACGCCGGAGAAGATTATAACAATTATGAATCGGAAGGATGGTGTCGTGCAGCTTCAGGCCAAATCTATCATTCTTGCCATGGGATGCAGAGAGCGTCCGAGAGGAGCTTTGAATATACCCGGCTATCGTCCGATGGGGATTTATTCAGCCGGTACAGCACAGCGCCTGGTAAATGTGGACGGGTATCTGCCTGGGAAGGAAGTTGTCATACTGGGTTCCGGTGATATCGGTCTGATTATGGCAAGAAGAATGACTCTCGAGGGAGCCAAAGTTAAAGTTGTTGCAGAATTGATGCCTTACTCCGGCGGTCTGAAAAGAAATATTGTTCAATGTCTGGATGATTTCGGAATCCCACTGAAACTTCGCCATACAGTGGTAGATATAAAAGGAAAGAAAAAACTGGAAGGTGTTACCTTGGCAGAAGTAGATGAAAAAGGGAAGCCGGTTCCGGGAACAGAAGAATATTATTCCTGTGATACTCTCTTGTTATCCTGTGGTCTGATTCCGGAAAATGAACTGTCAAGAGAAATGGGAATTGTTATGAATCCGGTTACCAATGGTCCGATTGTGGATGAAAGTCTTGAGTCCAGTATCTCCGGGGTATTTGCCTGCGGCAATGTGCTGCATGTACATGATCTGGTGGATTTTGTGTCAGAGGAAGCAAAATGTGCAGGGGAAAATGCAGCAGATTATATCCGGGAGAAATTGGCGCAAGTGGAGAAAGATCCGGTTCCTGTAGAAGTAGAAGGAGGAATCCGTTATACAGTTCCTGCGTTTGTTGCACCGGAGCGTATGAGAGAAAAAGTAAAGATCCGTTTTCGTACCGGAAATGTATACCGGGATTGCTATATCAGTGTATATTTGGATGAAAACCGTATACAGCGAAGAAAGAAGCAGATTGTAACTCCTGGCGAGATGGAAGAAGTTATACTGGATAAGACCAAAATAGAGGAAAACGGCAGACCAGGTAAAATCAGGATCGTTCTGGAGCATAAATAAAAATCCCGGAGGTGAAAGAATATGGAGAAAAAAGTGTTAACCTGTATCGGCTGCCCGATGGGATGTACACTGACGGTAGAACTGGAAGGTAATGAAGTAAAAAACGTTGAAGGGAATACCTGTAAACGTGGAGATGTATATGCAAGAAAAGAAGTAACCAATCCTACCCGAATCGTGACAACAACAGTACGGCTGAAAAATGGTGGTGTAGTTTCCGTAAAGACAAAAGAAGATATACCAAAAGAAAAGATTATGGACTGTGTGAAGGAAATAAAGAAGCTGGAAGTGGATACACCGGTACAAATTGGTCAGATTATTTTGGAAAATGTTGCCGGTACAGGGGTTCCGGTGGTGGCAACATCATTCAGCAGATTGTAATAATAGACAGGAAATAACCGATCGCACTGCGGCGGCCCAATCGTTAGGCGTGTCAAGTCACATTATTACTATCAATGAGGTTGCTTTTATGGGGATAAAGCGTCATAAAACAAAAGTACAGAACAAACATTCGGTTGTTCTGTACTTTTGTTTTATATTCTGATATAATGGCAACAGAAAATGCAGATAATAGATTCATAGGAGGATTTCATGGATCATTTTGAATTAGTATCAGAATACGCCCCCACCGGCGATCAGCCTCAGGCAATCGCAAAACTGGTGGAGGGATTTAAAGAAGGAAACCAGTGTGAAACCTTACTTGGTGTCACCGGTTCCGGTAAGACATT
>JBJFCH010000043.1:3857-23003 GCA_051888835.1 Oliverpabstia sp. | reverse complement strand
ACTGTCCAATCCAGTGCAGATGGGAGGAGATTCAAGAGGAGGAGATACCAGTGTGGCAAGACAGTTGGAATATATATTTATGTATCCTTTGCATTATGCAAAATTATTGCTTACTTCTATTAAAGATACTTTGATTTCATATGCTATCGGTATTGAGGGATTGGGAAGAATGGGACATTTAGAAGTTACAGCACGTGAAGCTTTAACAGCTATGGGAGTAGGATATGTTGTACTGACAGATTCTTATAGCACACGGAGCAAAAAAATTAAACTTTGGCAAAGAAGCGCAATAATAGTAGTATGTTTTGGAATAATATGTTTAATTTGGACAGCGCTGTATCTGAGTTTTACACCTGTAGGATTAAATCAAATTAATGGGGTTCAGGGAAGGTATTATCTTCCGGTTACAATATGGGTATTATGGGCATTGCGAACAGATAAGTTTAAAAATCATATGACTAATGAGGTTGATAATGTAGTGTTAGTGATGATTAATTTGCTTATTTTATTACCGGTACTATATAATAATATTGTAATTAATGCATTTTAGAAACCTATTTTCAATTCGTTGACTGTTAAAATAAAGAATGTTATAATTGTCATATTATATATAAAAGTTGGAGGAAATCTATATGAGAACTTATCTGGTAACCGGTGGTGCTGGTTTTATTGGATCCAATTATATTCACTATATGTTTAAAAAATATAATAATGAAATTCGTATTATTAACGTGGACAAACTGACATATGCGGGCAATCTGGAAAATCTGAAAGATGTGGAAACTAGAGAAAACTACACATTTGTGAGAGCAGATATTTGTGACAGTGATGCAATTAATAAAATCTTTGAGGAAAATGATATAGACCGTGTGGTTCATTTTGCAGCCGAGAGCCATGTGGATAGAAGCATTAAGAATCCAGATGTTTTTGTAAAGACAAATGTTCTTGGAACATTGGTTATGTTGAATGCTGCAAAAGCAGCATGGGAGCTTCCGGATGGAAGTTTTAAAGAGGACAAGAAATTCCTACACGTTTCCACTGATGAAGTTTATGGATCTCTGGAAGAAGACGGCGGCTATTTTTATGAAACAACACCGTATGATCCGCATAGTCCGTATTCGGCAAGTAAGGCATCTTCGGATATGCTGGTGAAATCCTATATGGACACTTACAAATTCCCGGCAAATATTACAAACTGCAGTAACAATTATGGACCTTATCAGTTCCCGGAAAAATTGATTCCACTGATTATCAACAATGCACTGCAGGGGAAAAAGCTTCCCGTATATGGAGATGGAAAAAATGTCCGTGATTGGCTGTATGTAGAAGATCATGCAAAAGGCATTGATATGGTACAGGAAAAAGGACGCCTTTTTGAAACCTATAATATCGGCGGACATAATGAAAAACAGAATATTGAAATTATCCATATTATTCTGGATACGCTTCAGGAAATGTTACCGGATGGCGACCCACGAAAAGAACTGGTCAGTGAAAACTTGATTACTTATGTAACCGATAGAAAAGGTCATGACAGAAGATATGCTATTGCACCGGATAAAATAAAGGCAGAAGTTGGCTGGTATCCGGAAACCTGTTTTGAGGAAGGCATTAAAAAGACAATCAAGTGGTTTTTTGAAAATGAGGACTGGATGAAGAATGTAACCAGTGGCGATTATCAGAAATATTACGAGGAAATGTACAAATAATGAAGTGACAGCAGTATCCTGAATAGGGATACTGCTAGTTTGCGTTTTATAAGGAGGAATTACTAGATGAAAGGTATTATTTTGGCAGGTGGCTCAGGTACTAGATTATATCCATTGACAAAGGCGGTTTCAAAACAGATTATGCCAGTTTATGACAAACCAATGATTTACTATCCTTTGTCAATCCTTATGTTGGCAGGGATTCGAGAGGTATTGATTATTTCTACACCGAGAGATCTTCCGGTATTTAAAGAACTGCTGGGCAGTGGAGAAAACCTGGGAATGAGATTTGAGTATAAGATTCAGGAAGTGCCCAGAGGACTGGCAGATGCTTTTATCATCGGGGAAGATTTCATTGGCGATGACAGTGTGGCACTGATTCTTGGAGACAATATCTTTTATGGTCAGAGCTTTTCGAAAGTGCTGAGAAATGTAGCAGAACGTACACAGAATGAGCCGGGGGCTACGATTTTTGGCTACTATGTCCGTGATCCTCGGGAATATGGTGTGGTGGAGTTTGATGAAAACGGAACAGCGATTTCAATAGAAGAAAAACCAGAGCATCCAAAGTCTAATTATGCAGTTCCGGGGCTTTATTTCTATGATAATGATGTGGTGGAAATCGCTAAAAATGTAAAACCTTCAGCAAGGGGTGAAATTGAGATCACCAGTGTTAACAATGAATATCTGAAAAGAGGAAATCTGCATGTGGAAACCTTAGGACGAGGTTTTGC
Source organism: Oliverpabstia sp. (assembly GCA_051888835.1). Lineage (GTDB taxonomy): Bacteria > Bacillota > Clostridia > Lachnospirales > Lachnospiraceae > Oliverpabstia. Next base: position 20,560 of record JBJFCH010000043.1, on the reverse strand, counting down.
ATGGCTGGATACCGGAAATCATGATATGTTGCTGGCGGCTGCAGACTTTGTGGCTGCATTTCAGAAAAGACAGGGATTGTATATTTCCTGTATTGAGGAGATTGCATACAAACGTGGCTTTATAACAAAGGAGCAGCTGGTTGAACTGGCTCAGCCACTCTTAAAAACAGATTATGGAAAATATCTGATGGAAATATCCGAAGGTTTATAAAATAGAGACAGAAAGTACGAAGATGGATGATACATCGATAGATGCAGGAGGAAAGATCATGGGAAAAATCAGTGTGGAAACATGTGAAATCGAAGGGTTGAAAGTAATTACCCCAACCGTTTTCGGAGATGAACGCGGTTATTTTATGGAGACATATAATTACAACGATTATAAAGCAGCCGGAATTGATATGGAATTTGTACAGGATAATCAATCCAGTTCTAAAAAAGGTGTTCTTCGGGGACTTCATTTTCAGATCAATTATCCTCAGGATAAGCTGGTACGTGTAGTGAGCGGTGAAGTATTTGATGTGGCAGTAGATCTGCGGCCAGGTTCCAAAACCTATGGAAAGTGGTTTGGAGTTGTTCTGTCTGCAGAGAATAAAAAACAGTTTTTCATTCCGAAAAATTTTGCACACGGGTTTATCGTGTTGTCGGATTCGGCAGAATTTGCGTACAAATGTACCGATTTTTATCATCCCAACGATGAAGGTGGGCTCAAGTGGGACGATCCTGAAATTGGTGTAAAGTGGCCGATGCCGGAAGATATGACAAAAGAAGATCTGACTATTTCTGATAAAGACCAGAAATGGGGAAGTTTTGCAGAGTACAAAAAAATGCAGGGTGAAGCTAAATGAATAAAAAGAAAAAGATAGTTGCCGGTATATTTCTCCTGGTTCTGGCAGCGTTGAATGTATTGATATTTTTTCATAGAGGACATATAGGCGGCAACTATGAACTTCATATGAATGTAAAGGCGGACAGTGTCCAGACGATTCAAGTATATTATAGTCCGACGGAAGTATTGTCAGAAAAATTAAGTCAGGGTGTAGAATACAATCTTGTGGGACAAAATCAGGAATTAGTGTTTACAATCCCGTCCAATTGTACGATGCTCCGTATTGATCTGGGGACTACTCCGGGAGAAATTGAAATCCGTGATCTATACTTATCTTACGGAGAGCAGAAAGAGGAATTTGCTGAATTACAGGATGTGTCTGTGATTAACAGTAATCAAATTATCCGTATGAGTTATGATGGTGAGATGCTCGCATTGACTACGGACGGAGATGATCCATTTATATGGTTACAGATGCCGTCAGAGAATCTGTATCTGTTACTGGAAAAAGATTATATGCGGAAAACATGGATCATAAATGCCTTGATGCTTCTGCTTATTGATGGGGGAGCTGCCATTGCATTTATATTCAGAAAAAAGATACTCACTCTTCCGATAGAGCTTTTCCAGAACAGAAAGCTGATCCTCAGTCTGGCAAAAAATGATTTTAAAACTAAATATGCAGGTTCCTATCTTGGAATTGTGTGGGCATTTATCCAGCCGATTGTCACCATTCTGGTATACTGGTTTGTGTTTTCCGTCGGCTTGAAGGCAGGAAAAGCCGGAGATTATCCATTTGTTTTGTATCTTGTTTCAGGAATTGTACCATGGTTCTTTTTCCAGGACGCATTAAATGGCGGAACCAATGCGCTGATAGAATATAATTATCTGGTAAAAAAGGTAGTATTTAAGATCAGTATTCTGCCAATTGTTAAGATTATTTCTGCGTTTTTTGTGCATATTTTCTTTGTGGTATTTTCATTGATTCTGTGCTGGTGTTATGGCTATGCGCCAGGTTTGCCAACGGTACAGATTGTGTATTATTCTGCATGCACCTTTATGTTTTCCCTGGGACTGGTTTATGCGACCAGCGCAATTGTGATTTTCTTCAGGGACTTAACGCAGATTATCAGTATCGTACTGCAGGTGGGCGTGTGGATGACACCGATTATGTGGGATCTGAATATGCTTGCGGAGCATCCATTGCTGATGAAAGTCTTTAAACTGAATCCTATGTATTATATTGTTTCCGGATATCGGGATGCGATGCTGGGAAAAGTCTGGTTCTGGAATCATTGGGGATGGACGCTGTATTTTTGGGTGATTACAGTATTACTGTTTGCACTGGGGACTGTTATATTCAAACGTTTGAAACCCCATTTCGCAGATGTACTATAATAGAGAGGTTAGCAGATGTCAGATATTGCGATTTCAGTAAATAATATAAGTAAAATGTATAAATTGTATGATAATCCCATGGATCGTTTGAAAGAGTCTTTGGGACTGTCGAAAAAGAAAAAGTATAAAGAGCACTATGCATTGAAAAATATATCTTTTCAGGTACAAAAAGGTGAGACGGTAGGTATTATTGGAACGAATGGATCGGGAAAATCAACAATACTAAAGATTATAACGGGTGTTCTGAATCCTACTATTGGAAATGTAGAGGTTAGTGGAAGGATTTCTGCTCTTCTTGAATTGGGCGCAGGCTTTAATATGGAATATACAGGAATCGAAAATGTCTATTTAAATGGAACTATGATTGGTTTTACAAAAGAGGAGATTGATGCAAAATTACAAGATATTCTCGATTTTGCGGATATTGGTGAATTTGTTAATCAACCAGTGAAAACATATTCCAGCGGTATGTTTGTGCGACTGGCTTTTGCAGTAGCAATTAATATTGATCCAGAAATATTGATTGTAGATGAAGCGTTGTCTGTAGGTGATGTGTTTTTTCAGGCAAAGTGTTATCGTAAATTTGAAGAATTTAAAGAAAAGGGGAAGACGATTTTATTAGTCAGTCATGATCTCAGTAGTATCAGTAAATATTGTGACAAGGTGATTTTATTAAATAAAGGTACAAAAGTCGAAGAAGGATTACCTAAAACAGTTGTGGATGCTTATAAGAAAATATTAGCTAATCAATATGAGGATGATACAGCCCAGAATGCTTCTGTTGTTTCTGGACAATACAGAAAAGAAAAATCTTTAGTAATTCAGAACTGGAAAAAATCATTTGCATTGAATCCGGAAGTACTGGAGTATGGAAATAATAAGGCAGAAATTATTGATTTTTCTATTGTTGACCATAATGGTAATATAACAAACTTGATAGAGAAAGATACAGAATTTTGGATTAAAATGAAAGTTAGATTTCATGCGCCGGTTAAAGAACCTATTTTTGCATATACAATTAAAGATATAAGAGGAACCGATATTACTGGAACGAATACTATGTATGAGCAAGCTCCTGTTACAGAGAAAAATAATGGTGATGTGCAGGAAGTATGTTTTCAGCAAAAGATGACTTTACAGGGTGGAGAATATATGCTTTCACTAGGCTGTACCGGTTATTGTACCGGGGATTTTGAGGTTTTTCATCGATTATATGATGTATGTAGTCTGAGTGTAATGTCAGCGAAAAATACAATTGGTTTTTTTGATATACATAGTACGGTTATTTTAAAATAAAGATAATCTGTATGTATATGGAAAGGGTGACATTCTTAACTTGAGGGAGAAAGAATGATATGCAGGAAAAGATAGGAAATGTAATATTGGATCTTAAGTATTATAGTGGTCGTGATTATTACAGTGATGGGGAAATTGAGGATCTTATGCTACGTATAGCCAGAGAAAATGGTGATGTGGAATATAGTCATATCATTAGTCAGGAAAAAAGTTGGCCTGTCTTATACCATTTTTCTCATGTTAGAGAGAATATTGTGAATTGGCTGCCAATATGTAGTGATGAAACAGTTCTGGAAATAGGATCAGGGTGTGGAGCAATTACAGGTGCTCTGGCGGATATGGCTGAAAAGGTACAATGTATAGAACTTTCTAAAAAAAGAAGTCTGATTAATGCATATCGTCATCAGGAAAGAGATAATATTCACATTTTAATTGGCAATTTTCAGGATATTGAACCGAATTTATCAGAAAAGTATGATTGGATTACTTTAATTGGTGTATATGAGTATTCAGAAGCATATATTGGAAATAATAATCCATACGAGGAAATGCTTCTTCGAATAAAAAGACATTTAAAACCAGGTGGAAAAATAGTGATTGCTATTGAAAACAGGTTGGGCTTGAAATACTGGGCTGGATGTACGGAAGATCATTTTGGAACTTATTTTGAAGGAATTGAAGGTTATCCATTAACTAGTGGGGTCAAGACGTTTTCTAAAAAAGAATTGAGAAAATTGATAGATTCTACAGGAGAATGGAAGGTTGATTTTTATTATCCTTATCCTGACTATAAATTGCCAATGACTATATATTCAGATGAATATCTTCCAAAAACAGGTGAGTTGAGCAATGTTCGGTATAATTTTGATAGGGAGAGAATGCATTTTTTTGATGAAACAAGAGTTTACGATGGAATTATTAACAATGGATTATTTCCAGAGTTTTCCAATTCTTTTCTTGTGATTTTGGAGGACAAAACGAATGGATAAGATTATTTTTTCAAAATGTTCCAATGAAAGATCTCCGGAATTTTCTCTCCGCACTGTGATTTTAGTGAATGAAAATGGGGAAAGATATGTCGAAAAAATACCGGATACAACTCAGGCCGAACGTCATGTGGTTCAGATTGCCGATTGGTACCTTAAATTACAGGAACAATATAAAGATACGGGAATTGTTATAAATCACTGTAAACTGAAAAATGCATGTGTGCAATTGGAATATCTGGAAGGTAAAACACTGGAAAGAGAACTTGATTTGTTAGTGGAGAAACAGGATTCGAAAGGATTTTGTGACTTGGTGGACAGTTATTTTTCTATACTGATTGCAGTTCATCAGAAAGATAATTTTTATATGACTAAAGAATTTCGAGAGGTATTTGGGGATGTTGTGATTGATCAAAACGAGAAATGTGGTTCATTGACTAACATTGACGCACTATTTTGTAATATTATTTTACAAAATGAGAAGAAGTGGTGTATGTTAGATTATGAGTGGACGTTTGCATTTCCTATTCCTTTGAAATTCCTTCTTTATCGTATTATGTTTTATTATGTCAATGAACATGATAAAAGAAAATGTGTATTGGACTGGTATCCTATGAATAGGTTGGGAATCTCTCCGGAAGATGAGAAATTGTTTCAGCATATGGAGTTGAATTTTCAAAATTATATTCAGGGAAATCGTATACCAATACGAGATATGTATGATAAAATTTCACCGGGAATAATACACTTAGATGATATGTGTTATTTTGGTAAATCAGAACTGTTAAAACGGAAAGTACAAATTTATCATGCAAATCATGAGAGAATTACAGAAGAAGATTCCATATATTGTGAAATGAATCAGTATAATCATTTTGAAAAGGCATTTCATTTAATGGAGAATGTAAAATATTTTAGAGTGGATCCATGTTCGTGCAGGTGTTTGGTAAAAAATTTGACTGTAAGAGTGGCAGGGACTGATGTAAATTATTTATCAAATGCTACTTATGTAGCGACGAATTTATTGTTTGATACGGAAGATCCATATATTCTTGTGGAAAATCCGGAGAACTATTCGGGACTTACGATTGATATTCGATTCGATGTGGAATTTTTAGGGGATGTTACTGTTTCTTGTATAAAAGAAATGTTAATTGAAAAACGGAAAAATGAAGAAGAAGAAAAGGTATTAATACAGAAAGAAAAAGAATGTACAGCATTAAAGAAAGAATTAGAGAAAAAGTCACAGTTAATTGCTCAAATGGAGAGTACAAAAGTCTGGAAAGTTTATCAGAAATACAAATCGATCATTTCCGGCTAAAATATAAGGGAGAATAGAAATTGATATTTTGGAGTATAGATTTTGATGATTATGAATACTTAGAAGATACATATGTATTGGAAGGTTGGGGGTTTTCTAAAAAGTCAAAACCTGTAGAGATTCAGGTGACTGATAAAAATGGCACAGTAATTCCATTTAATATCATTCGAAAAGCACGTCCGGATGTTCAGAATAGTTTTCCGGATCGACCACAAGTGTTACATTGTGGTTTTACTATTTATATTCCGGATGTATCCAGAATATTTTCACAATATGAAGAACTATGGATTACATTTGTGGATGAAGACGGAAATAAGAAAAATGTAGAACGTAAAATTCAAGATATGCAGGAAGTTTGTTTTAAAAAAACAGTGACATATCAAATTGATGTGCAGGATATTCATGGAAAGAATCTAGTGTTACAAGGATGGATTGTAAATCGTTGTGGGAAAGAGAAGATTTTTTTACAGGATGAAAAGGGGATAGAGCTTCCTCAAAATCTGCAGAGAATAGTTCGTGAAGATGTTAATCATAAAATATGGATAGATCAGGATAAATATAAAGCAGGTTTTAATATACAAGTCATTTTGGATAACATAAATACGCCGGATGCTTATTTGGTAATAAAAAATAATGTGGGAGAAAAGAGAATAAGAATCCCGGTAAAAGAGATGCGCTTTCAGATATCTAAAAAAGGAAGGGTATGGAACACATTAAAACCGGAAACATGGAATGAGCATCTGGGAGTAATCAGGAAAAAGGGATTCAGGGTTTTTGCGGAACAGATTAAAAAAGAGATTAATCCCCAATATAGTGATTATGATGCATGGGTTCGGTCTCATGCACTTACAAAAAAAGAGTTGCAATTCCAAAAAGAGAAAGAAAAAGAATTTAGATTGCGACCTAAAATTAGTGTTGTGATTCCTCTTTATAACACGCCTATTCCTTACTTGAAAAAATTGATGCAATCTATGGAAAATCAGACATATTCTAATTGGCAATTATGTCTGGCAGATGGAAGCAGTGACAATACTCCTGGCAAGTATCTCCTGAAAAAATATAATAAAGATGAAAGAGTCGTATATAAACGTCTGGAAAAAAATCTGGGGATTTCTTCTAATACGAATGAAGCTGTAAAAATGGCAGATGGTGACTATATTTTATTAGCAGATCATGATGATGTAATAGTTCCACAGGCTCTTTTTGAAATTGTGAAAATAATTAATGAAAGACCGGATATGGATATTATTTATACTGATGAAGATAAGATCAGTATGGATGGTAAGTATTATTTTGAACCTAATTTTAAGTCGGATTTCAATATTGATTTATTACGTTCTGTTAATTATATCTGTCACATTTTTGTGGTTAAAAAAGAAATCATGGAATCTGCAGGATTATTTCGCAGTGAATATGATGGTGCTCAGGATTATGATTTTATATTGCGTTGCTGTGAAAAGACAAATAAAATCTATCATATTCCTCAGGTATTATATCACTGGCGTGCCCATCCTGAATCTACTGCTGAAGATCCTGAAAGTAAACGTTATGCATATGATGCCGGCAGGCATGCGATTCAGGAACATTATAGAAGAATGGGCATTGCAGCTTCAGTGGAAGATACGAAATACTATGGAATATATCGAACCAGATATAAATTGCTTGAACATGCGAAGATTTCAATTATTATATTGAATAAGGATCATATTGATGATTTGGAGAAATGTATTCACTCTATTATCGAAAAATCCACTTATGACAATTATGAGATTATTATTGCGGAGAACAATAGTGAAGAAAAGGAGACGTTCAGGTTTTATGAACAGCTGATGACTTGGGATTCTCGAATTAAAGTAATTACTTGGAACGGTGAATTCAACTTTTCTGCTATTAATAATTTTGCGGTGAATTATGCATCCGGAGAGTATTTTATTCTTTTGAATAATGATATTGAAGTGATTTCACCAGATTGGATGGAAGAAATGCTTGGATATTGTCAACGAGAAGATGTAGGAATTGTTGGTGCAAAATTGTATTATCCAGATGATACGATACAGCATGCTGGAGTTGTTATAGGTATGGGTGGAATTGCGGGACATATTCTTTGTCGTTCTAATGGAAATGAACCGGGATATAACGGAAAATTGGTAACGGTACAAGATATGAGTGCAGTGACAGCTGCCTGCCTTATGGTGAAAAGAAGTATTTATGAGATGGTTGGAGGAATGGATGAAACTTTCAAAGTGGCATTCAATGACATTGATTTTTGTATGAAAGTAAGGGCATTGGGAAAGTTAGTTGTTTTTTCTCCATACGTGGAAATGTATCATTATGAATCAAAATCAAGAGGATTGGAGGATACGCCTGAAAAACAGATAAGATTTGCAGGAGAAATCAAACGTTTTCAGGACAAATGGGCACAGGAGTTGGAAAAAGGTGATCCGTATTATAATGTAAATCTGTCTTTGAAGGAAGGCGATTGTTCATTGCGATAATATACACAAATGTTGTGTTAATAGTGCCTGGAAAGGATATTGTATGCAAAAAGAATTATTTGAAGTAGAACGAGAAAGGTTTGATCTGACAAATTCAGTGTTATATCGACTTCAGGGGATTTGGCCGAAGGAGTATACGATTTCTGCAACTTTAGATAAGAAAGAGCTATCGGTAAAAATGAAGCCACAGGAAAAAGTCAGTGCAATGGATCGTTTCAAAAATCTGGAGCTTGCAGAGGGAATCCGTGTAGAAGTAGAAATTGAATTGCTGGAAGAACTAAAAGGATATCAAAAACTATCTATTTATGGTCATAACGGGCAAAAGAAGTTTCTTTGGTTTTCGATACCGGTAAAGTATTTAATTGAAAAACAGAACAGACCACATTATTATCTTGAGGAAATTAATCGAGAACTTGGGCTCAATACTTGCAGCATTCGGGGCTGGTCCGTATATACACAGCCGGTTCAGGTGAAAGTTACAGATTTGGAACATAAGGAACTTCCATGTGAGATTCAGTATATGAATCGCCCGGATGTGGTGGAGATGTATGATGAATTTGATGTGGAAGTCAAATGTGGATTTTTTATTGAATTAAAAAGGATACCGGTGAAAGAGTTTCTTTTAATATTTTCTGCCGGTGACGTCTGTGTAGAGAAAAAGATTAGTATGAAGAGAGAACAAATTCTCCTGGAAAAGGCAGAAGATTACTGGGAGAAGGGATATCGCTACCTGAAACTTCATGGTCCGATGGAATTGACACGAAAAATAGCCGGAAAGGTGAAAAGACATCGTCAGGAAACAATCATCTATTCAAAATGGCTTCAAAAGCATTTACCATCTAAGGCGGAACTGGAACAGCAGAGAAAAACAAAATTCGACTGGGAACCGTTATTTTCTGTTGTAGTCCCGTTATACAAAACACCTGAAAAATATCTACGTGCATTAGTAGATTCTTTGAAACAACAGACGTATTCTAACTGGCAATTGTGTCTTTCGGATGGGAGTGGTCCGGATTCACCTTTGAGGGAACTTTTAGACGCGTTAAGCAGAGAAGAACCACGTATCAAGGTAATACCTCATGAAGAGACACTGAAAATATCGGAAAACACTAATGCAGCCATACAGGCGGCGGATGGTGACTATATTGTATTTGCTGATCATGATGATACACTGACGGCTCATGCATTGTTCGAATGTGCGAAAGCACTAAATTCAAACAGAAATCTAGAAGTTATTTATTCTGATGAAGATAAGATGACTATGGATGGACATAAGTTCTTTCAATATCATTTTAAACCGGATTTCAATATTGATCTTCTTTGCACGGTAAATTATATTTGCCATTTATTTGTAGCGAAGAGAGAACTGATAGAACGTGTGGGTATGCTTCGTTCCGAATATGATGGTGCTCAGGATTATGATTTCATTTTTAGATGTATTGAGGATGCCGGTGTTGAGAAGATCCATCATATTCCTAAGATTTTGTATCATTGGAGGTGCCATGAGGATTCGACTTCTGAGAATCCTGAAAGTAAGCTGTATGCATTTGATGCCGGACAGCGTGCAGTTCAGGCACATTATGACAGAATTGGTGTAAAAGCAGAAGTTTATAAGGGAGAATATCTTGGATTGTACAGAACTCGTTATATCCGGGATTATGATCCGTTAATTTCTATTGTTATCCCAAATAAAGATCATATTGATGATTTGAAACGGTGTATGGATTCTATTGATCAGAACTCTACTTACAAGAATTATGAATACATCATTGTAGAGAATAATAGTGAAAATCCTGAAACTTTTGCTTACTATCAACAGTTGGAGGCTGTGAATCCAAAAGTTCATGTGGTCTACTGGAAAGGTGTGTTTAATTATTCCGCCATTAATAATTTTGGAGAAACTTATGCAAATGGTGAGTATTTATTGCTTTTAAATAATGACACAGAAATTATCAATCCTGATTGTCTGGAAGAATTGCTCGGATATTGTATGAGAGAAGATGTAGGAGCCGTTGGAGCAAGACTTTATTATGAGGATGATACTATCCAGCATGCCGGTGTTGTAGTAGGCTTTGGAGGGATTGCTGGACATTGTTTTGTTATGCAAAAACGGGGATATACCGGATATTGTCATAGGATTATCTGTGCCCAGGATTACAGTGCGGTCACTGCTGCATGTATGATGGTAAAAAGAAAGGCTTTTAATGAAGTAGGAGGTTTAAGCGAGGAATTACAGGTGGCTTTTAATGATATTGATTTCTGTATGAAGCTGCGACAGGCTGGTTATCTTATTGTATATAATCCATATGCAGAACTGTATCATTATGAGTCGAAGTCAAGAGGATTAGAAGATACCCCTGAGAAAGTTGCACGTTTTAATAAAGAAATTGAGACGTTTGCTAAAAAATGGCCGGAAATTCTTCGGGATGGAGATCCTTATTATAATCCGAATCTGACACTGGAAAGCCAGGATTTTTCACTAAAAAGACTTTAAACGTATATAGTGACAGGAAGTTTGGAAGAAAAAAGCAGGAGGATAGTAATATGAGAGCATTAGTAACAGGTGTGAAAGGCCAGTTAGGTTATGATGTCATGAATGAACTGGCAAAACGCGGCTATGAAGGTGTCGGCGTTGATGTGGAAGAGATGGACATTACAGATGCGGCTGCTGTAGACAGAGTGATTAAAGAATCCCATGTGGACAGTGTGGTACACTGTGCAGCGTGGACGGCTGTGGATGCGGCTGAGGATAATGTGGAAATGTGTCGAAAAGTAAATGCACTGGGAACCGAAAATATTGCGAAAGTCTGCAAAGAGCTGGATATTCCCATGATTTATTTCAGTACCGATTATGTGTTTGATGGTGAAGGAACTCGTCCATGGGAACCGGATGATCCGGTGGTGGAGCCACTGAATGTTTATGGATTGACCAAATATGAGGGTGAGAAGGCAGTAGAAAAATATCTGGACAAATATTATATTGTTCGTATCGCATGGGTGTTTGGTGTAAATGGTAAGAACTTTATCAAGACTATGCTGAATCTTGGAAAAACACACGATACCATTACAGTTGTCAATGATCAGGTGGGAACACCGACTTATACCTACGATCTGGCAAGACTGGTAGTAGATATGCTGGAAAAAGAAGAGTACGGAAAATACCATGTGACAAATGAAGGCGGATATATTTCCTGGTATGATTTTGCAAAAGAAATTTTCAGACAGGCCGGGATGAATGTCAATGTGGTACCCGTAAGCGCAGAGCAGTATCAGGCAAAAGCAAAACGTCCATCAAACAGTAGAATGGAGAAAAAGAAGCTGGATGAACATGGTTTCAAACGCCTTCCAACCTGGCAGGATGCACTCAGTCGTTATCTGAAAGAAATTGAGTATTAAGAGGAGTGCCATGGCAGATTCAACTCTGAAAGCATATGAAAAGAAGAATCCGGAACGCTTTGAAACTATTCTGGAAATCCTGTTTTTGACAGCAGTATTTATTTTCACATTTATGTGGGCAAGAAAAGCACCTTTTGATGCTTCACCTGATGAAAGCATGAGGTTTCAGATAGCAGAATATATTATGGATCATGGGACACTGCCGGATGGCCGTGACCCGGCGATTCGTAATGCAAACTGGGGAATTTCCTATGCGTTTAACCCGATTACAACCTATATGATCGCGGCTGTGTTTGGTAAGATTACTTCTATTTTCACGGACAGCTTTACAGCTATTTATATGTCCATGCGTCTGGTGAATGTGATTTTTGGCACGCTGACAGCCTTTTTTGCCTTGAAAATCGGAAAACGTATCTTCGAAAAAGAAGCGGCATGGTTGTTTGCGGCTTTGGTAAGTTTTTTGCCGGGTGCAGTGTTTGTTCATTCCTATATCAATATGGATTCGATTGCCCTGTTTTCTACGGCCTGGATCATCTATTGTTGGGTACGGGCGGTACAGGAGGGATGGACAAACAAAGTTTGCGTTCAGCTTGCTGTGGCAATGTCCATCTGTGCACTTTCTTATTATAATGCATATGGTTTTCTTTTATGCAGCGCTCTGTTTTTTGTAGGGATGATGTTGAAGTGCGGGGAAAAACAGTGGAATTATCAGGAAATGTTCAAAAAAGGCATCCTGATGCTGGGGATTGTATTTGTATTGACAGGTTGGTGGTTTATCCGAAATGCTGTTTTGTATGATGGGGATATCCTTGGTATGAGTACGTCAAGCCAATATGCGGAGATGTATGCGATTGAAGAATTGAGACCTTCTAATCGGGAGACACCAAGCTCGATGGGCATGAGTATCTATCAGATGATGATGTGGATTCCGGGAGCCTGGAATCATAATTGGCTGGTTACCGTAATGATGAGTTTTGTAGGTACTTTTGGACATATGGATATTTTTATGCCTGAAGTATGGAGTAAAGGTTATCTGCTGTTCCTGTTTTTCGGAGTAATCGGTAATTGTTTCTGCCTGAGAAAACATTTTGATGTGTCCAGTAAAAAAGTATCCGAGGAAATACTTAAAGATGAATGGGGAGTTACTGTGATAAAAACATACCGGCATGAAAGAGTGTGGAATGCTGAGAATCTGATGCGGTTATGTATGGTGCTGGCAGCAATAATTCCATGTATTCTGTTAGTTTATTATGCATATGCCAGTGACTTTCAGGCTCAGGGAAGATACATTATACCGTCATTGGTTCCAATTATGTACTTTGTTACTTTGGGATATGATTGTCTGCTGAAAAAGCTTGTGAGAAATGTAAAAATACGAAAAATATGTTTCCAGGCAGGAACAGCAGCAGTGATTCTATCATCGGTGATGGTATATTTTGTGGTATATGCACCTAATTACTCATAAAATAACGGTAAACTATTTGCTTTGTATTTGTAATATACATGCAAATCGTTTACCGTCTTTTTTTAATGGATTTCAGGATACACAGGTATCCGGTTTTTATACAGTACTTCAGTTCCTTCTGTATCGGTTATCGTCATATCATGGAAAAATTGTTCTGAAATCTGATCCAATTCTTCCCGGCTTTTAGAAGATACATAATACAATGCCACATAAGGATTTGGCCCATGAGCGATAATGTGCTCATTTTCTTTGTAAAAAATCCAGGGATTTACCACAGCAGGATGTTCTGCCAGTTTCTTTGCGGCAGAAAGGTCAGCGATTTTCATCAATTTTCCCTGAAAATAAAGCACTGCACCATGGCGGATGGGGGAATCCGGGTGATGAGCTCTTAACATTTCTTTCAAAGAAACCCTGTCATAGAGATAATTAAGAAGCAAATCTTCTATATTGAATCCAAAAGAGATATCGGTTAGTTCGTGTTCATATCCGAAAAAACGGGCGGCAATTTCACATACCTGAATTCCCTGATCCGGTCTCCAGAAAAATTGCATAGAAAGTGCACCATCGGTCTGTCCGGTTCGGGAGATAAAATGTTGGAGCAAATCCTTTGCCGGTTGGGCTACCTGGCTGTACAGGCATGATGGATAGACATTCCGGGTACTGATCGGAATCTCACCGGCACCGATTTCTGTTTTTTCCCGATCAGCGATGCTGATAATCTGTACTTCACCGTCAAGAACCCATGTCATCATATTAAACTCATATCCGGTATTATATTCTTCCACAAGAATCTCATCCAAATCGGTAAATTCTGCGGTTTGGGAAGCGGCGTTTTTCAGTTCTTCCATATCATACACCACATAAATTCCTCTGGAACCATATTTGTCCAGTGGCTTTGTCACCAATGGAAAAGAAAGACCCTGCAGATATTCCCTAAGTAAATAATCATTGGCTGAATCGGTAAAATATTTTACAGGAATCCGACGAAATCCAGGTGTCGGAAGTCCAAGCTCTTTCAACGCTTTTTTTGTTTCAGCTTTATCCCTATACCAGGAAAGCTGTTCCGGTCTCAGATAACAGGAGAGACCGGCTTTGTCGGCAATCTTTACCATACATTCCAAAAGAAGATCGGAAAAAGAAGTAATAATACCGTCTACCCCCTTTTCTTCACACAGAGATGCTACTGCATCAATATCCGTGACAGGGATTACATAATTTTCATCAGCATACTGACGGGCCGGTCCATCCGGATATCCATCGCATACAATCGTGTAGATACCACGGGCTTTGGCCTTTTGTACCAGTTGTACAAATTCACCCAGGGTACCTAATACAAGAAGACGATGTGTCATAGTAAAATCCTTTCATAAAATACTCATCTTATATTATAAATTACATTCTAAGCTATGGAGTGTCTCAGCAAGATATCTCATCTCTTCTTCTCCATATCTCTGATCACAGGGAAGGGGAAGAATATTGGCTGCCCAGTCATGTTCCGGACTGTCTTCGGGCATATCACGAAGAACATTAGACCAGTTTGTGGGAACAAATATTTTTTCGGCAGCCAGTAGTTTTCTCAGCTTGATTCCTTCCGGATGATAATAAGGATACGCAAATGGTCCTTCGGGTACTGTTTTCGTAAATGGATTGTCCGATGGAAGCAGTTCCCGGAGAAGCTGATAGTTTTTTTCTCTCCGTGTCTTTGCAAAATCATAATCAATAGCCCTAAGCAGATTCTGCGTTAATCGGGACATCCGGCGGATTTCCATATGATGATAGGCAGATGCATTATCCAACATTTTCTGATAATAAGTACCGGCGTCTTCTTCATAGCGTCCGAGAATATGTTCCATTCGTTTGTTGGAACGATCTATTTCTTTTCCAACCGTTAATCTGGCATCAGTAGCCAGATAGGCTCCGTCGCTCAGCCCGAAAAACTTACGGCAGGAATACAGGGTATCAACTCCGGAAAGAGGAGCCTGATAAAAGGCATGGGTATGGTCAACGATGATTCTTTCGTATGTCTGCTGAAAATATCGGATTTTCTGATCTGTAAGTTGTCCATAGTAATTGACCAGATACAGCCATTCCCCTTCTTTCAAGCCGTTCGGACGGGAAAGAATAGGCGTCAGTGAAGGATCCAGATGATAAAATTCCAGATCGATTCCATGATTTTTGCAGGCGTCGATGACAGAATCACATAAAAAATACGGGAGCAGAAGCTTTTTGCAGCTTCTGGATTCCAACAGCCACAAAAGGGCGGTGCGCCCGAGATTTACTTTATAAAGTTCCGGGTAATATTCTTGGCCGGAAAACTCTTCCAGTTCCATATACCCGCCAATTTCTTTTTTCATATTGCGGATTCTCCTGTAGAATAATCACATATCAATCATACGTCTTTTTGACGTACTACGTAATGTGGCATCTTTTTTGATTCATTTAATATATTCATCAGATAAATACCGATAATTCCGATGGAAAGCAAAGTAATACCAAAAAATGCAAGCATTACCAGCATCAGAGAAGTCCAGCCTTCTACAGAAGTACCATAGATACAGTATCGGGCAAAAAAGAAGATACCCATGACCAGGCTCACCAGAAAACTGAAAATTCCCAGATTTCGCACCAAAAGAAGCGGAAATGCGGAGTGAGAGGTAATATCATAGAGCAAATCTTTTACCAGACGCCGGAAAGAATATCCACTTTTTCCGTAAGCCCGTGCTGCGTGCTGTACAGGAACATTGATGATCCGGTTGGAAGTCAAAACCAGAAGATTGCCGATCTGAGGCTTATAAATGTTTGTCTGTACCATTGCATCTACCAGAAAACGCCGGATCAGACGAAAACTTGTAATCTGAAGATCCGGGTCTTTCCCAAGCATCTTGGAGGTTGCCCAGACGGAAACTTTTGTTCCGAGTCTGCGGATAGGATTGTGCTTTCGGCCCTCGTAACTGGCAATGATCGCATCCACATCATCCCGATTGTTCATGACATGAATCATTTTCGGGATTTCTTCCGGCGGATGCTGCAGGTCATCGTCCATAGTGATAACAAAATCACCTTTCACGTGAGAAAATCCACATAATAGAGCAGGATGCTGTCCAAAATTTCGTGCCATCTGAATGATTCTGACACGGGAATCTTTTTTTCTAAGTTCTTGCATGACTTCAAAAGAACGATCTTTGGAGCCGTCATCAACAAGAATCAGCTCAAAGGGCTGGCGGATCGTTTCACGAAAGACTTTTTCCAGTCGTATATAGAGTTCTTCCAGGGTGTGTTCCGAATTATATACCGGAACTACAACAGAATATAGTGACATAGTATTTTCCTCAGTTCTCTTAAATTTTAAATTATGTAATTAACTATTCTTAATCATATGAGTTTTCCAACAAATGGGATGATATTCTCATCTTTTGTCCCTTGTCTCATCATATCATTTTCACCAATCTATTTCAAGGTAATAAAACAATTCTTGAAGCAATACAGGTTCAGTGGTATAATAGCTTTTAATTAATTC
>JBJFCH010000043.1:0-3757 GCA_051888835.1 Oliverpabstia sp. | reverse complement strand
AAAACAATTCTTGAAGCAATACAGGTTCAGTGGTATAATAGCTTTTAATTAATTCACTAAAAAGAGAGAAGCTGAGAAATAATGGCAAAGATGAAAGATTACATACAGCTGCATTTGAATATTTTGCTGTTCTCATTGACCAGTGTGTTTTCGAAGATGGCGTCTATGGAGTATAACAAAAATGGGCTAAAAGGTATCATGTTATATGTATTCGGCTTTCTGATGATAGCCAATTGTGGTATTTATGCCATAGCCTGGCAGCAGGTGATTAAAAAATTTTCTTTATCAACGGCTTATGCGAATAAAAGTGTATATCTTTTATGGTCCCAGATCTGGGCAGTGGTTATATTTCATGAAAATCTTTCCGTACAGAATATCATAGGAATTCTTGTGGTACTGATCGGGGTCTGGATGGTGCAGCGGTATGAATAGATTGTTTATGTTACTGATGCTGGCAGGAACTTTTTTTTCGGCCATTTCACAGGTGCTTTTAAAACAGAGTGCAAATATTACATACAAAAATCCCATAAGAGAATATCTGAATTGGCGGGTAATTGTGGCATATGGAATTTTTTTCGGAGTTCTTCTGCTGAATACCTTTTGTTATACTCAGGTAGACATGCGGTTTGGACCGGTGATTGATACGGCCACGTATGTATTTGTGCTTATTTTTTCATGGGTGATTTTAAAAGAGAAGATAACGAAAGGCAAGTTGATAGGCAATATTATTATTGTGATTGGGATATTAATTTATACTGTTTGATGGGGAGATTGAGGAAAAAGAATGAAGATAAGTTTTAACAGACCCCCTTTTGTGGGAAAAGAAACAGAATATATCCGGGAAGCTGTTGAACAGAATGGTATGATCTGTGGAGACGGTCCGTTTACGAAAAAGTGTTCTGCATGGATGAAAGAGCATTTTCAGACGAAAGAGGTGCTTTTAACCACTTCTTGTACGCATGCACTTGAGATGGCTGCATATCTGGCAGATATCCAACCGGGAGATGAAGTGATCATGCCTTCTTATACATTTGTGTCAACAGCGGATGCATTTGTATTGCGTGGTGCAACCTGTGTATTTGTAGATATCCGGCCGGATACGATGAATATTGATGAAACAAAGATTGAAGCAGCAATCACGGATAAAACAAAGGCAATCGTTCCTGTACATTATGCCGGTGTAGCCTGTGCCATGGATGAGATTATGGCAATCGCCCAAAAATATAATCTTAAAGTGATTGAGGATGCAGCCCAGGGAGTGAATGCGTATTATAAAGGGAAAGCACTGGGAACAATCGGAGATTTTGGATGTTACAGTTTTCATGAGACGAAAAATTATTCTATGGGAGAGGGTGGAGCAATCCTCTTTCAGGATGAAAAGTATCTGGAACCGGCAGAGATACTGCGTGAAAAAGGAACAAACCGGAGCAAATTTTTCCGGGGACAGGTGGACAAGTACACCTGGGTGGGATATGGTTCTTCTTATCTGCCCAGTGATATGAATGCAGCTTATCTGTGGGCTCAGCTTGAGGAAGCGGAGAAAATCAATGAAAAACGGCTGGCAATCTGGAATTATTATGATGAGAATCTGGCTCCCCTTGCAAAAAGAGGGTTGATTGAACAGCCATATGTACCTGAGTATGCTACACATAATGCTCATATGTATTATATAAAAGTTAAAGATCTGGAAACAAGAACAAGGTTGCTTGCCTATTTGAAAGAACAGGGGATTTTGGGTGTATTTCATTATGTACCCCTTCATTCTGCAAAAGCGGGAATAAAGTTTGGAAGATTTCATGGGGAAGACGTTTATACTACAAAAGAAAGTGAGCGTATTCTCCGCTTGCCTATGTATTTCAGCCTGAGTCTGGAGGAAGCAGCTGAAGTGGTGAAGGCACTGAATCATTTTCAGTATTGAGCAGCAAATATGGGGGAATTGTATTTGCGTGATAATTAATATCAGGAGGAATATTTATGGATGCAGGCAAGCTGCTGCACTATATGAAAAAAATAAAACCATATAACATTCAAAAAGGACTGCGCTATTTGAAACACTATGGTCCGAAAGAATTTTGGGTGCGTCTTTGTGAGCGTATGGAACCGGAAGAAGTTCCTTACGGTCCCTGGTTTGAAAAGCACAAGCCGGCAGACACTGAACTGGAGAGGCAGAAAAAACATACGTTTCAAAGCAAACCGGTATTTAGTGTGGTAGTCCCTGCGTATCGAACCCCGATACTTTTTCTGGAACAGATGATTGATTCTGTGCGAAACCAGACCTATCCCAACTGGGAGCTTTGTATAGCGAATGCCAGCCCGGAAGAAAAAGAGATGAAGGAAGTACTGGAACGGTATAGCCGTCTGGATGACCGGATTCGCGTCAAGAATCTGGATGAAAATCTGGGGATCGCAGAAAATACCAATGAAGCGTTTTCTATGGCTACCGGAGAGTTTGTGGGACTTTTGGATCATGATGATCTTCTGGCACCTCAGGCACTTTACCGGATGGCGGAAGCGTTCAATTGCGACGATACCATAGATGTTTTTTATACGGATGAAGATAAAGTGACGACGGATCTGAGTGAACACTTTCAGCCGCATTTTAAACCTGATTTCAATCTGGATCTGTTGCGTTCTAATAATTATATTACCCATTTTTTTGTGGTGCGGACTGCACTGGTTAAAAAAGTGGGAGGGTTCCGGAAAGAATATGACGGGGCTCAGGACTATGATTTCATTTTCCGATGTGTGGAGCAGGCGAAAGAAATCTGTCATATTCCGGAAGTTTTATACCACTGGAGAACACATAAAGCTTCCACAGCAGATAATCCGGCCAGCAAGATGTATGCGTTTGAGGCGGGAAAACGGGCTATTGAAGGAAATCTTGCAAGAAATGGTGTGGAAGGGATCGTAAGTCATACGAAAGACCTGGGATTTTACCAGGTGGAGTATCCGGTGATAGGAAATCCACGGATTTCGATTCTGATACCGAACAAGGACCAGAAAGAAACATTAAAGAAGTGTTTGGATTCGGTATTTGAAAAGTCCACATATACCAATTACGAGATTGTTATCATAGAAAATAACAGTGTAGAGCCGGAGACTTTTGCTTATTATAAAGAACTCGAAAAACGATCGAATGTCAGGATTGTTACATGGCAGGGGACATTCAATTACTCGGCAATTAATAATTTTGGAGAGAAAGAAACCGAGGGTGAATATTTGCTGTTTCTTAATAATGATGTGGAAGTAATCAATCCCCGATGGATGGAGGAGATGCTGGGAAATTGTCAGCGAAAAGAAGTTGGGATTGTTGGTGCAAAGCTGTACTATCCGGACGATACCATTCAGCATGCGGGAACCATTATCGGAATCGGCGGAATTGCCGGGCATGCTTTTTTAAATATGCCTCGTTCCCGAACCGGATATCTGCATAAGGCATCCATTCAGATGGATCTTAGTGCAGTGACTGCTGCGTGCATGATGATGAAAAAAGAGGTATTTGAAAAGCTGGGCGGTTTTGAGGAAAAGCTGACCGTGGCTTTCAATGATGTGGATCTTTGCCTTCGGACGGTGCAGGAGGGATATTTGGTAGTTTATAATCCGAAAGTGGAATTGTACCATTATGAATCCAAATCCAGGGGAACAGAAGACAGTGAAGAAAAAGTTCGTCGTTTTCAGGGTGAAATAGAATTTATGAGAAATCGCTGGATTGATATTTTGAAAAATGGAGATCCCAATTACAATAAAAATCTCACAT
>JBJFCH010000042.1:0-3964 GCA_051888835.1 Oliverpabstia sp. | reverse complement strand
AGCCCAAGACAGATTCCAGTATCCGCAAAGTATGGCTGCCTAAAACGGTTGCCTACATTCTTCGGGAGTGGAAAAAGTCTCAGCAGGAACTGAAAGATTTTCTCGGTGATGAATATCAGGACTTCGATTTGGTAGTTGCCTTACCCAATGGCAGGCCATGTGAAAACCGAATCATCGAGAAAGAGTTTTCTCTGTTGAAGGAAAAGGCTGGACTGCCGAACGTAGTATTTCATTCGCTCAGGCATTCCAGCACAACCTACAAGCTGAAGCTCAACCACGGTGATCTGAAGGCAACGCAGGGCGACACTGGCCATGCGGAGATCGATATGATCACAAAGGTCTATGCTCATATTCTCGATGAAGATCGGAAGATTAACGCACAGAAATTTGAGAGCGCCTTCTACGCCAATCCTGATTTACGGAGCGTCAAGCCCCCGCAGGAGCAGCCTCAGACGCAGACCATTGATCTGGCTGCATTGATCGATCAGCTCCAAAAGTCGCCAGAGCTTGCAAGTACACTGGCGGCGCTGATTGCGGGGCAGAAAGCGGTCTGAAACCTCAAATTAGCAAAAATCCGATTTTCATTAGCAAGGGTTACATTTTTGTTCGTATCCAATTAGCAAAATATACATCACACCTCATAAACAATCACATGTCCTCAAAACAAAGTAAGATGGTTCCTGTGTCGATTTACGGCTAAATAAAAAAAGCTGTAAACCCTTGAAAACAAAGGCTTACAGCATTGTTTCTGGCGTCCCAGAGAGGACTTGAACCTCCGACCCCACGCTTAGGAGGCGTGTGCTCTATCCAACTGAGCTACTGGGACATACGCATAAACTATAACAGAAATATTCAGTTTTTTCAAGATTTAGACTCGAACCATCTACCGCTTAGGAGGAATGCAGCATGAAAATTGCAGGATTAGATATCGGCACAACAGGCTGCAAATGTACGGTTTTTGATGAGACTGGAAAAAATCTGGACAAGGCATATCGGGATTATCCGGTGAAGCGGACGGTTGGAGGGCATGAAATTGATATTTCTGCTGTAATGGACGGGGTCTATGCTTCCATTCGGGAAATGGCGGAAAAGTACCCGGATATTGCAGGAATCGGCGTTACCAGCTTTGGAGAGACTTTTGTCTGTGTGGATGAGACGGGAGAACCTCTTCATCCTGCTATGCTCTATACGGATCCGCGAGGAAAGGAAGAATGCCGGGAACTGGTTGAAAAACTCGGAGAACGAGAGATCGCGAATATTACGGGTCTCCGTCCGCATGAGATGTACAGTATTTCCAAAATCATGTGGATCAAGAAGAATCAGCCAGAGGTATATTCTTCTGCACGTAAGATTTTTTTGATGGAAGATTATGTAGTCTACCATTTGACGGGAAATGCACAGATTGATTATTCTCTTGCCACCAGAACGATGGCATTTGATATCCGAAATCTCTGCTGGAGTCAGGAAATATTTGAGGCGGCAGGGATTGATATGGGGCTGATGGCAAAACCTGTGCCGACCGGAAGTGTTGCCGGGGCGATTAGTCTTGCAGCAGTACAGAAGACGGGACTTGGCCGGGATACAAAGGTAGTTTCAGTGAGCCACGATCAGGTATCAGCTGCTGTAGGTGCAGGTGCTTTTGACGGCTCTGTAGCCGTGGATGGGGCTGGAACAGTAGAATGCATTACTCCGGTGTATGATCAGATACCGGATATTGACGTTATGTATCAAGGATATTTTTCTGTAGTGCCTTATGTAATACCGGGGAAATATGTTGCATATGCATTTTCTTACACCGGGGGAGCCCTGATGCAGTGGTGTACGGAGACGCTGGCAAAAAAAGAAATAGAGTTGGCGACAGAACAGGGGATTTCTGTCAATGAGTATTTGGAAAAGGTTTATGCGAATCAGAAGGAAGAAGAGAGTCCAAGTGGGCTTCTGATACTGCCTCATTTTGCAGGTGCTGCAACTCCTTATATGGATACCGGATCCAAAGGGGCTGTTCTGGGGCTTACAACGGCAACAACGACAGCGGATATTTACCGGGGCTGTATGGAAGGTGTTGTCTATGAAATGTATCTGAACATGCAAGCTCTGAAAAGCTCAGGAATTCGTTTTAAAAAGCTTCATGCTACTGGTGGCGGCGCACATTCGGCACAGTGGATGCAAATGAAGGCGGATATACTGGATATTCCTATCATTGCGTTAAAAACCGTCGATGCCGGAACGGTGGGAAGTGCTATGCTGACTGGAATTGCGATAGGACTGTTTCGCGATCTGCAGGATGCTGCGAATCATATGGTAGAGGAGATTAAAACCTATGAACCAAGACCGGAAATGCATGAGAAGTATATGAAACTATATGAAAACTATCAGCATATTTATCAGGCAGTCAGACCACTGATATAATGGTTCAGATTGTCTGGGAAGGGTGAGAAAAAATGAATCCATATATAGGACATGATACACAATTGTATGGAATAGAAGAGCATCGTCTGGTGGGAGGAAAAGGAGATGGTATGCGTCTCTATGAAGTGAATAACGGAAGGGGACTTATGCTGACCATTTCTCCTGACAGATGCGGTGATATTACCAGATTGCGTTATAAAGGAATCAACATGAGCTATATGTCGCCCTGCGGTTACGCAGCGCCGGCTTATTACGACAGTATTGGATCAAACTGGCTGAGGACCTTTACGGCGGGATTTCTTACAACCTGTGGTCTTCAGGCGGTGGGTTCACCATGCTGTGATGAAGGAGAAGAGCTCCCTCTTCACGGTTCCATAGCTAATCTGCCCTGCGAGCAGTCCTATTGGACCGAAGACGATGCTGGTCTCGTTATTCATACCGTTGTAAAAGATGAAACCATCTTTGACAGAAAGCTTCGGATGGAACGTGAGATCCGGGTCTCTACCAGGGAAAATTCCTTCGAAATCTGTGATACGATCTGTAATACAGGAGATAAAACAGAGCCTGTTGAGATTCTTTATCATATGAATATGGGATATCCATTGCTGGATGAAGACAGCATTGTAAAAATACCATCGATGGAGGTTTTGCCACGGGACAACCATGCGGCAGAGGATATAGAAAAATGGATGCATATGGAAAAACCGACAGTTGGATATCAGGAACGTTGTTATTATCATAAATTTGCAGGTGAGGCAGGAAGAGCTTCTGTCTTTCAGCCGAAGCTGGGAATGGGGCTGAATATTTCTTTTGATGCAACGGAACTGGACGGATTTGTGGAATGGAAGATGATGGGAGTCAGAGATTATGTGCTCGGTCTGGAATGCGGTAATTGTTACCCGGATGGACGTGATGTGATGAGAAAGACAGGAATGCTGAAATTCTTAAATCCGGGAGAAAAGAAGACTTATAGAGTAAAAATTTCCATGATGGAATCATGTGAAAAATAAAAAACAAAGGAGGATTTTACAATGAGTGAAATCAAAACAACAGCAAAGGTAGCAGTATTAACTGGAGAAAAGCAGATTGAAATCCGCAAACTGCCGGTGCCGGAGATTAATGACAACGAAGTGTTGGTTAAAGTAGAAGGTTGTGGTATTTGCGGAACAGATGTACATGAGTATAAGGGAGATCCGTTTGGATACATTCCGATTCAGCTTGGACATGAGGGAACAGGTGAAATTGTTAAAATTGGGAAGAATGTAACGGTGGATTATTCTGGAAAACCGCTGAAAGTTGGCGATAAGATCGTAACAGGGTTAAAACCATGCGGTGTATGCGATACTTGTAAAAAAGATCCAGAGCATATCCATCTATGCGATGGTGGAGAAATCTTTGGGTTACTTCCGGGTGAGGATCATTTCTTTAATGGCTGGTTTGGTGAGTATATCAAGATCAATGAAGGAGGAGTTATCTTTAATGTTTCCGATATGCAGGATCTGGATTCCAGACTTTTAATTGA
Organism: Oliverpabstia sp.; assembly: GCA_051888835.1. GTDB lineage: Bacteria > Bacillota > Clostridia > Lachnospirales > Lachnospiraceae > Oliverpabstia. The sequence goes on along the minus strand of JBJFCH010000042.1, from coordinate 33 downwards.
ACCTGCAGCAGTTGTTGTACATGCGGTAGAAAA
>JBJFCH010000041.1:0-3974 GCA_051888835.1 Oliverpabstia sp. | reverse complement strand
GTGAGCGAATACAGCAGGCTGGATACAAGAATTCAGGTATGTTTGGAAGACATAGAAAGAAAAAAAGCAGAACTTGAAATCGAAGAAAAAGCATATCAGGAGTTTGAGATTACTTCCTATACGATCGTGCAAAAAGCGGTCGAGGCCTATGACAGGTATGTGGAAAACGGAAATGCCGGTATGGGTGGGATCATGGTTCCCGAAACGAGAAGCAGATTGAAAAGAAGTATAGAACAGCATAAACAGGACTTGATTGCATTACAGACAGGATATAATGGAAAACATCCGGACGGCTCGATGCCGGTGGGAGAAACTGACCGGGAGGCATATGCGAAGCGAAAAGACAGGATTTGGATGGATAATCTTCAGGAAATTCGTGAAAAGCTGGATGCTCAGACGAAACGATATGAAGATATTTTCAAAAATGAATTTGTGCTGACCATCTTAAAAGCCTGTGAGAATGCGAGAGATGATTTGAAACAGATGAATCTGGAACTGTCAAAATTAAATTTTTCAACCCGATATCAGTTTGATGTTCGTTATGTGAAAGATGGATCTGAGTATGCAAAAATTATTGAATATGCAAAATATCTGGATGAACGTGAAAAACTGGGCGGCACTACGGATCAGATGACGTTTGATATGCTGACTTCGATCTCAGATGAAGAAGGGGAGCAGCTGGAAAAGGAACTGAAACAAATTATTAATCGCATCATTGAAAAAAATAATGATGAGACAATAGCCCGTTTTGCTGATTATCGGAATTATATGACATACGAGATTCTTATGAGCAATCACATATTGGATCGTGCAAAGCTGTCGCGCCAGACAGGATTTAATTCAGGTGCAGAGGTCCAGATTCCGTATTTGTTGATTTTATCCTCCGCTTTGCTCATGATTTATAATCAGAAAGTAAATTCTTCCAGACTGGTATTTATTGATGAACCTTTTGCGAAAATGGATCCGGGAAATGTTAAGCTAATGTTGGATTTTATGAGGCAACAGAATCTGCAGGTCATTTTTTGCTCACCGGATAAGACAGAATCCATCGGAAATGAATGTGAAGTAATTTTGCCGGTGCTTCGTGTAAGGCCGGATAATATGCAGCTTGGCATTGTACAGTTCCATGAGGAGAAAGCATATGCATAATTATGAAGAAAAAATGCTGGTATTATTGGTTGAAAAATACAGAAAGAGCAAAAAAGACAGGGGAATGGGACGGATTAACCGAAGAACTCAGATAAAACCGACCATGTTGTATAAAGGATATGATCGCAATGATGGGGATTTAGAGCAGATCAATGCGATTAATGAAATTGCTGCTACGTATCAGAACAAGGGTTACCTGACTTATGAAAAGCATAAATTCAGTAATGAAATCTCTGTCATTTATCTGATTGATGAAAAAGTTGAGGAGATCGAGGAATTTCTGGCAGAACACTATCAATATGAGTCAAAGCATCAGAAAATGAAATGTGTGGAAGAAATCATAGCCAAATATAACGGCCGTTCTCCGGTTGCCAGCCGGGAATGCGCAAAACTTCAGGCGAGTCTGGACAAAAATACGGTGCCAAAAGATTATAAACGGATAGAAGATATTTTAAAAGCATTGATATTTGTGGAACAAAATGAAGAACCGTTATATATCCGGGAAGCATCTATGTTTATTTACGGAAGTTCAAAATACCTGGAAGAGAATACATTGGATGATGTGTGCCGAATGATTCGAAACTATCATGGCAAAATTTGCGAAGAGAATGAGCTTAACGATGAAATACTCGGAGAGTATCATATTGTGAAAGAAAAGCAGAAAATCTGTTTAAAAGGAAATATCATCATTTTTAAAGAGAAGGAGAAGTTCCATTTAAATGGATTTCGAAATGGGATAGAGTTTTACACAGATGAATTAGAGAACATAGAAAAGATTATCATTCAGGATCAAAGGTTTATCACTGTGGAGAACAAGACATCCTATATGAGATGCCACGAAGATCATACGTCATATTTTTATCTGGGCGGTTATGCAAACCGTTTTCAAAGGGACTTTTTGAAGAAAATATATGAAGATAATCCAACGGTAACATATTTTCACTTTGGTGATATTGATGCCGGTGGCTTTTATATTCATGAAAATCTTTGTAAAATTACAGGGGTACCATTTCAGGTGTATAAAATGTCGGTTGCAGAGCTTGATAATCCTCAATATGAAAACTGTCTGTTAACTCTTTCAGAAAATGACAGAAAACGCTTAAGGGCACTGGAAAGACATCATGAATATAAAGAAGTGGTATCGTATATGCTGGAACACGATGTGAAGTTAGAGCAGGAAATTGTAAGTTATTATTTGTAAAAGAATATATCATTTCAAACCGCTTGTTATGGAAGAAGTACTCAGGACCATAGCCCGAAATCTGGATAGATAATACGGAAGAATGACTGTCAGGGAATTTGCGGCAAATTGTTTCGCTAAGTGAGAGGATCATTTCTTGACAGTCATAATTATTTTTTATAAAATAATAGAACGAATATCGTTCTATTTAAAGGAGATTACCTATTATGAAAAATCAAAGACTGGAAATGTATCTGGAAGAGCTGATGCATCAGTTGGCAGAAATCAATCAGGAAATATTTTCATCGGGAGATTACAGTGATTTTCTTTCCTTATGTACCAATGACATTTCTATTATTGTGCAGCTTTCCAAACATCCGGGCGAGACGGCAAAACAAATCAGTATCAGGCTGAATCTTCCTAAGACAACCGTTGTCACAGCCGTTAGCAGACTGGTAAAAAGAGGCTATCTTACAAGAGAACAGAATCCTCAGGATGGACGGGAGCAATTATTAATGCTGACTGATCTGGGGCAGAAAGTGAACAGGGAACATGACCGGTATGAAACATATTTTCTGGAAAGATTTCTGAAACTCTTTCGTGAAGAGGATTATGAAGCTTTGACAGATATTTTGGAAAGGAGTAAGGTATGCAGTACTATAAAATAATAGGACAGGAACCAGTCCGATTTGTGATTGAAATGGGACTTGGGGCCTGTGTGGAAGAATGGTTTGCCTTTGCACAGAAGCTGAAGAAAGAAGGCGGTGTGCTTCTTTATGAGCGTGCAGGAGTAGGAAGGAGCCGGTCGGGCGCAGCCCGGAGAACACCATCAACAATTGCAAATGAACTTCATGAATTACTCGAAAATATAGGTCATGACACGAAAATCATCTTGATTGCACATTCACAGGGCGGGCTTTATGCGCAACAATATATCCGAATGTATCCCAAAGAAGTAAAAGGGGTCATTTTGGTGGATCCTTTCTCTGCGAAAGATTACATTTTCAAAGAACAGCTTTCAAAAAAAGAATATCAGCAATCCGGCGTGGATAAGAGCCAGAACCTTCTTATTATGGACAAGTTTGCAAAATTTCGGCTGGGATGGCTTACTAAAAAAATGATGAAAAATGCACCGCCTCTTTACTACGCTGATTTTTCCAAAGAAGATACAGATGTGATTTTAAACAGTTATACAAATCGAACTCATTTACAGACCTGTTATCAGGAATATCTTTGTGCCCACGAAAAAGACAACCTGCAGGACTTGATGGAAAAAGGGGATTTTCCGGATATTCCTCTTACCCTGATTACCCACTCTTCTCAGTTCGCCATTGAGGAAAGTATGAAGTTCGGGAATAACTCTCGTGAGTTTGCAACCAGAATCGAGAATATGTGGCAGAGTATCATGAAAGAATACCTTGATTTCAGCAAGGATTCGACCTATCTGCAGGCTGAACATAGTGGACATTATATTCATTTGACGGAGCCGGAACTGATTTTAGGTGCGGTGGAGAGGATGGGGTGATGTTCTATTTTATACTACTGGTTCAATGACAAAATGGAAATCTTCCTTTAAAATGATTATAGAAAATATGTTAGAAATTATTTTGCGGGAGGTAGTTTTCATGAGCGAGAGAATGCTGGT
>JBJFCH010000040.1:0-4011 GCA_051888835.1 Oliverpabstia sp. | reverse complement strand
ACATTCAGATCCAATAAACGCAATACTTCTTCTCGGAGTTGTGTACATTTCATATTTTGGTTCTTCCATAACTTCCTGCTCAACTTCCTTAACTTCTTCTACCACTTCAACCTTCGGTTCTTCTGCTTTTACTTCTTCTATAGCTTCAGCCTTCGGCTCTTCTGCTTTCGGTTCTTCTGCTTTTACTTCTTCTACTTTCGGCTCTTCAACTTTTACTTCCTCTGCCGATTTTTTTGTTCTTCTCACCGTCTTTTTCTTCGGTTCTTCTTTTTCACCTTCTGCAGCCGCAGCTTTTGTAGTTTTCGTAGCTTTTGTGGCTTTTGTAGTTTTCGTAGTTTTCGTAGTTTTCGCAGCTTTTGCAGTTTTCGTATCCTTTGTAGCTTTCGTCGTCTTTGTAGCTTTTTTAGCCTTTGTAGCCTTTGGTTCTTCCACCTTAGCCTCTTCTACCTTTGGCTCTTCTGTTTTTACTTCTTCAACGGCTTCTGCCTGCACTTTTACCGCAGCTGTCTTTGCCGGAGTTTTTTTCGTAGTTTTTTTCGCCGGAGCTTTTTTCTCAGTTGTAGTTTTTGTAACTTCTTTCTTAGCCATCTGTTACCTCCAAAATTACTATAATATTTCCAATTTTATGTCAATCATATCATTTAAGCCCGGAAATACTTTTTTTCACAGTCTGGAATTATTATTTCCTTCCTTAATTATTATAGCATAAATACTTTGATAGGCAAATCAAAAGTTTATTAATGAATTTGATACCATTAATAAAAGAGCTCCCATCCAAAATCACCATGATAAATCATTTGCTTTGTCATTCCTCCGTCTATGCATACGTTTTCTCCGGTAATGAACCCCGCCTTTTCAGAGCACAGATATAACACCATGTTCGCGATATCCATAGGATTACCGACTCTGTGTACTGGCTGCTGTGTGGCATCAGGACCTCTATATTCCGAATATGTTGTATCAATCCAGCCAGGTGATATGGAGTTCACCCTCACTTTCCCTGCAAGGCTTACTGCAAGCGCATGTGTAAGGGCAGAAATACCTCCCTTCGCTGCCGTGTAGCTTTCTGTCTGCGGCTGACTCATACGGTCCCTTGATGAGGAAATATTAACAATAGCCGCCCCTTTTGCAAAGTATGGCAAAAACAGCTTCGTTAAATAAAACGGAGCTGTTACACCTACCTGTAATGCATATTCAAACTCTTCATAAGTACACGTATTGATTCCTCGCATAAACGGAAGCGCATTATTAATCAGATAATCCACATGTCCATATTCGTTTATTACCTTTTCAGCAAACATTTCTAGCGTTTCTTTGGAAGCAATATCACCGACAAAATAATCATTTTCTTCCTTATCTATGATACAAACATCCGCACCAGCCTTACGAAATTCCTCAACGATTGTTTTACCAATTCCTTTGGCGCCACCCGTCACAACAACAACTTTTTTCTCAAACATGATCTTCCCTCCTTACGATCATATTATATCACGGATCTTACGCTTTTAAAAATCTCTGTATCATATCCCCATCAATCCTACTAAGCGTTTCATTCATACTTCCAGTCCGATATCCCAGAAGATCTAATGTTACATAAGAAAAACCGAAGGATTGGAATTTCTCATATATTTCTTTACGAATATCAGACTGCAGAATCTTTTCAAATTCAAACGGCAGAATCTCGATACGGGCAATGTTTCCATGGATACGTACCCTCACCTGGTGAAATCCCTTATCCAAGAGAAGCTGTTCTGCCTGGTCCACCATAGATAATTTTTCTTTGGAAATAGTTTCTCCATAGACAAATCTGGAGGACAGACATGCAAAAGACTGTTTTTCCCATGTAGGCAATCCAAGTTCTTTTGATAATACACGAATATCCTGCTTATCGAATCCACATGCTCTAAGCGGGCTTATGATTCCAAGTTCGGCAACAGCCTGAAGACCAGGACGATAGTCTCCATTGTCATCCAGATTTGAACCTTCCACAATAGCTTCTAGATTTTCTTTTTCTGCAATTTCTCCGATTTTCTCGAACAGTTCTCTTTTACACAAATAACAACGATTTTGGGGATTCTGGCAGAATCCTTCTATTTGCAATTCTTCTGATTCCACCACGATATGACGGATACCTTCTTTCCTGCAAAATGCCTTTGCTTCATCCAGTTCTCTTTTAGGGAAAGAACAGGACATTGCTGTCACTGCGATACATTTGTTTCCCAATTCTTCATAAGCTACTTTCAGTAGAAAAGTGGAATCTACTCCACTCGAAAAAGCAACCGCCACACTTCCAAGCTCGCGGACATATTTCCTCAAAACTACTATTTTCTCATACTGCTGCTTTGAAGGAGACGGGATATCCATAAAAGCAGTATCAAGTAACTGTGTCTTTGAAAATTGATTTAACATTGACTTATCCTCTCAAATATATTTCTACAGATTTGCATAGTCAAGAAACAACAGTCTCATCTTTTCTTCACTGTCTTTAAATTCGTGACCATGATCCGTTCCTGTATATACTAATTTTCCATCCTGATACGCCAATAACGTATTCAAAGGAACATTCTCCCAATTATCTTTATCTAAAGGCTTTGTAGAAAAAATGATTGCTTTTCCTTTCCGGCATCGATAAAGGCTGTTTTTATAATTTGTGTGAACATAAAGCATCTCGCCATCATATATCAGAAGGTTCACTTTGTTTTCTACCGTTATTTCGCATATAATCTGATCCATAATCTGAAACCGTTCTTCCTGTGACAGAGGACGTTTCAAATACTCTTGTTCTGCATTGATTCTGTCCACGATATAGCACAGTATTCGCTCACTGTCAGTATGTCCTTCTTTTTCTAATCCAAAATCACCATCTAAAAGATGCTTTCTTATATCATCATTTTCAATATGCAGCATCATGATCCCCCATTTCTCTTCTATTGCAAAGCAGCGGCGAAGCATCTTCTCCGCCGCTTATATAATTCATCTGTACGTTTCGTTTTACTCAGTCACCCCGCCTTCTACAACCAGCTCTTCCTTGTAATCTTCACCATAAGTATCCACCAATGTTTCATCATAGTCTTTGTGGAAGAACTGTTCATCTGCCAATGACTGAATCTCCTCATTGATCCAATCTAACAGTGTCTGATTTCCTTTTGAAACAGCCGGTGCAATCGTATCTTTGCTTCCCAGTTCCGGAATACCAACTGTATAGCCTTCATTCTGCAGCGCAAATGCAATTACTTCTGTATTGTCATTGGCCCATGCTACACCATTTCCATTTTCCAGTGCATTTTTAGCAGTTGCGTAAGAATCATATTTCTGCAACGGAATATCCGGATAATTTTCTGTAAGATAAGTCTCTGCTGTTGTACCGGAAATGACTATAATCTGATCATCACCGTTCCAGTTATCCAGACTTGTGATCACATTGCTGTCCGGTGATACTACACCAAGAGCTACATTCATGTACGGTAATGCAAAGTCAACTTCTTCTGCACGTTCCTCAGTAACTGTAAAATTGGCAAGGATCACATCTACCTTTCCAGTCTGCAAATATTCAATACGATTTGCTGCTTCTGTAGAGACAAAATTCACTTCTACGCCCAGGTCTTCTCCAATTCTATTTGCGAAATATACATCGTATCCCTGATATTCTCCATTTTCATCCACATATCCGAATGGATTCTTATCAGAGAATACTCCGATATTAATGGTTCCATCTTCTTTAATCTCATCTAAAGTACGGTAAACAACATCGGAACTCTCCTCTGTCTTTTCGGAAGTACCTTCCGCTTCTTCAGAAGTGTCATCTCCTGAATTACCGCATGCAGCCAATGCAAAGACTGTAGATACGACTGCGACTAATGCTATTAATTTCTTTAATTTCAAATTTTTCATAATAATAATCTCCCATCTAATTCATCTATTTTTTTGCTGCAGTTTTTACTGCATGAAATGTAAAAGTATTTAAAAATTGTTTTGCCCGTTCTGTTTTTGAATTCTCAAAGAATATTTCCG
>JBJFCH010000039.1:0-4080 GCA_051888835.1 Oliverpabstia sp. | reverse complement strand
TATGGCGAGATAGCTCAGTTGGCTAGAGCACACGGTTCATACCCGTGGTGTCGAGGGTTCGAATCCCCCTCTCGCTATTTTTTTATTGGAAATCCTGATTTACAGGATTTCCATTTTATTTTCAGCCCCATACCACAATACACTGGTTAGTCCAATCTTTTGTCCTGTCACCAGACTGTCTTTTCTAATCCACTCTTCCCGGGTATGGGTTTTTCCTCCGATTGCGGTTCCAATCACATTTGCGGGAATCCCATGAGCAAGAAATGTATTGGCATCTGTAGATCCTGCCCCCACTTTAATCTTTCTGTCGGTAAACTGTCCTATGATATGGCAATGCCTTTTAGTCAGTTCATTCAGTGCTTTCTCATCCACATCTTTTCCACAGGGCCGAACTCCCATAATTTCTACTGTCACATCCAGTCCCTTCTCTCGATACTTATTAATCACTTCTTCAAAGGTTTTCTCCATAATTTTCAGGCATTCTCTGTCCTCTGAGCGAAATTCATACAGCATGGAGGCTGATTGTGCAATCGTGTTGATGGATGTTCCACCCTCGATTTTTCCTACATTGTAGGTTGTCTTTGCCTTCGTTGGTATTTGAACTCCATATAGAGACTGAATGATACGGGCCAATTCATAAATCGCATTATCATTTCCGAATGCACCATAAGAATGGCCTCCCTCAGTTTTCACACTGATCCGGTAGCGCTGGGAACCCACAGCTCTGTTCACGATTGCATCCAGATTACCATCAAAAGAAATACACTCTTTTATTCTGTCTTTATAAGTCTTTAATATCTGTTTACTTCCTTTCAGATTTCCAAGTCCTTCTTCACAGGAATTAGCCACAAATAATATACCCACCGACATAACCGGTCTGTATTCCAGAAGATATTTCACACACATCAAAAGATTGGCCAGATCCGCATTGTCATCCTTGATTCCGGGTGCATACAATTTTTCTTCATCTTCTGTCACCGTAAATGGCTCCAAATCCGGAAATACTACATCTGTATGAGCCATGAACACAACAATCTCTTTTCCCTCGTCACATCCATAGGGGAATATCACATTGCATGCCTCATCAATAAAAACTCTTTCTGCTCCTTGTTCTTCTAACCATTTTTTCACAAAATCTGCTTTTCTTTCTTCATGATGAGAAGGTGCCGGAATAGAAGTAAGTGTCTTCACCAATTCAATGGTTTGTTCTTTATTACGTGCAACAAACTTCTCAATTGTACTTTTTTGTTTTTCATTAATCATCATATCACCTTAAAAGGAACCGCTGTTCCCGGGCTTATAATTCCATCCGCAAAACAACGGTTCCTTTTTTAATCTGTTATTTAGTATCTATTTATTTGAAGTAAGCAACACCGGATTCAAAGATCCTGATATCCTGTTCGCCATAAATATTCATGGCAACAGCATCATCACGACGCTCGCTGTGAGCCATCTTACCAAGTACACGGCCATCCGGACTGGTAATACCCTCAATTGCAGCATAAGAACCATTGACATTCCACTCTTCATCCATGGATACATTTCCGTTCAGATCACAGTACTGAGTCGCCACCTGTCCGTTTGCAAACAGTTTGTCGATCCATTCTTTGCTTGCTACGAAACGTCCCTCACCGTGGGAAGCCGGATTTACATATACTTTACCCAACTCTGCCTGCTGAAGCCATGGAGATTTGTTGGTAACCACTTTCGTATAGACCATCTTGGAAATATGACGTCCAATGGTATTGTAAGTCAGTGTTGGCGAATCCGCTGTCTGTCCTACAACCTCACCATAAGGAACCAGTCCCAGCTTAATCAGTGCCTGGAATCCGTTACAAATACCAAGAGCAAGACCATCTCTTTCATTCAGCAGCTTCATAACCGCCTCTTTAATCTTTGCATTCTGGAATGCAGTAGCAAAGAATTTTGCGGAACCATCCGGCTCATCCCCTGCGGAGAATCCTCCAGGGAACATGATAATCTGTGCCTGATTGATGGCATCTTCAAAGATGTTTACAGAATCACGAATATCTTCTGCTGTCAGGTTCTTAAACACTCTTGTGATAACATCCGCTCCTGCCCGTTTGAACGCTTTTGCGCTGTCATACTCACAGTTGGTTCCCGGGAATACCGGAATAAATACGGTAGGACGTGCCACTTTATTCTTGCAGATGTGGATGCTGTCTGCCTTGTACAGCGGGCTCTCCACCGGTGCCATATTATCAGTACCTTTGGTTTTGAATACTTTTTCCAGAGTGCCTGTCCATGCATTCATAGCTTCATCCATGGAAATGGTCATTCCGTCTTTATATTCAAATGCTGCTCTGTCGTTCACTTCACCGATCACCGTGTAAGTAACTGAAAGCTCACCAACTTTTCCATCCGGAACTTCACAGACAATATCACCAAATCCTGGAGCAAACAGATCTCTTTCATCAAGATTGTGCTCAATCTTAACACCCATCTTATTACCAAAAGCCATCTTGCTGACAGCTGCCGCAATACCATGACGATCCAGAGCATATGCGGAAATGACTTTTCCTGCAAGAATATCATTATGCAGTTTTCCGTAAAGCTCCATAACCTCATCGTATTTTGGAAGATCATATTCATCTTTCGGAATACGGATCCATACCAGTTTACTTCCTGCTTTTTTCAGTTCCGGTGTGATGATCTCCTGTTTCTTTGCCACATCCACAGCAAAAGATACCAGTGTCGGAGGAACATCGATATCATTAAAGGTTCCGGACATACTGTCTTTTCCACCGATAGACGGAAGACCAAATCCCAGCTGCGCCGCATAAGCACCCAGAAGTGCTGCGAAAGGCTGGCTCCAACGTTCCGGATCTTCTGTCATTCTGCGGAAATATTCCTGGAAAGTGAAACGGATCTTAGAATAGTCACCTCCGTTAGCCACAATACGGGCTACTGATTCCACTACTGCATAAACTGCACCATGATACGGACTCCAGCTGGAAACATAAGGATCAAATCCATAACTCATCATTGTTACCGTGTTGGTTTTCCCATTCATTACCGGAACTTTTGCCACCATAGCCTGTGTCTCGGTAGTCTGATATTTTCCGCCGTGAGGCATAAACACACTGCCGGCGCCGATCGAACCATCAAACATCTCTACCAGACCTTTCTGAGAACAGGTATTCAGATCAGCAAGTACATCCAGCCACTGCTTCTTTGTATCTGCCGGTGCCTGCTCCGAACGCTTCAGAACGTTGCCCTCTCTGTTTGGAATATCAACCAGAACTTCCGTCTCCTGATGAGCACCGTTGGTATCCAGGAATGCACGGGAAATATTTACAATCTCTTTATCTCTCCATTTAAGTACCAGACGAGGTTCTTCTGTCACTACCGCTACAACAACAGCCTCCAGATTTTCCTCATTGGCATATTTCATGAATTCATCTACATCTTTCGGGTCAACCACAACAGCCATACGCTCCTGAGATTCGGAAATAGCAATTTCTGTTCCGTCAAGACCTGCATATTTTTTCGGAACCTTATCCAGATTTACCTGAAGCCCTGCTGCCAGTTCACCGATTGCTACAGATACACCGCCCGCACCAAAGTCGTTACACTTCTTAATCAGTTTGCTGACTTCTTCTCTGCGGAACATACGCTGAATCTTACGTTCTGTCGGAGCATTACCTTTCTGAACTTCCGCACCGCACACTTCAATAGAAGCTTCTGTATGAACTTTGGATGAACCGGTAGCACCGCCGATACCGTCACGACCGGTACGTCCGCCTAACAGAATAATAATATCGCCGGGATCTGAATTTTCTCTTTTTACCGCACGTCTTGGTGCCGCACCAAGAACAGCACCGATTTCCATACGTTTTGCAACATAATTCGGATGATAAACTTCTTTTACATATCCGGTTGCCAGACCTATCTGATTACCATAAGAGCTGTAACCATGTGCTGCACCTCTCACCAGCTTCTTCTGCGGCAATTTTCCTTTCAGTGTATCCTTTACAGATACTGTGGGATCTGCTGCACCGGTCACACGCATTGCCTGATATACATAAGTACGTCCTGACAATGGATCACGGATTGCTC
>JBJFCH010000038.1:0-23969 GCA_051888835.1 Oliverpabstia sp. | reverse complement strand
CGGCCAGTCTGTCCGGAAGGAAATTGCAGACGCCGATAGCCTTTACTTTGCCTGCTTTTTGAAGCTCTTCCATTGCCCGCCAGCTGCCGTGATAGTCTCCATAGGGCATATGGATCAAATACAGATCAAGATACTCTGTCTGAAGGTTAGCAAGAGATTTTTCAAAAGAACTCATGGTTTTCTCGTAGCCTGCATCTTGTATCCATACCTTTGAAACAAGAAAGATTTCATTTCTTGCAATGCCGCTTTCCCGGACAGCTTCTCCTACTGCTTTTTCGTTTCCGTAACAGGCAGCGGTATCGATCATGCGATAGCCTGCTGCCAATGCCGTCTTCACACTTTCTTTGCAGACGGTTTGATCGGTAATCTGGAAGACACCAAACCCAAGCAACGGCATTACAACACCGTTATTCAATTGTGTCTTATCCATTTCAACACCTCCTCAGGATAACTGGTTTCCAATATCCTTTTTATCCATATTTCTTACGATTTACTATGTTTGATTGAATACCGCAAATAGTCCAGGTGCTCCAGTTTTTTTTCGCGAAAATGAATCTCATCCAGAAGTCCGTTTCTCTTTTTCTGAAGCATTTTCAGCCGTTCATCCCCGGTATCGCTTCCCTGTAAAACCAGCGTCATATATTCTTCTACTTCCTCTTTGGTGAAACCGATATCGTGAAGCGTCATAATCAGGCTTAATCTTTCCAGATCCTGATCATCATACTGCCATGCTCCCATTACTTTCTTCACAGCTTTGCAACCGCCCCAGCTCTCATATTGCTTCAGAATCTTTTTGGGAATCCGATACTTTTTGCTCACCTCATCCATTGTCATGATTCTAATTTCCCCTTTATCTCCTCAATGCTACACCATAGGGTGCTCCCAGGATCCTCTTGTATCAACTCCAGCTTTTAACGCCATGGATTCCATGCGTTCTATTTCCTCATGACTCAAAGCAATTTTAGAAGCCTGGGCAGCCTCCACCACCTGTTCCGATTTCGTAACACCAATTAACGGTATGGTTCCCTTTGCAATAGCCCACGCAATTGCAATCTGCGATACCGATGCCTCATGGGCATCTCCGATTTTCCTCATTTCTTTCATCAGTGCTGTCAGCTTCGGTAAGATCGGATTGTATGTTTCGGCCCTCTGACTTCCCTTCGGCATTGGATGATTTTCATCGTATTTTCCCGAAAGTGCTCCCTGTTCCAAAACCATATAAGAAAAGAAAGAAATATTGTTTTCCCTGCAATAATTAAGAATTCCTCCATCTTCAGAAGAACGGTACAAAAGACTGTAATGATTCTGAACAGCGGAAATCCGAATTCCGTCTTTTGCCAAAATTTCTTCTGCCATCTTCAATTCTGACAGATTATGATTGGAGACTCCTACCCGCTTTACCTTACCACTTTTTACTAATGGGACCAGATATGGTGTCCATTTCTTCACATCCGCAGGATTATGAATCCAGTAAAGATCAATGTAATCTGTTCCGAGTCGTTTTAAACTTCCCTGAAGCATCTCATTTACCGGATCTGCTCCTTCTCCTGCGATCTGAGGAGTAAACTTTGTCGAAAGAATCAGACTTTTTCTATCACTGTCTTTCACAAAATTACCCAGAATATCTTCCGATGCTCCCATACCATAAACAACTGCGCTGTCCCAGAAGTTCATTCCTTCTCTCATGGCCGTTTCAAAAACCGGACGAAGTTCTTCAATTCCCAATTTATTTCCAAATATCTGATCACCGCCGACCGCTCCAACTCCCCAGGACCATGTTCCTAATCCAACAACAGGAGTATTCATATTCTTGTTCATTCCGATGTCCTCCTTGCTTTATTTCTTCAAAAAAAATGCAGATGCGTCATTTGACTGCATCTACATTCTAAATCCATTTTACTTATAATGTCTAATACCTGCCTTATATATCATTAAATGCCTTTGCGGCATTTCTTAAATACTCTGTAAATCTCTGCATCAGCGGTGAAACAAACTGGTTCTTTTTCCACACCAATACAGATCCTGTCGCCAGAGTCGGTTCCAACGGGATAAACACGAGATTTTGATACATTTGATCAAGCTCCATACAGAGCGCCGCCCCGTGAATACTCTCTACGATTACCGCAGCATTATAGATCAGGTTATAGGTTCCTACGATATTCAGTTTTTCATAATCATCCATAAACCAATTTGCCAGCTCGTTTCTCACAGAATCACGCCATGGTATCAAAACCGGCATATTCCACAAATCTTTTGCTGTTACGCTGCTCTTTCCGGAAAGCACAGAATCGCGTCTGACTAAAACGCCCCAACGGATCTTCTCAGGCAAACGAATAAACTGGTATTTTCCCACCTCCACCGGCTCGGTTAAAAGCCCAATATCAATTAATCCTTTTTCAATCCTTTCCTTGATCTGATCCGCTGTAGAGCTGTAAATATCAAAGGTTACCTGAGGATACACCTTATGAAACTCTGCGAGCCAGTCCGCAAAAATATGGATGCTCTTTGTTTCTCCACTGCCTATGGAGATCGTTCCACCTATATTTTCTTCATCATGCCTGAGTTCCTCTTTCGTCTTATCAGCCAGATCCACAAGCTCCTGAGCTCGACGCTTCAGAAGCATACCGTCTTCCGTCAGAGATATATTATGCTTTCCGCGCTTAAACAACCGTACCCCTAATTCTTCTTCCAACTGAGCCAGCTGACGTGATAATGTCGGCTGCGTAATATGAAGAAGCTCTGCAGCCTTTGTTATATTCTCTTCTCTTGCAACCATCAGGTAGTATTCCAATACTCGCAGTTCCATGCAATATCTCCCATATTGAATTTGCCGTTGACACCTTCCCCTGTTACATACATCAAATCCTTTTGTTTTCTGATGATAGTACCATTTTATCGAAATCAATCGAATTAATCAATAGTTCATATTATAGTAAAATCGAATGCAGATATGCCTGTTGACACTATCTGCATTCGATTTTGTTTCAGAAAGTTGATGTAATATCAGTCATACCATTCCGGCGACTTTTTGTATTGTCCGTAAAACCCTGTATCATGGCTGAAAAAGACAGTACCATTATTCTGCTCAGCGATTTTTCTGCACTTTTCAATACTTCCTGCAAATTCCTGCGGACATGCACACATTCCCGGCAGCACAGCAGGCGGTCCATAGTTCGTAGAATTATAAACTGCGTCAGAAGGAAAAACTGCTGTGCCAAAACCCTCGGTACGCACTACCAGTCCCATCGTACCCGGAGTATGTCCGGGGAGATGTATCAGTTCCAGATCCTCTGCCAGCTTTACATCCCCTTTTACCAGTTTAAATGAAATACCATCCAGTCCATTGAATTCATGCCGCACATATCCGTCATGGCGGTATATGACTTCCTGGCAGTCATAAATATTAGACAAAGTAAATGCATGACGAGCTTCCTCTTCCTGGATTATCACACTTTTACCGGCTTTTGTTCCGCGAAATAACCTTAAGTTTCCCGCATGATCAAAATGCATATGTGATAAAATCAGCAAGTCGATGTCATCCGGATAGAGACCAATCTCCCTCAGCCGGTCTTTCAATCTGTTAAACCGTTTTACAGGGTATTCCTCTCGTAAATTTTTCGGCCACCGAAGCTCATATTCATCATCGATCCCCGTATCATAAAGAATATTGCCTAATCTCGGATGCTGGACAAGTACGCAATAGCAGGGGATAGGCCAGACAATTCTCCTGTCCTTATCCTCTTTCTTTTCTATCTCACTTAAAGTGACATGCTCTGCTTTATAAGCATCAAAGTCTGCAAGATCCAACAATGTAAATCTGGTTTTCTCTGTTTTCGGATTATCCATAATATCTCCTTTATCAGATAGTAGCTCCAAGAACAGCACCGCGGTAAATAGCCTCTACAGCATTTCCTGCCTTCACGGCATCCCCTACTGTAATTACCTCCGCATTCAGCTCCTTTAATTCGTCAACAAGAGCATTATTGGAGCGAGTGCCGAATGCAAGGATGATACTGTCAAAACCATGCAGGCCGTACTTCTCCTCACCCTTCGTATAATCAACACCATCCGGATACACCTTTTCAACCTTAGCTGATGTGATCATATCTACATGGTTGGAATTTAATCTCTCAAGAAGAAGTTTCTGCGTTGCCGGATGATCATCCATAGCAATACCGTCTCTCATTTCAATGATGGTCACTTCATATCCATGTTCCGCCATGAAATCTGCTGTTTCTGCTCCCTGCAGACCTCCGCCTAAAATCAGAGCCTTGTTTCCGGGTGCGATCCGTCCTAAAAGGATTTCTCTGTTCGCGATACAACCCGAATCCTTCAGACCGGGGATTCCCGGAACCAGTGGATTTCCTCCCGTTGCAACCACAACAACATCCGGATTACAGGATTCAATCAATGTCTTGTCTGCCTTTGTATTAAAATGCATTTTAACGCCATATTTTTTACACATATTATTGTAATAAATACAAGCTCTTGCAAGCAGCTGTTTGTGAGGAGGAATCGATGCAATGCGGAACTGACCACCGGCATAGGATCCCTGTTCAAATAATTCTACTTCATGGCCTCTGGCTGCTGCAGTCCATGCAGTCTCCATGCCTGCAATTCCGGCACCTACAACCACTACCTTTTTTCTGGTCTTTGCAGGCTCCAGCTTCAATACCGTTTCACGCATGGAAAACGGATTTACCATACATCCCCGGAACTGACCGCCATGTCCATAACTGCCATAGCAGCGCTGCAAGCATCCGACACAGGGACATATCTCTTCTTCTTTTCCTTCCGCTGCTTTATTCACAAAATCCGGATCCGCAAACAGAGATCTTCCCAGTGTGATAAACTCTACCTCACCCTTTCTTAAAAGGCTTTCCGCATATTCCGGCTCGTTGATCCTGCCTGCTACCGCAACAGGAATATCAACAATTTTATGAATTTCTTCTGCCGGTTCTGAATTATAACCGGTTTTGACTGCTGCAGGTGCAATTCCATATCCTACACCATTCATTCCGCCGGAAACATCAATCAGATCCGCTCCGGCTTCTTCTAAAAGCATTGCTAACGCGGCTGAATCCCTTGCAAGATTACCGTCCGATACCATGTCCTCACCATTCAAACGAACACTGATCGGATAATCTGCTCCACAGGCTTTTTTAATTCCTTCGATGATCATGACCGGAGCTTTCGCCCGTCCGGTCAGACCGCCGCCAAATTCATCTGTCCTTCTGTTTGCGCAGGGAGACACAAAATCGTTCAACAGATAGCCATGCGAACAATGTACCTCCACCATATCAAAGCCTGCTTTTTTTGCTCTTACAGCTCCGGCAATAAAGGCATCAATCAAATCATAAACATCCTGCGTCGTCATCTCATAGGGCGTCACTCTATCCGTCTGTTTCAGGATTGCAGACGGTGCCATCACTTTCACCATGGAACGTCTTCCGCCATGCTGAAGCTGCAGGCAGATTTTTGCCCCATGCTCATGAACTGCATCAACCAGTTTTTTTAACCCCGGAATTTTCTCATCATCCGTTATGGAAATCTGATGATCCGAAGATCTTCCCTCTTCTGTCACAAAACAATACTCTGTAATAATCATTCCGACTCCGCCATCTGCGCGGGCAGTCAGATATGCAATCAAAGCATCGGAAACAGTTCCGTCAGGATTTCCAAGAGCAGCTGACATCGGAGCCATAATGACACGGTTCTTAACTTCCAGGGAACCTATTTTTGCCGGAGACAGCAATTTCTTGTACTTCATATTTTCCTTCCCTCCATGTATTATTTCACACAATACTGAACTCTTATTTATATTCCAGCAGACAGTTATCTACAATTGCTTTTCCAGTTTCTTTATTAAGCATTCTGTAAATTAATTTTCCTTCTTCCAGTTTCCATGCCTGGAATTTTACCGGAGTATTCGGGAAAGTAACACTTCTCAGCTGAGTAGCAACATGAGTAACTCTTTCCGGCTGATACGGAATTACCGCCTGAATAGCCAGTCTGGCAGCAAAACCAGCGGAACAAAGTCCCGGCATAAAGGCTCCTTTATATCCGTATCCCTTTCCTACCTCCGGATCAATATGAGTGGTATAAGTATCACCGGTCAGACGGTACAACGCTGCCAGATTATCCGCAATATGATCATCACACTCGAAATCCGGTGCTCTGTCCGGATAATCCATCTTATTGGAAACATATTTTGGTCTTCCATTATTTCCAAAGGCTGCAATATAATGCTGGCTTCTTAATGTACATACCGGATTGCCTGCAATATCATACATTTCCATTTTACACTGGTTTACAACACCTTTTTCACCCCAGTCAAAAACTTCCTCTACACTGTCCTCTGTCAGAATTTTTCCGCAGAGAGGATCAATCGGTTTATGCATGATAAAATCAACACCCATATGAAGTCGATTGGGAATATATCCGTCCAGAGCGTCAATAATCAAATCTCCGGGAATTTCATTTGGCGCATACGGCACTCTTCTCTGCGGCTGCATTGTGATTGCATTCAAATATGCAGTCAGAACAAAGGATGGCAGTGCTTTCAGTCCCTCCGGATAACCTTCCCAGACATAAGGAAGATCATCTTTTGTACAGCCGACTCCCAGTGCATATAAAATTACATCTCTCCAGGTATACTCAAAATATCTCGGTCCAAGGCCTTTTCCAATAATAGAGTCAAAATCCGGTGTAGGACGAGTGTGCCAATCTACTTTCTCAATTTTTGCCATAGCTTTTATCTCCTTTTCTCTTTTTATTGATTCTGCTGCTTCTCAGCTTCAACTTCTTTCATTGCTTCCTTTAAAATCGGAACTCCCATCGTTACCGCATGGATACCAAGGGTGCTGACAATATGAAGTACATCTACGATTTCGTTAATACTTGCATCATAATCCAATGCCTTTGAAATGTGATACCGGACTGCTTCCGGATGCAAAGTCACAGGCGCTGCATGGACAGCAATATAAATTAACTCCTTTTCCTTTGGTGATAAGGGACCGTTCTCCCATGGTCCTTCCTCAAAAGCTGTAAAAGTTTCAAAATATTCCGGATCCAGCTTTAAAATATTTTCTTTTTCATCCGTCCAGTATCCGTCATGCTTATCCATGTAATTCTGTTTCAGCATCTTCTGTTTGTCACTTAACTCTCTTGCCGGGATACAGATCCCTCTGTGCTGAAGCTCATCCAATAAAATCGGAACACTCATCTCATGTGTAGTAGCACCGACCATACAGGTAATCTCCAGCACTTCAAGAATTTCTTTCACATCAATTCCCAACTGAAGAGCATGTTTCATATGGTTTTTCAGTCCGTTGGCATTCAAACAACCCGTTACACTGTCAATGGCAATGCAGATGAACTTCCGCATCCTGATATCCAGATAATTCCGCTTATCCGGCACTGAAGAATAGCTGGCATAGGATGCCACTATACTGGGATCCAATTCCAGAATCGTATCCCACATTGCACTCCACTTCCATGCACCCCTCGCTTCAATAAATTTCTGTTTCGCAGCTTCCTGATATTCAGACCACTGTTTCTCCATCTTGTTTGTCTCCCTCCTGAATATAAAGTATCTTACATGTCCGGTCTATGTACAGCCATCCACTACTATAAAATAATGCAAGTTCCGTGCCACTTTATTTGGACGATTTAAGGATATTTCTCTTATAAATTGTGTCACATTTGTGTCGTATTCTACAAATGACACACTTGTTTTTGTATCCATCCTAATGACACAAACAGATTCTGTTACAATCAGAAATCATAAATCTTATTTTCCGGATGCCGTTCTACCGGTAACCATTCCAAAAAACGATATAGATTGCGATCCCAGAATGCCCAGTCATGCGCCCCTGCATCCTCGCGATAATCAACAGGGAAGCCTGCGTTTACCAGCATTTCATGATAATCACGGCTGTTCTTCAGCAGCGGATCATCCTTCCCTACTGCCATAAATATTTTCGGAAGAGGTTTGCCCGATTTGACCAGATCCAGCGCCAACCGGTTATAATCATATTTACTGTCTTTAAAGGAATCCTCCTTACCAAATACAGCTTCATAATAGGAACGGCGATCCAGCAATCCTGTAAAGCTACCTTCTCCTTCCGGATAATTGTCCGCGAGCGTCGCAACAGATAATGCTCCCACATACCCAAAGGTATCCGGATATCGCAACGCACTGTAAAATGCTCCCAGTGCCCCCATAGAAAGACCGCCTACAAAAGTATCTTCCCTTTTCTCAGACAAGTGGAACATGCTTCTTGTAAATCGAACCAGCTCGTCTCCTACAAAGGTACCGTAAAAATTATATCCATTATCACTATAAAAACTATTTTCACCGGCCGGAAGAATGACCGCAAGATTACGATCCTTCGCCCACTTAAAAATGCGGGTGCTGGTCAGCCAATCATATTCTCCGCCATAAATCCCATGCAGTAAATACAGGGTTTTCAGAGGTTCATCCTTGCTGCGAAGTCCCTCTCCATCCATTTCTCTCTTATCAATCGGAATCACGGCCATGAAATTAACACTGCGTTTTAGTGATTCTGAGAAGAAATTAACTTTCACAATTGCCATAATCCACCCTCCTCGTAATTGCCCACTCTATTATTTTTAACAGATAATTTACGCTACCGGCATTCACAAAGGAATGTCGGTAGCGCTAAGAAAATATGGAAGAATTTTGAATATTATAAATAGCAGCCACAGTCAACTGTCAGAACTTCACCATTGATGCAGCGTGACATATCACTTGCCAGGAATAATACCGCATATGCCTGATCAATTTCCCACGGATGTACGGTACGTACGGTACGTGCGTTGCGGACTTCATTCATAACTCCCTCAGCCAGTGTCTGCGGACCACCGTCATCATGTGCATAAGCAGTCGGGCTTGGAGTATGTCCCGGAGCTACTGCGTTACAGCGGATTCCTGTTCCGGTACAGCGAATTGCAACGTTCTTTGTCAGTGTATTCAAACCGCCTTTTGTTGAGCAGTATGCTGCTCCACACATCGGACGTACACCATTTGCAGATGAAATATTGATGATATTTCCACTGTCCTTAGTCAGGAAATATCTGACAGCTTCACGGCAAAGATACAGCGGTCCCTTCATATTGGTATCAACAACCTGATCAATAATATCATCGCTTACAGCATCAATCGTAATTAATTCGCCTTTTCCGGCATTATTGATCAGCACATCAATATCTCCATATGCTTCCAATGCTTTTTCAAACACTTTTTTGCAGTCCTCCGGCTTGGAAGAATCTGCTGCGATGCCGCAGATTTCACCACCTGTTTTTTCCTTAATATCAGCAATAGCAGCATTCAGCTTTTCCACACCACGAGCAGTTACAAATACCTTAGCTCCCTGCTCTGCCATCACTTCAGCCATCTTCTTACCCATACCATAGCTGGCACCGGTAACAATAACAACCTTACCTTCCATCATCCTGTTGAAATTTTTAATTGTGAAATTCTCCTCAAAACGACAAGTTTCGTCAATACGATGTCCAGACATATTTTTTCCTCCATTTAATTTTTTATATATTTTTTGAAACACATTAAATTCCCATAACCACACAAATGGTAGTTGCTACAATCGTAACGAAGAGCGGAACAACAACTGATACTGCAAAGCTGTGACGATATGCATCCTTATGTGTCAATCCCAGCAAATCATATACTAAGAATAATCCGGATGAATGAGGCAGTGTATCCAGTGAGCCGGATGCAATTGCCACCAATCTGTGAAGCACCGGAAGGTTTGCACCGGATGCAATAAACGTAGGAGCCATCGTCTCATACATGATTCTCTGACCGGAAGACGAACCTCCAGCGATGGCACATACGATACAGGTA
This sequence comes from Oliverpabstia sp., assembly GCA_051888835.1. Classification (GTDB taxonomy): domain Bacteria; phylum Bacillota; class Clostridia; order Lachnospirales; family Lachnospiraceae; genus Oliverpabstia. Next base: position 14,083 of record JBJFCH010000038.1, on the reverse strand, counting down.
ACTACAACTGCCAGCAAAAGCGGATTCATGTCCAGGCTAAGCGCCCAGTCGATAATGCTCTGATAAGCAGGCGTTGCCTTAACCACTGCACCAAATCCCAGAATTGCTGCAATTCCGCCAATGGAAGCCACTCCGCTTGTCATTCCCTCTGTAAACAGCTTCAGCCATTTTACCTTGCCAAAAAATCTATCGGTGTTCAGGGCAATAACCATAATACTTCCGACTACCATCGCAGCTACTGCAATCAGGGTAGCATTCACTCCCTGATGACTTCCCACAATAATAATGAGAATCAGGCAAATAATCGTCAAAAAGCCTTTCCAGGAGGCCGGAAGCTGACTGGGATCAACCTCATAGTTTTTGGGATCAACGTTTGCAGGATAACTCCATACTTCTTCTCTTTCCCGTGCTTTTTTCGTCGCCCATTCTCCATAGAGCGCACACAGAATAAACATGGCAGCACCACAGACAATACCCATAAGAGGCGCTGCATTCAGACTCGTTCCAAGATATTCCGTTCCAACCAGGTTAGAAAGCTGTGGGGAACCCGGCAGACAGGTCATGGAAAACGTAGAAGAGCCGGCACTGAAGCAGATAACGGTTAAATGTCTCGGCAGATTTGCCTTTTTCAGCATGGTATACAGGATTGGTGCAGCCGCATAAATTACCACGAACAGGCTGACTCCCCCATAGGTAAGAATACCTACAATAACAATTCCTACCAATACTACATGGCCGATACCGAACCACTCCGTAAATTTATTGCCAATGGATGTTGCACAGCCGGAAACATCCATCAGTTTTGCATAAAATGCAGAGCTTACAAACAAAAGCATATAGCTGGTAAATGCACTGGCATAGCCCGGTACGAAACTGCTGACCAGAGTATCATAAACCGGCATCTGATTAAAGATAATCGCAATCAATGCACCTGCCATAGCCAGAGGCAGTGCCCCAAGCCCTTTGTATGCAAACAACATAAGAAAAATAATCGCAAGAATAAGTCCTATAACTCCCAACATAATCATTCCCCCATTTATGTCTTTTGTACTTGTTACTAATCAAGAATTAACGCCTCTGCTGCCATGCAGTATCACAATCCTGAGCCAGGAATTTACCCCCGCTGCATTCCAGCACAACTCCATCAATATAAGAAGACATATGGGAGCCAAGGAATAACGCCACTTTAGCAACCTCTTCCGGTTCTCCGGCCCGGTGCAGAGCAAAGTTTCTGGCTACACGTTTCACATCTTCTTCACTGCGTCCTGCCGCAGCCTGCATCGCAGTATTAATTGTTCCCGGAGCAACTGCATTGACACGAATTCCAAAGGGAGCAAATTCAGCCGCTGACATACGGGTCAGACCATTAATACCATATTTGCTGGTGCAATATGCGCTTCGATACATTGGCGGCATCAATCCGCCGAACGATGCTACATTGATGATAACGCCGCCGCCCTGTTCCTTCATGACTCGTCCGGCTGCCTGTGTGCCAACAAAATAAGAATTCAGGTTCGTACGCATAATCCGGTTCCATTCCTCCAACTCCAACTCCAGAATGGACTTTACAACCGTTGTTGCAGTGTTATTAATCCAGATGTCAATCCGCCCCAGATCTCTCTTTACTTCATCAACAAATGCATAGAGCCTGTCAGCATCGCTGACATCCACACTCCTGACATAGAGATCAAAACCCTTTTCACGAAACTCTGCCTTTGCCTTATCCAGCTTTGCCTGCGATCTGGAGCAAATCGCAACAGTACAGCCCTCTCCGGCAAAAGCTTCTGCCATCGCATAGCCGATTCCTTCGGAACCGCCGGTAATGGCAACTACTTTACCTTCCAGTTTTAAATCCATCTTCTTCCTCCTTTAACGTTTTATTTTTTAATGTCCATATTGAGACACGGACCTGCAATATTTCCGAAAGCAGCAGCCAAAGTCAACTGATCTGTATTCAGAACTACCGCTGAACAGCCTTCTTCAATTACCTTGCGTACATCTGCTGCTGTCTGACCGTTTGGTCCTGCAGACGGACATGCCATAAATCCTATATTTTTAGCTCTGCATCGTTCCATAACCTTCAGGTATGCTTCATTCACCTCTGATGTGAAGGTACCATCCGCATTCAAAGAGCCACAAGCCTGACCGTAATCTGCCTTTCCGAACATCACCATATCCCGGCCGGGTTCCAGTTCATCCAGAATCTCATCCAGATGGTCGATTGCCTCCGGATCTTCAATCATAGGTACAAACACAAGATCCTTTACATGATCCAGATATTTCATCCAGTTTTTCGCTTCAAATCCGTCTGCATGGTTCGATCTGCAACAGCTTGCATTTCCGAACGGCGGATACCGGAGAGCCTCCTGAGCTGCCCTGCACTCTTCTCCGCTGCGGATATGAGGAACCAGAATACCTCTCGCTCCCATTTCCATATAGTTACGCATGAGGTACGGGATCAGTTCCGGAACACGAACAAAAGGTACTACCTGGTTCAGTTCTGCTGCCAGAATCAGTTTTTCTGTTGTTTCACGCTCCATAGCAGTATGTTCATTATCAATAACCACGAAATCAAATCCTACTGTGCCGGCAATATCCAATACTGCAGTATCTCTCAGGTAATTGAAAAAACCTACCGGTGCTTTCCCTGCTCTGACTTTTTCAACAAAAGGATTCTTCTCAAATAAAGTACGCATATCCACGCCTCCAGTCTATTCTTTTTCCGTCTTAACCAGATTCTGATAAAAGCCGATTTTGTGGTCAATCGTTGCCTGCAGTTCTACGCCGCTGATTTTGGCAATGATCACGGTGAAATGGGACGGCTTGCTGGGATCACCGGAAGCCACCTTTGTACCCGGCATCAAATGGCCGCACACGGTATAATCTGCATTGCTTGCCACACAATGAGCATGAATGTACGGAGTTCCGGGGCCGTATTCACAGCCTACCATCGGCCATTTGTCCGCCGGACCTTCCCAAAGTCCCGGAACCGTAGGGAACATTCTTTCAACGACTTCATCAGGAGTATCTCCCTCAGATAAATTACATACCGTTGTGCCAATGGTTCCCTGAAGGCTGATCTCACATTTTCCATGCATGGTTCCAATGGAAACATTGGTTGGGCATAACTTTGGATTAATCGGAAAATGCTGATATGTAAAATCTACGGCACTTCCGCTTCCATCCAGAATAATTCCGGTTTTAATGTCTTTCTCTTTGCAGATATCATAAAGCGCTTTCAGAATATCCTCTCCCGGCTCAAATCTGGCAAAAATCACTTCTTCCACTTTTCCGCTTTCAATTAATCTCGCCATTGCACAGTCTCCTTTATTTTGATTTTGCATAAATTGCTTTCTGAGCTTCTGCTATTTTTTCCATTACAGGGTCAAACATCTGATGCAGGGTTTCCTGATCGGCCACTTCACCAAGTACCTCAAATGTGTTTTCTCCTAACTCTGCTGCTGAATAATTCTGCTCACGCTCGAAATCACTCATATGAATCGGATTACCCGGCACTCTGAACGTCACGCCGTTTGCATACGTAGCATTAACAATCGTTTTACGGTATGCCACCTGCGGATGATTGGCAACTGCTTCAAAATCGTTGATTTTTCCATAAACACATTTGCCTTTATAAAGCATATCTGCCACTTCTTCACTGTCGTACTGACCAAACAGGCGATTCACTTCTGCATCAATCGCTTTATAATCTGCGGCTCTTTGAGTCATTGTCGCCCATTCTTCCTTCGCGTACCACTGCGGCTGATTCAGCGCTTCACAGAAGGTCTTCCACTGAGCATCGGTACCAACCGTAATCATCAGTGATTTGCCGTCTTTGCATTTATAAGCACCAATCGGAGCACTGGATGCGTAGCTGTTTCCCATCGGCTTCGGAACCTTTCCTGTTTTCAGATAAGAGCTGAACTGATTTTCAAGGCAGAAGATCAACGAATCCATCATGGAAACATCAACCCTGCGTCCATGTCCTGTTTTCTGAGCTTCGACAATTCCCATCAGAGTACCGATGCAGGCCATCAGTCCGCCGGAATAATCTGCAATTGAACCGCCGCTTTTTACCGGCTCTCCTCCTTCCGGCCCGGTAATACTCATCATGCCCGACTCTGCCTGTACCGTCTGATCAAACGCAGCATGTCCTGAATACGGGCCGTCCTGTCCATAACCGGAAATAGAGGTAAATACAATTTTAGGATTGATTTCTTTCAAAACCTCATAATTGATTCCAAATTTTTCCATTGTGCCTGGCTTATAATTTTCGATTACTGCATCTGCAGTTTTCACCAGCTCCAAGAACAAACGCTTATGAGCTTCATCCTTCATATTCAGAACAATGCTCTTCTTTCCTCTGTTACGTGTTGCAAAATGGCTGCTTACATCATGATCAATAATGTTGCCATACCTTGTGTTGTCGCCAATCGGCGGATTCTCAATCTTGATCACCTCTGCGCCAAAGTCAGACAGTAATAATGTACACATTGGTCCGGACATAAACTGACTGAAATCCAGAATCCGAAAGCCTTCTAATGGTTTACTCATAATCTCGTCTCCTTTTATTATTGTTTTCATGTCATACATGTTTTTTATACTTTTATATAGTTGCAAGTTACGTGCCAAAAAAACATTCCTTAAAAAGTATTTTTTCGTCCATTATTACTATTCATTTTATATTTGTGACACATTCTTTGTGCAAATGTGTCGTTATCTGTGCCATTTCTGACACGGTATTGTGTCATTTATCACTATGCCGGTTGATTTTGCGCCATCCATCATAATCGGATTGGAAGGAACCGTTATTTTTTGTCCTCCGGGAACCTGAATCTCGACAAACATGTTTCTTGCAGCTGCCTGCGGATGCCGTACTACATCATCAAAATGATTAATTCTTCCATAAACGCAGCTTCTTGTCTGCAGCATTTTTATCAGCTCATCACTCGTATATTCCATAAAAGCAGCTGAAACCTTTTTTCCAAGAGAAGCCTGATTTTTCACTCGTTCGCTGACATTCCTATAATCTGGATCCTTCAGCCACTCCTCATGCCCGAGAACTTCTGCGAAATTTTTCCATTGGGCTTCTGTTGCGACCGATATCATCAGGCGCTGGCCGTCTTTACAGGGATAATCACCGACCGGAGCGGAAAGCGCATAATGATTTCCCTTTGGTTTCGGTACTTTTCCGGACTTCAGGTACACGCTGTACTGATTTTCCATACCAAATAGAACAGAATCCATCATTGATACATCGATTTTTCTTCCTTTTCCTGTTCGATGCGCATCAATCAGTGCCATCAATGTTGCAATACAGGCATTTGCAGCTCCGGCAAATACCGCAAAATCGCCGCCGCACCGAATCGGCTCTCCATGCTCAGGACCTGTAACAGACATAAATCCTGACTCAGCCTGAATCACTGCCTCATCGTATTCTCTTTCCGCATAGGGACCGTTTTGTCCATATCCGCTAACTGATGTGTAAACTAATCCCGGATATAGACTGCACAATGTGTCACCATCCATCTGCCACTGTGCCATTTGCGGCTCCGGCACAGATGTCACAACTGCATCTGTATTCATCAGAAGTTTTCTCAGCCACTTTCTGTCTTCCTCATCCTCCGGCCGGAACAATACCCTTCTTTTTCCTCTGTCACAAATACGCAATGCAGATTTGTCTTCTCCTTTTTGAGAAAATTCCAGACGGATCACATCCGCTCCATAATCAGAAAGCAGAAGGCCTGCAATTCCTTCTGCTTCCTGCGTTCCCATTTCCACAATCGTAATTCCTTTTAATGGTTTAGGGCTCATATACTATCCTCTTAATCTATTACTCCTCATCGATTCCGCACAGCTGTACCTTGGCCCACCGCTCGTAAAGCTTCTGCACATAAATACAGTCTGCATCATCGCCTTCCTCTGCCTTCGGTATTTCAAGAATCTGTGCCGTCAGATTACCAAACAGAGAAGGAATTCCCATATCTTTGCTGGCAGAATTAAATAATCCCACATCCTTACTCATAAGACCCAACGCAAAGTTCCAGTTTTTTCCCGGAAATACAATATTCGGAAACTTCATGGTAGCTGCGTGATTGGTACCACCGCTGGAACCGATGACCTTTACTGCCATGTGCGGATCAATTCCGGCTTTCGCACATACTGCTACAGCTTCCGTAGTTGCTGCTGCACAGCAGGCAGATAAGAAGTTATTCGCACACTTGATGATGTCTCCGGAACCGCTCGGTCCCATATAAGTAACCTTTTCCGGAGTACCCATGACATCCAGAACCGGCTTCATTGCATCAAACGTCTCTTTTTTACCACCGCACATGATTGTCAGGGTCTGAGCCGCTGCTCCGCTTGTTCCGCCGCTGACAGGCGCATCCAGAAGCTCGATTCCCTTGCCTTCCAGAATCTCTGCCAGTTTTCTGGTGCTGACAGCATCCGCAGAGGTCATATCAATAATGACAGTTCCGGGCTTGCAAACCTCCATAACACCGTCTTTTCCTAATACGACGTCCTCCACCTGTTTTGACTTCGGAAGAGAAAATACAAGGATGTCGCTATTCTCGAGAAGCTCTCTCTGGGAACCTGTGGCAATACCTCCGTTTTCCAGCATCCAGTCAATTGCTTCTGTCTTTGCTTTCTCGTCAGGTACCAGCCCGGAATATCCGTGCTTCTGAGCACTTTCCCTTCGATACGTCGGCAGGTATACGGTATAACCGCTCTTAACTAATCCATGGCAAATCGGAAAACCAATTGCTCCCCAGCCTAAAAATCCGAATTTCTTATCTTTTAAATCACTCATTTTTATTCTCCTTCTTTATCCATATCCAGCAGTTTTGCCGGATTTTTTTTACACATCAGCTCTACTTCCTCCGGTGTGCATCCAAACTGTATCATCATTGCAATAAAATGACGCATACCATCTGCCGGAGTCATATCCCATACCTGAGCAAGATCCGTACCCATAATGGTTTTTTCTGCTCCGACAAGCTTAATGCAATCAACATAATCGCTGGGATCCATATTTCCCAGACGAGGCATCAAAGTCCCGTACACATGCTCAATGAACACGCCTTTTGCTGCCAGTTCCTGAATTTGCTCCAATGTAAAGCGGCTCAATTCTGCTAAGGGATGGGTAGCAACCATTTTTTCAATTCCCATTTCAATCGCGGCATCAAACAGCTTTGTAGTCTCCTCATAGGACATATGTCCCGAGCAGACAACCATGCCGTACTGTTTGATCACTCTCAGGATATCGTACACTTCCTTCTTCAGACTTCCGTCTTCCTCCAGAATCCAGATACCACCCTCACGCCCCAGATAGGAACGACACCATCTGGAATCCATTGCCGGAAACCACACTACTTTGCAGCCGATTTTCGCCATGGCGTCAATAGTCTCTGCTGCATAAGTCAGCCCCCCTGTTGTGGTATAACCGATAACCACACTGCCGAATACACGTAACTGTTCTGTTACCAGATTCTTTTCGATTAAATACGCATCCGAAACCGTATTATAGGAAAAGCTTTTCAGAACAATTCCGCCCATACCGGCATCCCTGGCAATTTTGGCAACCTGAATACTGTCAATTGGCCGCTCTGCCAATGGATCAGGCCCCGGATGAATATGCATATCAACACTGCCCTTCCAGATATCCTCAATGACTTTTACATTGATTCGACCAAGCGGTTTATTCCGCACTGCCATAATATCTCCCTCCTCTAGATTATTTTCGACTTTTTGCTATGTTCCGCTAATAAAGTCTTCACTATTATTAATTGCAAGTTACATGCCAGTTTTTCATGTGCCTTTTTCTTTTAAATGACACACCTTTGTGTTATAATCAGTAATAAATCAAAAAATGACACACAAGGATACAGGAGGCACAACTTATGTCTGAAACAACGTTTCAATATGTCCCATATGAAATATTAAACACGGAACGAAAAAAGCTATCCCGTCTGTATACGTTTATATGGCGATATATAGGTAAAACCATATCCCTCAGTCATGGAAGCCACTATGCCATGGGACTTTTCTCTAACGATGGTCTTCTCCTTGATCTGTTTGCACGCGAAAACTATACTCTTGAATATCTCATGAAGGATGGTATCCGCGCAGGAAGCAACTGGAAAACAATTGGTCACAATGCTGTTCGTCAGGGGATCATCAGTAAAGAAAGCCTCTCTACCATCGGAGATGAAAATGAACTGCCCATCCTGAAAAAGTATGCAATTTATTATGCTCCCATCAGCATCCTGAGTCCCTACGAACCATATGATCAGATGGAAGAATGCGGAATGGGCATCATTACCACACTGGATAACGCCTGGGATGATTATCTCACTATGATTCGGGGTACCGCTCATGATATGATGATTACATTACAGTTTAACAATATTGCGACCATGTATTATGAACGCAGCGGCAAGGGCATTCTTTCCATCGACAACATGATGAGTTCTTCCGGACGTAATCTGGCAACCTATTACAATGATGAATTATTTAAAGTACTGGAAATACCTCCTGTGCAGATCTATTACGAACCGGTCGAAGATCTCATTGATCCGTTGCCTGCAAACAAAGAACTATGGGATATTGTCCAGAACCACAAAACCATTGCAAATCAACCGCTGTCAGTAACCTGCAAGGGGAAAACCGTGGATTTGATTGCTTCCACAGATGCATATAACCAGCCGATGATTAATGCCCATGGTGTCGTATTTTACTTTACTACGCCTCAGAAAATGACAGCCGAACTATCCAGGCAGGTTGCCAATGGTGCAATAAAGACATTTGACGATATCGTTGGCAAAAATAAAGAGCTTAAACGCCTGATAGAGAAGGCCCGCCGCATGGCACAGACAGATAGTAATATTATGATTTTAGGAGAAAGCGGAACAGGAAAAGACGTATTTGCCCAGGCGATCCATAATGCAAGTTCCCGGCGCGGAAAACCCTTTATCGCCCTCAACTGTGGTGCACTTCCCAGAGATCTTGTAGAAAGCGAGCTTTTCGGATATGAAACCGGTGCTTTTACCGGTGCCCGCAAAAATGGAAACATAGGTAAGTTTGAACTTGCTAACGGAGGAACGATTTTCCTGGATGAAATTGGCGAAATGCCTCTGGATCTACAGGCTAAATTATTACGGGTAACAGAATCACGTCAGCTGATGCGGCTTGGCGGTTCAAAAAATATCAAGGTAGATGTACGAATTATTGCAGCAACAAATGCAAATATCGAAGATATGATTGAGCAAAAATTATTCCGCGCGGATCTGTTTTACCGTCTCAGTACAATGAAACTGTATCTGATGCCCCTTCGTGAACGACGCGATGATATTGTACCGCTGGCAGAACATTTCATACGCAGTATCACTCAACGAATCGGCAAACCAAACGTCATGCATTTTTCAGAAAATGCCAAAGAATTAATACAGAAAATGGATTGGTTTGGAAATGTACGGGAACTGCAGAACTTAATAGAATGTATTGTTCAGCTTTATCCCGGAGATATTATCCTTCCGGAATACATACTTGATAATGTATCTGAACGATACCATCCACAGAAATCCACACTCAATACGAATTATAATCCTGCTTCAGATACTGTATCTGAAACTGAGGCAAGCTCCCATAAGGCAATTCCCAATACGCATCCAAACCATCCGGATAGAAAAGAAGAGATGCCAAAGACAGGCTTCCATAAACGTAAGCACCTTACCCGTGAAGATTTATCCCTTGCTCTTGCCGCCTGCGGAAATAACCGAACAGAAGCAAGTAAATATCTCGGAATATCCAGACGAACATTGTATCGAAAACTCGAGGAATATGGTCTGGATTATGAAGCCTGATAATACTTTTTCTTCATAAGCATGACAAGAAGCAGCATTGCCGCTGCAAGTAAAAATGGCGCACCTGCAAAGGCAAGGTGATAACTCCCGGAGAAATCATAGAATGCGCCCCAGATTGGGGATCCCACAGCAACTCCAAAAGCAGTTGCCATGGATACAAGACTCCAGATTGGGGCGTATTCTTTCAGTCCGAAAACCTGCCGGGTAATCAGAGGTGACAATACAGTAGAAGATGCAATTCCAAGCGCCGCAATCAACACACCTGCCGTCATTGTAAGTATTGTTTCAAGAGAAAGAAGCCAAAGTCCAAATATAAATGAAATATAAGCAATAATCGTAGCAGGAATTGAACCCAACCTGTCGAATAATTCGCCTAATACAATTTTCCACACGATCAGGCCCAGGCTAAAAATCATCATAAGATGACCTGCCTGCCGAGTGCTCAGTCCCACATCCTGAAAATAAGCAGGAAGATGCTGCGAACATACCATAACTATATTACAGATCAGCACACACAAAATAAGGATATAAAAGCCCCCACATCTAAGAGCCTCCCGATAAGTGATTCCTTTCATTTCATCGTTCTTTTTCTCATCTGCTGCTTCTGTTCCCGGTTTTTCCTTCAACAACCAGACTGCCGTCAGCATAACACCTGCCCACAGTATTCCACAAAGCATATATCCTTTGCTCCAACCATATTGTTCGATAAACGGAGGAAGAACAGCACTCATTATCATACTGCAGATTCCTGTACCTGACATAATAATCCCCGTGGCTGTTCCACTCTGCCGCTCGTTAAAAAAACGGTTGATTAACACCACAATAGACATATTCGTAGTTCCACTCTGAACCAACCCCTGCAAAATACCGACGATATAAAAAGCATAGATATTTCTGCACATGGCGTAAGCAAAAAAGCATATGGAACCGGCCATCGCTCCTGCAAAGACGATTTTACGAATTGATACCTTCATAAACAGGTATCCATACACCGGAGCAACCAAAAAACTCACCACAGACATCAAAGTAAAACAAAAATTAAATGACGCTCTTGTATATCCCAATGATTCTGTTACAGGAGTAATGTAATAGGCAACCACATTATTGCTGAGTCCGAAAGCAAATACCATCAGAAGACCGCCTAAAATTGTATTTTTTTGTTCTTTTGACATCTCCGATTTTCGCCCCTTTTTATTCTCCCATAACATCCTTTATTGCCGCAATCATCTTTATAATTTTGGTATCACGATTTCGTCTGGCTTCCTTTTCATTCTCATAGCGATAAAAGCCTTCACCGGACTTCACTCCCAGTTTTCCAGCTGATGTCATATCATGAAGCAGCTGCGGACATTCGGTATCTGAGCAAAGAACCGGGGGCAGAAGCGTTGCCAGGCGTTCATAAATGTCAATTCCCGCAAAATCACTCAAACCGAACGGTCCTTCAAAGGCATATCTGGGACCAAAGGTAGATACGATTGCCTTATCAATATCAGCAGGTGACGCAACCCCCTCCTCAGCAATATGAGCAGCCTCACGGAATACCGCCAATGTGATCCGGTTCAGTATAAATCCCGGAATACATTTATTCAGCACAGCAACCTTTTTCCCTGTACCTTCCAAAAAACTCTTTGTCATCTCAGCTGTTTCATCCGAAGTTTCCGGTCCGCGCACAAGTTCTACCAGCGGCATTACATGAGCCGGATTGAAAAAATGCGTAATGATTAACCGTTCCGGATGAGATATCTTTACAAATTCAAAAATATTCATTGTTGATGTATCACTGGAAAAAACCACATCATCATCACAATACTGATCCAGCTGACTAAAGATCATTTTCTTTACTTCCTCATTTTCAGCCAGATTTTCAATTACAATATCCGCATGCTCCACAGATTTTTTCAGATCACTGCTGCTGGAAATCCGTTTCAGTGTATCCTGAACCTGATTCTGGCTGATCTGACCCATTGATACCAATGTCTGCAGATTGTTTTCTATCTGCACCAATGCTTTTTCCAAATTGGCCGGTGTACGATTATACAAAAATACCTCATGCCCGTTCATTGCCATAAACTGAGCAATACACTGTCCCATACTCCCTGCTCCAAGAACAGAAACCTTCCACTGACTTACATCCTTATTTCTCATACTGACTCTCCTTTATACTATTTCTAAATACAGTCATTTATATGACTCCGATGAAACTGTATCACCATACAATATTGCAAGTTACATGCCAAATTTTTCATATGTCATCCGGGTATCCATTGTTTTCACTAATTATCACAAAAAGTCTTACGTCCTCTGCAATCCGGAATTTTCATTTCCTCTCTGTACTTCGCTACAGTTCTGCGGGATATTGAAATTCCCTGTTCATTCATCTGTTCTGCCAGTTTTTGATCACTGAGCGGTTTCTTTTTATTTTCTGCATCAATCAGTTCCTTTAGTACTTCTTTGATCTGATCCGATGCTAATACCTGGGCATTACTCCCCTCAAATCCTGCCTTGGAAAAAAAATACTCAAGAGGAAATATTCCCCAGGAACACTGCAAATACTTTTCTCTGACAGCACGACTGACCGTTGATTCATGAACCTCCATGTAATCTGCCATTTCCTGCATCTTTAAAGAATGTAAATGTCCCGGCCCCATCCGGAAAAATTCAGATTGACATTCCACCAGAAAACCTGACAATCTGAAAAGAGTATCATGACGTTTCTGAATATATCCCTGAACCTGTTCTATCTGCCTTGCTTTACCGGAAATATACTGCTGCACTTCCAAACTGCACTCATCATCTCTAAGTAAACGCATATAGTCTCTATTCACTTTGAGTGTCGGATAAGAATACTCATCAATTCTGATCTCCACGCTTCCTTCATTATTGATGACAACGATATCCGGTTTTACATAATTTACATTTCCGCGCTGCCCATAACCATTTGCCGGCTTCGGATTTAAAGATTTAATCACAGCTGCTGCCTGTTCAACCCGTTCCACTGATATTCCCATCTTTTTTGCAATAATCTGAAAATAATTCTTTCCTATCGATTCCAAATGATTTTTAACAACTTCTTTTTCTATAGCATACTCTTCACCATGTTCCAGTCGTTCTAACTGGATCAGCAAACATTCTGTAAGACTTCCGGCACCTATTCCAGAGGGCTCCATGGATTGCAGCAGGTTCAAACAATTATGAATATGCTCCTCTGTAGTCCCAAGATGAACAGCGGCATCTGCAACTGAATCGGTAAAATACCCTCGCTGATCTAAGCTTTTAATCAAATATTCCAGAATGATCCTGTCTTCCTTTGAATTCGCTAAACCAGGTATCTGCATGATAAGTATATCCTCCAGCAGTTCTTCTTGCGATTGCCCCAGGTTCAGAATATCTCCTTTATCGGAATCCTCTTGATCCTCCCATACATATATCCGGTTTTGTTCATCAAATTCTGACAGCCATTCCAGCTTTTCCAGGCGTACTTTATCCTCTGTATCTGTACCATTCTCTTCTATCTCTACTAAAGGATTTTCCAAAGATAACTCTTTAATATAATCTGTAAGTTCGAGACCATTCATCTGCAGAACCGTTACTCGTTGAATCACATTTTGCGAAACTCTCTGTTTTTGTGTTGTCTGTAACTCTAATCCCATTGTATGGCCCCCCTTATCTCATAAACATATTCATTAGCTTTATATTTTTATTTTAAACGGAAGTATACAGGTTCGTCTAATACCTCAAATATATATCATAAAATGCTTTTACGGCATTTCTTGCATTGTTATTTACCACTTTCCATCACATACGTATTTCGATTTTTTACTTCTCTCTCACTCCAATCACAACAAATCTCTCTTCAATCTCACCATAACTGCAAGTTACTAAAACGATAACATTCTCCATTCTTTCGTATAAGCATTGGAGTATCCCATACAGTTGACTGTCTGAATTCTTCCAATCTTGTTCTTTTACTCGAAGGCACTCTATTACCTGGTATTTATGGCATTCCCACAACGTATCAAACTGAACTACAGTGTGTTCTTTTTGATATTCTTCCCTTTCATAATTTAAAAGATCTGCAAACATAGTTCCATTCCTCATGTTGTGCCCATAAAGAAATAATATGTCTGACTCTTTCTGTGGATTCCCAGCACCAATAAACGGAACTCCCGCATAGGATTCTTTCCCATAAAAATCGCGATGAAGATAATACTCCCTATCCT
>JBJFCH010000037.1:14477-23979 GCA_051888835.1 Oliverpabstia sp. | reverse complement strand
TGGAAAATCCGTTGGGATTTGGAACTTGCGGTTTCATTTACTTGGGAAACTCAAAGGCGGGAGGAACGGGACAGTCATATTGGATATACACAGTACTGTGCAGGTAAGCGACATCGCTTTCGATGCGTTTAACTATAGATTTCCCTATATCTGTTTTTGGTCAGAATGAAAAGATACCATGGAGCTGAAACAGACCATGGTTTCTTTTCTAAAGAACATAAGCCGGAATACTTAGTCTCACAGCTTATGCACAAATGCAAATATGAGAATGGAGAATATAAAAAACTATGCGAAAGTGATTTCCGTTCCGACGTTATCCCGCTTCGCACAGGCGTACAAGCGGGAAGCGATGGAAATATCCTGAACGGAAAGACCTACAGCGTCAAACACGGTGATACCAGATGAATTGCTTCGGCCGCCGATCTGCCCAAGGGCAAGCTGCCCGATTTCACCGGCAATGTCGCTTTCTGTCATCAGATTTTGACGTAGCGCATGCTGACATTCTCCCCGCTTCATACATTCTGCTTTGCTATCAACATAGACTTGCGCATTTGCGAGGATTTGTGGGTCCAGTTCCTGTTTACCTTGTGTATCGCAGCCAAAGGCATTGATATGGACACCGGCTTTCAGCCACTGCCGGTAGATGATAGCTTCTCTGCTTGGAGTAGCAGTGGCGATGATATCTGCATTCTTTACCGCTTCCTCAGCGGATTGACAATTGATGAATGAAAGATGCGGAAATTCTACAGATAATTCACTGATATAGGATGCCCGCTCTTCCGGAACATTTCCATAGACATAGACGGTTTTAAGCGGAAATACGTGAGAAGTCATGCGCAGATGCATCCGGGCGAGTCCACCGGTACCGATCACCGCCATGATTTCAGAGCCTGGATGTGCCAGAAGGCTGGCAGCATAAGCACCGGCAGCTGCAGTGCGGTAATAGGTGATCATACCAGCGTCCAAGATGCAGAGAGGATAGCTGGTGTGGGCGTCCAACAGAACCATGAGTGCATACATGGAGTCCAGCTGGTATTTCTCTGGATTGTCAGGATAGCCGCTGGCAATTTTTATTCCGATGGTCTCATCAGAAGTGTTATAACCGCTTTTTATATCCAGTTCACCATTATATCTGCTGATATCAAAAGAAACGATGGGAGGCTGGATCATCTGGCCGCCGGAATATGCCTGGTATGCTTCTTTTGCGCTTTGAAGGCAATCGTCAGGACTCAGGAGCCTGGCGATTTCTTTTTTTGTTAACAATAATGTACCCATTCTTTGGTTACCTCCTAAAGTAGTCCTTGATTGATTATATAATATTATGTTCAATAAATCAATAATATTATGATTAGTAAAACAAAAATCTTGACATCAGTGCGAATTGCGAATAAGATATAAGAAAAACAATTCATTTAAACGAAAGAGGAGAAAGCAATGTATTACGATGCGATCAGAGATTATCTGTGGGATCACAGAGAAGAGTTCCTGAAGGATCTAGCACTGTTGGTGTCTATTGACAGTCAGAATTGTGAGCCGGAAGCCGGAAAGCCTTATGGTGATGGTCCTGCCAGAGCATTGGATGCTTTTTTACGCCTGGCAGAGCAGTATGGTTTTTCAGCAGAAAACTGGGAGTACCAGGTGGGTGTAGTCACGCTGGGTCTGCCTGAAGGTCAGTCGGAAAAGCGAAAGCTGGATATATTGGCACACCTTGATGTGGTCCCGGCTGGTGAAGGCTGGGAAAAAACAGAGCCTTTTGTCATGCTGGAAGAAGCCGGTAGAGTTTATGGACGCGGAACGGCAGATGATAAGGGTCCAGCTCTGGCAGCGCTGTATGCCATGCGCGCGGTACGCGATCTGCGCATACCGCTGCAAGAAGGTTTGCGCTTGGTGGTGGGCTGTGATGAGGAAATGGGAGGCGGCGATATGGATTATTACTACGGAAAAACCAGCTATGCTCCTGCAACATTCAGTCCCGATGGTGATTTTCCGGTCATCAACATTGAGAAGGGAATGTTTTCAGGAGTCTTTGCAGCAAAGATCAGCGAAGAAGAAAAAGAAGGTCAGTCCGCAGAAACTAAAGCACACATTACAGCAATACAGGGAGGTGTAGCAGATAATATGGTCCCGCCACGTTGCATAGCGAAATGTTCCCATTTGGCGTACTCGGATTTTTTTGATATTTTGAAAGATGTAGAAAAATCTACAGGTACAGAGATCATTGCAGAGGAGGATAGGGAAGATGGCATTACTTTTATGGTCACAGGTACAGCTGCACATGCATCGACCCCCGATCTGGGAAATAATGCAGTGACGGCTATGTTGGAATTGTTGTATAAGCTTCCTCTGAAAAAAGACGGTCTGATGGAAAAGCTGGAACATCTTCATAGGATGTTCCCTCACGGTGATCATAATGGCAGAGCTGCCGGAATCTATATGAAGGACGAAATCTCCGGTAAAATCACTGTTAGCCTGAACCGGATCGAATTAAAAAATGGTATTCTGACAGGATGTTTTGATGCGAGAACGCCGCTATGTGCTACGGAGGATAAGAGAAAGCCGGTAGGACTTCTTTTGAAGGCCGGAGGTTTTGACTGCGAACTTCACTTTAGCGATCCGCACCATGTGCCCGAAGACAGTCCTTTCGTTCAGATTTTGCTCCGAAACTATGAACGTGTGTCCGGAAAAGTCGGACGCTGCATTGCGATAGGGGGAGGAACCTATGTCCATGATGTTCCAAACGGTGTGGCATTTGGTTGCGCAGTGGAAGGCGTTGACAACCGGATGCATGGTTCGGATGAGTTTGCGGAAATTCAAGTGCTTTTGGACAGTAGCAGGATGTTCGCTGGTGTCATTGCGGATCTGTGCGGTGCACCAGAAGAATCACATGAAAGAAAAAATGAATGAAAGGGTGTCAAAAATGAACGTAGCGGAAAGATTTTTGAATTATGTAATGATTGATACGCAGTCTCGTGAAGGTAGCACCACAGTGCCATCTACAGCGGGGCAGCTGCGGTTTGCAGAATATTTGGTGGAAGAACTGCGGCAGATGAAAATAGAAGATGTTCGCCTGACAGAGCAGGGGTACGTTTACGGTTCTGTCCCTTCAAATACAGAGAATAAAGTGCCGACGATTGGATTTTTGGCACATGTGGATACAGCGGATTCTTTTCCGGGTCCTTCGGATGAGAATCCACCGGTACTTGTCTCAAATTATGACGGCGGGATTTTGATGCTGCCCTCTGGAAAATTATTGGATCCAAAATCAGATAAGAACCTGAAAAAAGCGGCAGGAAGCACCATTATCACAACCAATGGAAACACACTGCTTGGCGGTGATGATAAGGCTGGCGTGGCAGAGATTGTTACAGCGCTGGAAACGCTTCTTAGAGAGGATATTCCTCATGGAAAAATTGTATTCGCCTTTACACCTGACGAGGAGATCGGAACCAGCATGAGGCAGTTTGATACGTCAGCCTTTGGTGCGGAATATGCTTATACAGTGGATGGTGCAGGCTTTGGAGAGATAGAGTATGAGAATTTTAATGGGGCCAGCGCGGAGATCTGTATTCATGGCATATCAACTCATCCGGGTGATGCAAAAGGAAGGCTTGTTAATGCTGCCTTAATCGGTACTGAACTGGCGCAGATGTTGCCGGAAAACCAGCGACCCGAATGTACGGAAGGATATGAAGGGTTTTATCATCTTGTACATATGGAAGGAAATTGTGAGACATGCAAGATGTTTTATCTGATTCGGGAAGCAGAGACAGAACGGTACGAAACGATGAAGCAGACGCTGCTGAATATGGCAGAAGGAA
Organism: Oliverpabstia sp.; assembly: GCA_051888835.1. Lineage (GTDB taxonomy): Bacteria > Bacillota > Clostridia > Lachnospirales > Lachnospiraceae > Oliverpabstia. Next base: position 20,161 of record JBJFCH010000037.1, on the reverse strand, counting down.
TGAATCAGAAGTATGGTACAGGGATCGTGAAAGTTTATATTGAGGACGAATACAGGAATATGGCAGAATGCATTCTGCCATGCCGGCATTTAATAGATCATGCGGCTGCAGCCATTAGAGAGTTGGGCGGGAGAGTGCAATGCGGCCTGATCCGGGGGGCCACCGACGGTGCAGACCTCTCTTTTATGGGAATCCCATGTCCGAACCTGGGGACCGGAAGCTATAATCACCATTCAACTTCGGAGTTTGCAAATGTGGATGAAATGAATAAATGTGTACAGTTAATTTTGGGTATTATCATGCGTTACGCTGGAGAAACTGTAGGCTGATTAAAACAGAAAGGAAAGATAGCGTGAAAGAAACAGAGAATAGAAAAGGCTTTCTGGCTGAAATTCTAATCCCCGGTTTTGGACTTTTGAGACCGGGGAAATACCATGCGGGAAGGACATTTGATAACCGGGTGAAAAAGATGCTTCCTGGCATGCTGATTGAACAGACTGCAGCAGTTGTCATTGAAAACATGAATGTTTTTGTAATGGGGTTCGTCTCTGTTGCAGCTATGGCAGGTGTAAGTCAGGTAACGACCATCAATAATACGGTGATGAATTTTTTTCAGGCATTTGCTATTGGAGGTACTGTTATGACTGCACAGTATCTGGGAGCGGATCAGAGAAAAAAGGCGTCGAAGGCAGCCATGTCATCTTTAGTCCTTGGAATTCTGGTCAGTGTTTTGCTCTCTACGGTACTGTTTCTGTTTCGTGAAAATGTGATTCATGGCCTGTTTGGGCAGGCAGAGGAGGACGTTTTGAAAAATTCTCTGGACTTTTTTTTCTGGTCTGCTTTGACACCGCCGCTGTGGTTCCTGTATTTCCAATGCTGTGGGATCATGCGCAGTTGCGGGGATACCAAAACGCCCATGTATATCAGTGTGGGACTGAACATATCCAATATCCTGCTGAATCTGTATTTTGTGCTGATATGTAACTTGGGTGCAGCAGGTTCTGGCATGGCCCAGCTTATTTCCATCGGTATCAGTTCAGCCATATCGCTTGCGGTGATACTGCGACCGTCCTTTGAACTGAACCTTCTGAAGGAGGGAAGGAGCACTAGCCTGCTGTTCCTGATTAAGAAGATCGCAGAGATTGCTTTCCCATCTTCTATAGAAAATCTCATGTTCAACGGAAGCCGGATCGTTCTACAGGTTTTTCTGTCAGGTATGGGAACAGTAATGATCTCTGCAAACCAGGTTTTTAATTCAGTAAATCAAGTGACACTGGTGCCCTTTATGGCTCTTTACTATCTGGTGATCCCGATAATGGGTCTGGAATGTGGAAGTGGGTCACGGAAACAGGCACAGAATGCATTGGGACAAATGTATTGCCTTTCGTTGAAAGTGTCCGCGTGGACGGCAGCTGCCCAGATTGCGCTGTCGTATCCCCTCTGCTGCCTTTTTACCAGGGAGGCAGCGGTTATTTCCGTAGCTTTTCGCATGATGCTCATTTATGCAGTGTTTATGATCTTTCAGGCCGCATGTTTTATTCTACCTAATGGATTTAAGGGTGCGGGAGATGTGAAATTTGCCATGTTTTTTTCTTCTGCAACAGCATGGATCGTCCGTGTTTTTGGGACGTGGATTCTAGGAGTTCAGTTTGGCTGGGATGCTTATGCTCTGGTTGTGACCCAGGGATTAGATTATATGTTCAGAGGAATCGTATATTACGGCAGATTCCTGAGCGGAAAATGGATTGCGGAAATCGGGAAATAAGAAAAAAATAAATGCCTTCATAGAAAACGTGCGGACAGCTAAATCAGCTTCCGCACGTTTTTTATGAAATATTTTTTTGTATTCGGCCGTCTTTCATGACGAAAAGTACATGATCCGCATCAGTAAGCAGTGAGATATCCTCCAGCGGATTTCCGTTGACGATGACCAGATCTGCCAGCTTTCCGGGTTCAAGACGGCCCAGAGTATCAGCTCGGCGGATGGCACGGGCTGCATTGATGGTTCCTGCCTGCAGAGCTTCCAGCGGAGTAAAACCGGAACGGACGATTGCTTCAAATTCCATTCCATTTTTCAGATAAGGAGTGCGTTTGGAATTGGAAAAGTCTGTACCTAATGCGATACAGATCCCTGCGCTGCGGGCCATCCTCATGCTTTCGATCTGACGGTGCAGACTAGACGCAGCCTTTTCCTGCATATAGAATGGCATAGTGTCCGATTCAGCGCACAGCCAGGTGACGTAGAGCGTTGTAATCAACGGGATATCCTTTGCTGCCATGATCTCAATGCAGCGGCGGTCCAGATCATCTCCGTGTTCCACACAGCTGATTCCTGCCTGTAGGGCTTGCAGCGTTCCTGCATTGCTGCTGCAGTGGGCCGCAACATACGTGCCATGACGTCGGGCTTCTTCGACAATAACTTGCATTTCTTCAAAGGAAAACTGAATATCGGAGAGGGCATCTCCGGCAGAAGATACACCTCCAGTTGCACAGATTTTGATAAATTCTGCACCTTCCCGGAATTGGATTCGGACACCGTGAAGGCAGTCTTCCACACCATCCATCAGATAGTCGATGGGGCTTACCTGATTGATCTGTTCCCGCGTGAGGCCAGGATAACAGTCGCAGTGTCCCGAAGTGGGACTGAGCACTCTGCCGCCGGGAATGATTCGCGGTCCCCGGAGCAATCCTTTTTCCACTGCACGCTTCAGAGGTGCGCCGTAACTGCTCATGTCCCGCAGTGTGGTAAACCCTGCATCCAGGAGATCACTGATATCAGATGCAGCCTGCAGCAGCCGATCATGGTCAGAAACAGTAAAAATGGAACAGTCTTCCCCGCCGGTGCCGCATAGATGGACATGACAGTCGATGAATCCGGGAAGGATTGTTCCGTTTTCTTTTTCAATAATATTGCAGGTCGGTGGCAGCGAAGGACAGCGGGACTGAGGGCCTGCATACTGCACTTTATTTCCGCTGACAAGAACCAGACCGTCCTCTGTCACTTCTCCGGTGGCCACGTCGATAAGCCTACCTTTTAACATATAGTTTTGCATAAAGATCCTTTCAAACGTATTCTTATTTATGGAATAATGGAGTAGCGGTTTTCTATGGTGTTTTCTTCGATATCCGTCCTCAGCAGAGACAGCGCCAATGCAGTATCCTTTGCTTCGATGGCGTCCAACAGCTGTGGATGACGGCTCTGTTCTTCCAAAGGGAAATTCTTTGTGTTCAGATACGGATGTAAATGGGATAAATCAGCGAACAGCGCCTCCAGTGACTGCACAAGATAACGGTTATCAGTCATCCTTGCCATGGCCATGTGAAATTGTGCGTTGACTGTAGTGTAGGACGGGTCGGTCGGTATATCCAACGCAGCGATCTCACGCAGCGTGCGGATATCTTCTGCCGAAGCATAACGGATCAGAAAAGATACCGACAGGGATTCCAGAGCGTAGCGAACCTGCTGGATCTTAGCAAAATCCGACGTGCTGGTGTTTGTGATCAGATAGCCCTTTCTGGCATAGCTGATGAGATAGCCGTCTTCACAGAGATTGTGAAGTGCAGTGCGGACCGGTGCTTTACTGACGCCGTACTTTTCTGCAATTTGTCCCTCGGATAAAAAGGTATTCGGCGGATATACACCGGATACAATGTCTCTCCTGACATTGTCATAGACCATAGTATTTAATTTTTTTTTTTCATAGAACAAAACTCCTCCCATAAGTCATTCTGTAATTTACCTAATTATAGTATCCTATAATGGGAGATATGTCAACAGAAAATCAGAAAAAAGATGAGTATTGAATATAAAAAATATCATATCAAATAATAAAAATATTGACCTACTGAACATAAAGTGATATAATCAATGCAACAAAAGAAGGAGGTATTCTGAATATGATTTCTGAAAGGGAATTACAGTTGATACTGGAATGTGCTCTGCAGGGGAGAGGCGATTTTGCTGAAGTTTTTCTGGAGGATACTGAAGAAAGCCAAATGAACTCTGACGGATCTGAAATAACCGGAATAAGGAATATTCAGATATTTGGCGCCGGCATCTATGTGCTGAGCGGAACGGACAGCATTTATGTTTATTCCAACGAGGTGACGTTTCCTTCACTGATGAAGTTGGCCGACACAGCGGCACGCCTTCTTGCGGCAGGACAAAGCAAAGAAAACGGATCTACCGGGAAAAATCGGACAGTGAATCTACAGCGACAAGGTCTAAACTGCTTTACTTCGGCGGTCAATTTCCCGGCGGCATCGTATTCCAGAAAAGAAAAGCTTCTTCGAAATGCGGTCATGGAAGGAAAGAACGCAGGACCACAGGTACAGAGTCTGCACATGGGTTATTTTGATTCAGACCAGAGGATCCGTATCGCAAACAGTGAAGGCCTTTTGACTGAGGACCGCAGGCAGACCGCACGGCTTCGCTGTCAGGCGGTGGTAGGAGATGGGATAGATAATGTTTCCCGATGGGAAGATGTATTTCTGGCAGGCGGCTTTGATGCTTTTGCAGCATCAGGTATTTATGCGGAAGCAGTACGCAGTCAGATCTGCCGCATGGACTTGGCAAGAAAAGGCAAGATGGTACAGCGGTGCAACGTGCCAGTGCTACTGGAAGCCGGAACCGGAGCAGTTTTCTTTCACGAGTGCTGCGGGCATATGCTGGAGGGATGTGCAGTAGTTTCGAAAGAAAGTCCCTACAGCGATATGGTCGGACAGCGGGTCGCATCAGAGAAGTTGACTTTGGTGGACGACGGTACGATAAGGGGGCAGGTGGCGACGGCAAGGATAGATGATGAAGGACATTTGCGACAGAAAAATGTGCTGATTGAAAACGGTATTTTGAAGGGATTTTTGAATGACAGACTCTGCGGCAGAATCCTTGGCACAGGCTCAACAGGAAGCGGTAGGAGACAGAACTATACTTTCGCACCAACTTGCCGCATGAGCAATACATTCGTTTTGCCAGGGACAGATGATCACGATGAAATATTAAAGTCTATGGACCGGGGCGTATATGTGACAGGAATCGGCGGCGGAAACGGTGGTGCGCAGTTTACGATCATGGTGGAGGATGCTTTCTGGGTGGAACGGGGAGAACTGGCCTACCCATTGAAGCCCTTTGCCATTACGGGAAACGGGATCTCGATGATGAAAAAGATCGATCGGGTGGGGAATCGTTTGGGTGACTATGATGGCGCTTTCTGCGGCGCGGCCTCCGGTCTGGTTCCCACTACGACCAACCAGCCAAGGATCAGGATCTCCCAGTTGTCTATTGGATGATACATGAAGGTTTAGAGGTAGAAGATGAGAGAATTGACAGAATTTGCAGAAACGATGCGGAAACTGCCTACCGATGTGAAGGCAGCCGATGTTGAACTGGAAAGGACGAAGCAGTTTCAGCTACAGTTTACTAACGGAAAAGAAAGCGGCGGACAGGAGGCTTCGCTGGCTGAACTGTATGTCAGAGTGCAGGCTTCAAAAGGAATAGGTGTGTTGTACACACAGAAAACCGGACAGAAGCCGAGGAGCGTACTCAATGAAGCTTATGAAATCAGTCAGTACGTGAAGGGAAAAGAAAAAATATATATGAAGGAGGCCGCGCCGTCTGAAACGGAAAGAATGCAGGAAGAAGCAGAAGTGAAACAGGAAGAAGCAGAAGTGAAACAGGAAGAAGC
>JBJFCH010000037.1:0-14377 GCA_051888835.1 Oliverpabstia sp. | reverse complement strand
CAGGAAGAAGCAGAAGTGAAACAGGAAGAAGCAGAAGTGAAACAGGAAGAAGCCATGCGGCAGGTCCTGGCGGACACAGACAGGAAACTGTTGAAATGCTTCGGATCTCTCCTTCACCGTGAACTGAAACTGCTGCGCGCAGAAGAAAGTCGTGAGATCGTTAATTATTTAGGTTTTTCTGCGGCAACCAGCAGAGTGTTTTATAATCTGCAGGCAACCATCAGCGCAGAACACAACGGAATAGTATATATGAGAGTGGAAGATACGGCCCAAACGCTGGATTCACTTGATGTGGATGGACTTGTTTCACAAATTCACGATGGGATCGTCAGAAATATGCCGTCAGTTGTTATGAAAGGCGGTACAATGGAAGCTGTATTAGACGCAAGATTTGTTTGCAATCTCTTTTTCATGGCATGGAAACTGTTCAGCGGACCGGCATATTTGCAGGGACAGACAGCCACAGTTGGAAAACTTGGAAAAACAATACTGTCGAAACAGATCAGTATAGAGGATCGATGCGAAAGTTCGGGCGGCGGATTTCAGTACGCACTGGACTGCGAAGGCAGTCCTGGAAGAAACGTAGAGCTGGTGGAAAGAGGTGTGTTTACAGGTCTGATGCATAATCTGCAGTCGGCGGAAGCCTTCGGGGAGAAGCCCACCGGAAATGCTGGGAGGAAGACGACATTGTCTGCGGCGGTACAGACAGAGGTTTCTGTCACACCGAAGCATCTTCACATTTTACCTGGTCAGGTCAGCCTGAAGCAGATGATTCAGTCGGTCGATGAAGGAATCTGGCTGACCCATTGCTTTGATGAATTCCATTCTTTGGATCCGGCTTCCGGCGATTTTTCCATACCAGGTGAAGGCATACGGATCGAAAAAGGGGAGTTGATAGGGCGTGTGGTGGATCTTTCTATAGAAGGAAATATCTTACAGTTATTGTCAGGTGTACTGGAAGTGGGGAGGGAAACCTGCACAATGCCGCTTCCGGATGTAAGGTCTTTTTCTGTGACCGCACCTGCGGTACATGTTTCTGAGATAAGGATATCCGTTTGATTTGAAAGTGTTTAGGAGGAACGTATGGGTGAGAAGCAGATTTCAAAAGAGCATCTGGAAGAATTCGACTATCTGAAAGAGGTAACCTATCTTGACTGGGCTTGCCTGGGGCTGCCGCCGCGCAGGACTAGAGATTTTTGCCGGGATTTTCTGGATACATACAGTGAAGCTTTTGGGCGGCTTGCACATGGCCCCTATGGAAAAATGCGGGAAGAAACGCGCAGGGAACTGGCCAGACTGGTCGGTTGCAGTCCGGAAGAGATCATCTTCACGAAAAATACTACAGAAGGGAATTGTATGCTAGCAGCAGGGTTGAAATTTTCGCCGGGAGATAAGGTGATCGTAGCGGACCTGGATTATCCGGGCAACATCTATTGCTGGCGGCAAAAACAGAAAGATGGTCTTGTTCTTGATGTGGTGAGATCAAGAAATGGGATCGTGGACGAAAATGAGATCATCCGCAGAATGGACGGGAAGACTAAAGTTGTAGCTTTGTCTTATGTACAGTACGGGTCTGGCTATAAGGCAAATCTGAAAAAAATAGGGAACGAGTGCAGAAAAAGAGGAATACTGTTTTCTGTAGATGGGATCCAGGGAATTGGAAGGCAAAAGATGAATGTGGAGGAGTTTGGGATTGATCTTCTCTCCTGTGCAGGCTTTAAAGGAATGCTCAGTGTTTTTGGGAGCGCTTTCGTCTACTGCCGCAAGGAAATCTTGGCGATGCTCGAACCGATGGAGTACGGGGATAACTGTATGACGGAGATACCAGCATATACAGATGTTATGGAAGAGTTTGAACCGGTACCTCTTTATGAGGATTACCGGCGCATGGAAGCAGGAAGCCTGAATACCTATGGAATTGGGGCGCTGGGAAAGAGCGCTCAACTGATCAATGAGATTGGTGTAGATGCAATCCATGAAAAAGTTGCAGAACTGGAAACCTACTTCAGAAAGTTGGTTCGGGAAAAAAAGCTGCCTGTTTCCATTCTGGGTTCTGAGGAAGAAGAACACTGGAGCGGTGACATCAGCATGTGCTTTGACAAAAGGTATACAGCGGAACTGACCACAGTAATGAAGCGGGAAAAAATCTACGCTACGTTGGAAGATGGATTTATCCGTATCGCGCTGCATTACTGTAACAGTGAACAGGATATGGAGCGAATGGCTGACGCGTTGGAAAGTGTGCTATGTGAAAGGAGAAAAGGGAAAGAATGACAGCTGATAAAAAAAAGAAAAAGTTAGTTCCGGAGGATCTTGGTCTGCTACGAATGGAAGCTCAGGAGGGTACGAATGGGAAGCAGGAGAATCTGACTCGGAGTGTGATGGACAAAAATTCTTGGTTGAAGGAGCGACAGCTTTGTGAGGTAACGGAGCAGGAAATATGGAAAGAAGGAATTCGTGCAGCAGTGACAGTTCCGCAGAGTTTACAGAAGGGAGAACTCTGGCCTGCGCTTCTGTATGTGTCCGAAGCAGGAAAGTATAATACAGCAGGGTTTGACATTGAGGCACAGGTGATTGCCTCTGCAGGGATACTGGTGGTCCGCTGCGATATACCTGTTGAGGTAAAATGGCTTGAGGCATGCGGAAAAGCAGAGCAATGTTTTGATGAACTGATGAAGATAATGAATGAAATTGTACGAAAGTATCCGGTGGACTCTGAAAAACTAGCAGTTGCCGGTGAGGCAGCTCCATATATTATAAGTCATACGAAGCGGTTTTGTGCAGCGATCTCATTGCGCGCTCTTTGGAATCCGGCGACTGGATATGGAACAAGTCGGTGGGACCTGCATCTGGACAGGAATATCAGTTTTTGTGAAACCCTGAAATATTGGCTGCAGCATTCACTGGTCGATAGAATTGACGATATCGATACGCCGGTACTGGTATTGCACGGTGAAAAGGATGATGTTGTAGATCTGGAACAGGGGGAGCAACTGTTTCATGCAATGCAGGATAGAAGACCCGATATTCCGTCACGTTTAGTCGTCTTCCCAGGTGAAGGACATGATATACAGGAGACCGGTGAAGCAAAATGGAGAATCCGTCATCTGGAAGAAATAATAGAGTGGATGACAAGGTTTTTTGAGAAGAAAAAAAATGAGGAAGAAGAGGAGGATATGGAAAATGAGTGAAAAACGTTTGCCACAAATTGGAGATTTCGCTAGGATTCGGTCCGCTTCGGAACCTGTACATAATGCAGCATCTGGAAGAACAGCCTGGGTGGAAAGCGGCTGGAGCGATATTGAGGAAACATATTATTCACATATCGTGTTTCAGACTGGAGAAATGATCAGTGCGGGCGGTATGAAAGAATCCATGCCGCGTTTCACCGCAGATGGAAAGGTACTGTATTTTTTATCCGACGCAGAAGGGCCGGCACAGATATTCAGATATGTATTTGACAGCGGCGTGACGGAGCGTGTGACCAATTTTCCACATGAGGTAACATGGTATACAGTTTCTCCTGTAGCAGATGAGATTGCACTAGTTACATACCGCTATGCACAGGAACATTCCGAAGAAGCGGAAAAAGCTGAACCGCTGGTCACCGAACAACGTGGATACAGGCAGAATGGGATCCGGGGATTTAGAAAGCGGCAGCTGAAGCAGATATGTCTGCTGGATCCGAAAAGCGGAACTGTCAGAGAAGTCTATGGCGAAGAATATGATGTCAATGAGCCATCATGGACACCGGACGGGAAGGCGCTGCTGGTGCTGGGCGAGGAAGATGACGGATTTACGCTGACGCGCATCGATCAGGATACAGGAGAAAAAAAGGTGATTTTCTGTGATGAGAAGTATGGTCTTAGCGATGATTTTTCACCGGCAATGATGACGCCCGACGGAAAGAAGATCGTCTTTACCGCAGAGATCGCAGAGGAAAGTGATCTGAGCCATTCTTCTCTGTATATGATTCCTGCTGAGGGTGGCGCTGTGATAGAATTGTTGGATCCGGAAAAAGAAAATGACGGCGTGCTGCCTGCTTTGGAAAATGCATCGAATATGGGGAACGACCATTTCATGCTGCAACTAAGCAGTGACGGAGAAAGCGTTTATTTTATCGCATCTTTTGAAGGCTGCGCAAACCTATGGAAGGTACCGCTCGCAGAACATGGACAGATGCAGCAGATTACCTTCGGAGAACAGTATCTTCTTGGGATCGACAGGCAGTACGGGGATTATATGCTGGGTCTCTGCGGAGGTCCGGACAGGCTTCCGGATATTTTCAGCATCTGTCTGAAGGACGGGTCCATGGAACAGATTTCATATGTGAATCAATGGATTGATGAAATTGAGATCTCAAAGCCGGAAACATTCTGGACACAGAGCGCTGACAGTGCTTTCTCACAACAGGGATGGGTGATCCGTCCGCAGAAGATGGAAGATGGAAAACGATATCCAACTGTGCTCTATGTTCATGGTGGACCGAAGGTGCATTTCTGCTGCGGAATGAATTACGAGCTACAGTGTCTGGCTGCGGCAGGGATTGGTGTGATCTACTGTAATCCAAGGAGTAGTACGGGTTATGGAAAGGCTTTTGCTGATGATGATGCAGCATGGGACGGCAGAGCGTATGATGATGTGATGGAATTTCTCAGAAAATCGATGGAGCGGTTTGAATGGATCAATCCGAACAGATTGGGAATCGCCGGAAAAAGCTATGGTGGCTATATGTCAGTCTGGGCTGCCGGACATTCGAAACAGTTTAAAGCTGTATCAGCCCAGAGCGCCATGGTAGGAGAATGTGTCTTATATGCATCAAGCGATTGTGCTGTATCGGATTATTCAGATGAAGATCGCAGCCTAACAGAGTTCCTTTCAGATTATATTGATAAATCACCAGTCTCATATGCGGATCAGATTACATCACCACTTTTGATCCTACAGGGCGATTGTGATTACCGCTGTCCGGCAGCTGGAGCCCGGCAGCTTTACAAGGCCGTGCGGGACTATCACCCTGAAGTTCCTGCAAAACTTGTGATTTTCCCGGATTCTGATCATGGTATGACCTATGACGGACCGATGAATATAAAACTTCGTTTCTTTAGCGAGAACCTAAACTGGTTCAGAACATATCTATAAGGGGGAATGTACGTTAAGTGAAACATCCATGAACATTTTTAAAGGAAAAAAAGCTGCACAGAAAACAGCTGTAAAATGGAGGAAAGAATAATGAATAAAGCAATGAAAAAGACAATCGCGATCCTGCTGATTCTGGTCATGGTACTGGCGATGGCAGGCTGCGGTAGCGATGACAGTAAAGTAAGCGAAGGCGGGGAAAAGATACTGAAGGTCGCCGTGGACTATGAAATGGATTCTCTGGATCCAGCAAGAGCACTCGATGATGTATCAAGTCTGGTAATGTACATGATCTACGAACCGTTGATACGCTATGCCGACGGTGAAGTATATCCAGGCGCAGCAGAATCCTGGGAGGTCAATGAGGAAAATACAGAATATGTTTTCAATTTACGTCAGGATGCAACATTCAGCAACGGCGATCCGGTTACAGCCAATGACTTCGAATATGCTATCCTGCGTGCGCTGGACCCTGAGAAGGCATACGGATACAAACCAGACGAAATCATTAAGAATGGTAAGAAATATTGCGAAGGGGAATGTGATGCCAGTGAAGTTGGGGTAGAGGTTATCGATGACTACACTCTGAAGATAACCTGTGAAAATCCGACATTCCCAATCGAATTTTCTGATTCCTACTTTTTTCCTCTCCATGAGGAGACCGTGGAAGCTATGGGAGAAGAGTACGGCGCTGAAGCAGCAAAGGTACTTGGAAACGGACCGTTTACACTGACTGAATGGACACACGAATCCAAAGTCGTGGCAGAAAAGAATGAAAATTACTGGAACAGAGATGAGGTGAAGCTGACTGCAATTGAAGGTTATATCAACGCCTACGGCACCACTGCCACAGATATGATGACTGTAGGCGAGCTGGACGCAGCCAATACGATCTACACCAGAAGTGAAGTAGACGGTCTGAAAGAGCAGGGATTCACGGAAATGAACCGGAACTCCGGATGGCAGTTCCTGCATATCAGCTATAAGGGATCTTCTGAAGAAACGGTGAAATGGCTGAAGAATACGAATTTCCGTCTTGCATTGACCTATGCACTGGACAGAACCAACCTTCGAGATGCTGTATATAGAAGCGACAATGTAGCGACCCGTTTCGCGTTGCCAGAGGAAGCTGGGACAGGGGACAAACTCTATGTAGAGGAATATCCGTATGAACCATGGGGTGCCACCGCGGACACGGAAAAGGCCAAGGAATATATGGAACTTGCAATGGAGGAAATGAATGTGTCCTCTGTGGACGAGATCCCGACTTTCGTAATGCTGACGCTGGACAGTGAAGGAAATATGGATGCACTGAATGCCATGGCAGACATGTGGCTGAAAAACCTGGGGATTAAATGTACGATAGATGCACAGCCAATAGCGACTATGCTGGATAAGGCAGATGCCGGAGACTATGATTTCTGGAAGGGCGGACATGCCAATACTGGAGCGGTAGATCTGCTGAACTATGCGAAACAGTATGTAAGCGGATATTTCCCTGGATACTATTACGAAGATGAAGCTTATGATGCGCTGTATCGAAAAGCTGTATCAGCGACCACATGGGAAGAAAGAAAAGATGCATGTTTCGAGCTGGAACAGTATTTCTGTGAACATGCAATTGATATCATTATCACGAATTCCATGGATGTGCTGGTGCTGTCAGGCAAAGTAACCAATGTAAAATTTGGTTCGCAGACCATAGAATATGCGTTTGCTGATATTGTGGAGTAACCATACTTATTACCCATAGAACGGGGATATTCTGCGGTTTTATATCGCAGAATATCCCAAATCCTCAATTGAAAAAACAGAGGTGGAATTATGTCTAAATATGTACTCAAAAGAGTTATGATCACGTTGGCAACGGTCTTTATTCTGGCAACGCTGACGTTCGTGCTGGTAAACCTGATACCGGGTGATCCATTCCAGAGCGATAAATTGAGTCCGGCGCAAAAGGAACGGATGTCAGAATATTATGGCCTGGACAAACCAATATTAGAACAATATGCGATTTATCTGAACAATCTGCTTCACGGCGACTTGGGAGAATCTTTGAAATACCCTGGAAGACAGGTGAATGATATGATCAGGGAGACTTTCCCTGTATCTGCGATCATAGGTTTGATAGCGACCTTCTTTTCTGAAATCATTGGCTGGTTGTTCGGCTCGCTGTGTGCGCAGTACAGAAACAGGTGGCCGGATCGGGTACTTCTGTTGTTTGCTATTCTTGGAACGGCGCTGCCGACCATGGTCATCGGACCGGTAATACGGAATGTGTTCGGTGTGCAGCTGAAGCTGCTGCCGACGACAGGTTGGGGTTCCGCGAAGCATATCATCATGCCTGCATTCGTTTTGGGCGTTGGTATGATCGCAGGTGGAACGAGAAGCATGCGTGCCAGCATGCTGCAGACTTCCACACAGGACTATGTAAAAACAGCCATGGCGAAAGGATTATCACCGAAAGAAGTCCTGTTTCACCACAAACTGAAGAATTCCATGGTGCCGCTGATGCCCAATATGGGGTCAACGATCGCAGGGGTCATGATGGGATCTTTCGTTGTGGAAAGCATCTTTCTGGTTCCAGGCATGGGGAAATACTATGTAGATTCCATTACAGCGCTGGATTATTCAGTCATTATGGGGATGACCGTCTTCTATGGCGTGTTCCTTGTGACCATGAACTTCCTGGTCGATGTATTATACGGTTTTGTTGATCCTCGTATTCGAGTGAAATAACTGATATGGAGGGAGGAAATTATGACTGAGCTAATAAAAAGGAAAATTACTTTTTCCAAATCAGATTTTGAACCTGTTACACTGAACAATGTTATGCAGGATTCTGTAGATAGAGAACAGACCACATATCTGAAAGATGTATGGCGCACCTTCGTGAAGCAGAAGGCTGCTGTAGTAAGCGCCGTTGTGCTTCTGATCATCATTTTTATGGTTATCGCTGGTCCGTATATGACAGATTATGATTATTACAGTAATGATTATTCTGTCACAAACTGTGAACCAAGTAAGGATCACTGGTTCGGTACAGATAATCTTGGACGGGATCTGTGGACACGCGTGTGGGTCGGCGGCAGGGTCTCTTTGATCATCGCCATTCTTGCCACGCTGATCCCGGAAACATTCGGCATCATTCTCGGAAGTCTTTCCGGATATTATGGCGGTAAGCTGGACATGTTCATTATGCGTATCATAGATATCTTTTCCGGGATTCCGGAACTGATCTATATGATCTTGCTAATGATGGTTTTCGGAAGTGGAAACATTATTACTCTTGTCATCGCAATATCTATTACAGGCTGGATGGGAACGACCAGGTCAGCCCGAGGTCTAGTTCTGATGCTGAAGGAGCGGGAATACATACTGGCCAGTAAAAAGCTCGGCGCATCACCGTGGCGGATCATTCTACGCCATCTGATCCCGAACTCCATGGGATATCACGTTGTAGGCATTACCATGACAATTCCGAGCGTCATCTTCTATGAAGCGTTCCTCAGCTTTATCGGACTGGGCGTAACGCCGCCGAACCCAAGCTGGGGCCAGCTAATCAAACTGGCAACTGCGAATTTCAAGGAATATCCGTATCAGTTCTTTATTCCATGTGCAGTTGTCTGCATTACGATTCTGTGTCTGAACCTTCTGGGTGACGGGCTTCGGGATGCGCTGGATCCGAAAATGCGTGAGTAATGGAGAAAAGGAGAGCAACAATGGAAAAGCAAGAAAGAATACTTGATGTCAGCAATCTTGAACTTTCTTTTCATACTTATGACGGGGAAGTCAATGCAGTACGAAATGTAAGCTGGCATCTGAACGAAAAAGAAACGATCGCCATTGTCGGTGAATCCGGCTGCGGAAAAACGACGCTGATTCAGACAGTCATGGGATTGAATAACAGGCGGAACTGCAATATTAAAAACGGGGAGATCCTGTTTATGGGAGAGGATATTCTGGATAAAACACAGAAAGAAATGAGCATGCTGCAGGGAAAGCAGATGTCCATCATTTTCCAGGACCCATTTACTTATCTGAATCCGACCATGAAAGTGGGAAAACAGATCGCAGAAGGATATATCAAGCATAATAACGTGAGCAAGAAGGAAGCTATGGACCGGGTGATCGAGATCATGAAGTTGATTTCACTGCCTGATCCGGAGGAAAACATGGAAAAATATCCTCATCAGCTCTCCGGCGGTATGCGGCAGCGGATTGTGATCGCCATGGCATTGATCTGCAATCCGAAGATCCTGTTTGCCGACGAACCGACTACTGCGCTTGATGTGACGATCCAGGCGCAGATCATCGAGTTGATGAAGGATCTGAAAAATAAGATCGATGCCTCTATTGTGCTTATCACCCACGATCTGGGTGTAGTCGCTAATATGGCGGAGCGCATTTATGTCATGTATGCAGGAGAGATCGTTGAACACGGATATGCCGAAGATATCTTTGAAGATCCGAAGCACCCATATACCATGGGACTTCTGAAGGCGGTTCCACGTCTGGACCAGAAAAATGAAGAAGATCTGTACTCCATTCCGGGTACACCGCCGCAGCTATTGAAACCAATTGAAGGGTGTGCATTTGCAGTCCGGTGTCCTTATGCCATGAATGCCTGTCGGAAATACAGACCGGAATTTTGCAATTTTGATGAAAAGGAACATTATGCGGCCTGTTTCCTGCATTATCCGGAATACCTCGCTGCAAAGAAAGAGACAGAGGAGGAAGTGTAATGGAAAAGCAGCCTTTAATTCAGTTAGATGGAATACAAAAATATTTTAAAACAGATGCCGGTCTGCTTCAGGCTGTGAACAGCGTGAACATTTCCATTGAAAAAGGGGAAACTGTCGGCCTTGTCGGAGAATCCGGCTGCGGGAAAAGCACCCTGGGCAGATGTATGGCGCGTATGTACCGCCCGGATGGCGGAACCGTTCTGTATAAAGGAAAAGATATCTGGTCTATGAACCGCAGTGAGAAGTTGCAATTTGACAAAGAGGTGCAGATGGTATTTCAGGATCCTTATGCATCTCTCGATCCGCTGTTTGTGGTGAATGATATTGTCTCGGAGGGGCTGGATATCCATAAGATGTACCAGGGAAAGGAGCGTAGAAAACGTGTCATAGAACTGCTGGAGATGGTAGGTCTCGGAGAGGAACATTTGAACAGATTTCCCCATGAGTTCTCCGGCGGACAGAGACAGCGGATTGGGATCGCCAGAGCGCTGGCAGTGGAGCCGGAACTGATTGTCTGTGATGAGCCGATCTCCGCACTGGACGTATCCATTCAGGCACAGGTCGTGAATCTGCTGAAATCCCTGCAAAAAGAGATGGGGCTTTCTTATCTTTTCATTACCCACGATCTATCCATGGTACGTCAGATTTCTGATCGGATCGCAGTCATGTATTTGGGTTCGATTATAGAACTTGCACCGAGTGAGGAAATATATGATAAAAATTATCATCCGTATACGAAAGCACTGCTGTCTGCAATTCCGATCGCTGATCCAAAAGTTGAGAAAGAACGGAAGCGTATTATCATGAAGGACGATGTACCAAGTCCGATCAATCTGAAGGATGAGTGCGATTTCTGTTCCAGATGTCCGTATGCCACGGAGAAATGCCGCCAGAAAAGACCGGCGCTGCGTGAGATATCACCGGGACATTATGCAGCATGTACCCTTTATGAATAATGTTAACTGCATGGAGCATGATGGAGGATTTATGAATTTATATCTGAAAAACTGTCGTCTGATTCCAGCTTTATCAGGAGACTGGAAGGGGGATATTGCAGATATCCAAATTGAAAACGGGATCATAAAAGGAATATTTCGCAGCGGAGGCCCACGCTCTGCTGCAGAATGGTCCTCATCTGGTGAGACGATCGACTGTGATGGAAAAACGGTTCTTCCGGGACTGTTTGATATCCATACACATATAAACTGGGATTATTTGTATGGTATGTTGAACCTTACAGATTTTCGGCTGATGATTCACGCATGTCAGAGCGCGCAGCGCTACCTGGACTGCGGAATTACGACGATCAGAGATCTGGGAAGTGCAAAGCGTGTTGCTCTTGCTGTCCGGGAAGCCATTGAGGAAGGCGTGGTAAGTGGTCCGCGGATTCTGGCCGCGGGTATGATCATCGCGCCCGTTCGCCGTGCCGGAACTATTGACGAATACCATTTTTTGCGAGAAGTATCTGGCAAAGACGCTATGTTTCGTGCAGCAAGAGAAGAAATTGGAGAGGGAGCCGATTTTGTCAAGATCTATGTAAATGGGGATCCACCGGACATGCTGGCAGAGGAGATTCGGACGGCCATAGAGACAGCCCACTGGCTGGAAAAGCGAGTGGCGGCTCATGCTCATTACACCCGTTCAATTCGACTTTGTCTGGAGGAAGGTGTGGATACTTTGGAACACGGAACCTTTCTTGATGAAACCTGTGTGGAACTGCTAAAAAAAGGAAAAAGCAGACTGGTGCCGACATTGTCCGTATTTTCTCCTGATGTCCTTTCGCCGGGAGATACACCGGAAACGAAGAAACTTGATGCGCCTATGTTTGCGGCAGCGATTGAAAGTGTGAAAACAGCATATAAGGCCGGTGTCAAGATGGGGCTGGGCACAGATACACCTATAGAAGTTCTCTGCCAGCCGGAAAACACTGGCTTGGAACTTCGCATACGCCATGAACTCTGTGGCCTGTCACCGGTAGAGGTCCTGCTGCAGGCGACGAAGTACAGCGCACAGGCTGTGGGTTTGGAAAACGTGACTGGGGAAATCAGGGAAGGCCTTGCTGCCGATCTGATCTTGGTGGACGGTGATCCTGAAAAAGATTTTTCAGTTATGTACCGGAAACCAGAACTTGTGGTAGCAGGAGGAGAGATCCATATACCAGTGTGATGACAGAATGATGAAAAAGTAATCATGAACATAGGACATGAACTTGGATAAAATCCAATACTTCACATATATGATTAGTGAATAAAGAGCATCGGTGCACTGGGCCGGTCTCATAACAGGCCGGCCTTTTTATTATTTGAGGAAAATAAAATGGACGGCGGAATCCAAAAAGAACTTTTACTTGGGACATGCGAAGAACAAATTGCTTTTCAAAATGAATATGAACTGTGTCAGATGCCGGGCATGCAGGCCTATATAAGGATTATGGCAGAAACAAATAAAGTGGAGAAGTCTGATGTGCACGCAGAAAAAAACAATATGTATAACAGAGTGACCAGACTAAAGCTGAAACAAAGACTGAATATGACGAAGTGAGTGGTTTTAAAGTATCCAACTTATGCAATGCTCAGGCTTTTACTTTAAGTTCAGAAGCATTTGAAAATCCTTATTTTGATGTGTGTACAATGGATTATGGACGAATTGGATAGTGCTACGGACGCTTTAGTGAAAAGGATGGAACATGCTGATTAGGCACATATTTCAGGGCCTAAAACCAATCTTTCTTTTTTAATAAAATGTATTCCTGCGATTAAGTTTTCTGAGGAATACAATATTTCGAATGGAAAAGTTTTATTGCACATGTACGTGAATCCGTAAATGGTACAATTACATATAATTTGCCGCCGTATAAGCGGAAAAAAAATCTGAAATAAAAGATGGTAGGAATATCCGTGCGGAGTCAAACCACATGGATGCTTTAAATCATACTTTGAACGACAATCTTTCTGATGAAAAAAATATGGATCATTTCACTTTAAACCTGGGAATGCATATGAAGATGAATTTTATGAAAAAGTCAGTACCCATCGCTGAGATATTGTTTCTATTCAGTGCAAGGAGTACGGTGGTGGTGAAATCTGGTTTGATAACGAATTGATTCGAAAAGATGGCGGGTTTATACCGCGGAATCTTCAGTGCTTAAACCTCGGTAATCTAAAATAATGAAATGCAATTTGAAAGGGCGCATTGCGATGAAACATATAATAGGGACAAGTGTATCTATTTTAATTGGAAACTGTTTGCTGGCATTTATGATGGCAGCTTTTGTTATACCGAATGAAATGATTATGGGAGGTGTAACCGGAATAAGCCTGGTTTTACCAAGAATATATACCTTTAAGAACTTCCATAATTGTGTTAGTGCTCAATCTTATCATGCTTGCAGCAGGTGGAATTTTTCTTGGAAAAAAATTTTTTTGTACTACAATTGCAAGTTCATTGCTATATCTAGTAATACTTGGACTTATGCAGCAGATTCCGGAAATAGAAAATGTTACTGATAATAAATTATTGGCAGCAATTATCGGAGGTGGGCTGTTGGGAATCGCAGTGGGCTTGATTTTACGTGTGGGATCATCTACGGGTGGTACCGATGCATTAAATCTGATTCTCCATAAATATTTACATTTACCGGTTTCTGTATTTGTATATATTACGGATACATTGATTATTCTCAGGCAGGCTGTAAATACTGAAGTCGAGAATGTACTCTTCGGTATTGTACTTTTTGTAATAGAGACCATTGTACTGAATCAGGTTATGATGCTTGGTCAATCACAAGTGCAGATTTTTGTTATTTCAGAGCATTATGAAAAAATACGGGATATAATTCTTTCTGACCTAGACGCATGTGCAACAATGATTTTCATTGAGAATGGACTTATGCGATGCAATCAGAAAGGGGTTATGTCAGTAATTCCAAATAGAAAATTGTATCTTGCGACCGAATTGATTCAATCTATAGACCCTAATGCTTTTATTATGATCAACAAGGTGAAAGAAGTACGCGGAAATGGATTCACGTTGGAACGAAAAAAATAATACAATGACAATAAAAAATTAGATTTTGAAAAAGATTCTCTATAACCTGTAGAGGATTTTTTTGCAATTGTTATGAAAACACCATGACAAAAGGTCACGCAAATGTTCGTATTATGAGAGGCCTATTTTATCTCAAATCGTGAACATTGAAAACTGTATACATTTCTAATGATAGCTGTTGCATTTCCCGTCCTTCTTCCTATCTTGGAAATAGCACAGTATGTCTGTGAAAGAAAGTAGCCGTTTCAGAGAAATTGATTTCAAAACGCGATGTGATACAGTAAATAAGCCAAAATATTGCCTTCTGTGATAAAGCTAAATTATTATAGAGGGCTATATTTATATCAAAGCAGTAATTTTGATAGATTAATTTACTGAGTTTTTTGGAATTGTTGTTAGCATCCACTTAAATCAACCAGTGTAGGGCCAGTTAAATCAACCAAATT
>JBJFCH010000036.1:0-4124 GCA_051888835.1 Oliverpabstia sp. | reverse complement strand
TGACAAGGCAGGAATCCGCCGGTTTGGAAGTATGATTCTTCCTATGGATGAGACATTGGTGCTCTGTGCCGTTGATTTGTCCGGACGTCCGTATCTGAATTTTGATGCTGCATTTACAGTTCCTAAAGTAGGTGATATGGATACTGAGATGGCAAGAGAATTTTTCTATGCGATAAGTTATGCGGCTGGTATGAATCTGCATATTAAAGTTCTGGATGGGGTTAATAACCATCATATTATGGAAGCTATGTTTAAAGCATTTGCAAAGGCGTTGGATGAGGCTACACAATCAGATCAAAGAGTAAAAGGTGTTCTGTCTACCAAGGGCAGTCTGTAAGAAAGAGGAAAATCATGGATTATAAAACAATGATACCCTGTCTGTATATGAAAAAAGGACAGGCGGTATCCGGGTTCGGTCAAAATGAGATATTTGAAGATGGGGATTTGGTCCGTCTGGCAAAAGAATATGGTAATACCGGTGCGGATGAGCTGTTGGTGTTTGATTTTTCATCCAATGATACAGAACATGAAGAAGCCATTGGATGGATAAAGAAAATAGTACAGGCAGCTGAAATCCCTGTGATTGGTGCAGGTAATGTTAAACGGATGGAAGATGTAAAAAAACTGATCTATGCCGGATGTGAAAAAGCAGTTTTGAATTTTTCAAAAGAAAGCAATGTAAAGATTCTTGAAGAAGTATCCAAAAAATTTGGAAAAGAGAGAATTCTCGTCAGTATTTTTATGTTGTCAGAATATCTTAATCATAAGGAACTGATTGATACTTATGCAGGAGGAATTCTCTGCCTGGAAAATCTTCAGGAAGAAATTCGCCGGGAGACAGAATTACCTGTAATTTTACATACAGATGTGTTGGGAAAGGATGAAATTGTTTGCTTGATGGCAGAAGATCAGATTGACGGTATCAGTGGAAAGTATATCAGCAATCCGGGAATTGACCGCATGAATTTTAAAAAAGAGTGCAAAAAGAAAGGTATAGGGGTCAATACTTTTGAAAGTAAAATTTCATGGAGTGATTTTAAACTGAACAGTGACGGAATGGTACCTGTGATTGTGCAAGATTATAAAACTGATGAGGTACTGATGCTGGCTTATATGAATGAAGAAGCATTCAAAACCACACTTGAGACCGGTAAGATGACCTATTGGAGCAGAAGCAGAGACGAGCTTTGGACAAAAGGATTGACAAGCGGTCATGTTCAGTATGTAAAATCTCTGACACTGGATTGTGACAATGATACGATACTTGCAAAGGTTTCCCAGGTAGGTGCAGCCTGTCATACAGGAAACCGAACCTGTTTTTTTCAGGAACTGGTGAAAAAGCCGTACGATGATACAAATCCTCTTCGGGTATTTCAGGATGTCTATGATGTAATTCTCGATCGAAAGGTACACCCGAAGGATGGCTCTTACACGAATTATCTTTTTGATAAAGGGATTGATAAAATTCTGAAAAAGGTGGGCGAAGAATGCACAGAAATCGTAATTGCTGCGAAAAATCCGGATAAAGAAGAAATAAAATATGAGATTTCGGATTTCTTATATCATGTTATGGTACTTATGGCAGAAAAAGGAGTGACCTGGGAAGATATCACCAGAGAACTGGCAAGAAGATAAAAAGTACTTGAGTATTTCCTACGGAATGATATAATGTCTTTATGCTATTTTAATATTAAAGAATATAATTTTAATATTATCTTTATACGTGCGGAGGAAATATGAAAATAATCATTATTGGATGTGGAAAAGTAGGGTTTGCTCTTGCAGAAGAATTGACGCAGGAGGATCACGATGTTACCGTGATCGATTCATCTTATCAAAGACTTCAGGAGGTTGCGGAGGATCTGGATGCCCTTCAGATCGTGGGTAATGGCTCCAGTATCACAACATTGGCAGAAGCAGGAGTGAAAGATGCACATTTGCTGATTGCTGTCACTGGTTCTGACGAACTGAATCTGTTGTGTTGTCTGATTGCCAAGAAACAGAGTAATTGTCAGACGGTAGCACGTGTCAGAAATCCTGTCTATAATAAAGAGATTGGATTTATCAAAGAGAGTCTTGGAATATCCATGATCATTAATCCGGAGCTGGCTGCTGCTTCAGAGATTGCCAGAGTACTTCGCTTTCCATCTGCGATTAAGATTGATACCTTTGCAAAGGGAAGAGTGGAACTTCTGAAATTCAGAGTGAAACCTGAATTTAAATTGGACCAGATTCCGATTTCCGAGCTTCAACGAAGAGCCAAGTGTGATGTACTGGTGTCCGGAGTTGAGCGTGGTGAGGATGCATACATACCAAATGGTGATTTTGTCCTTCAAAACGGAGATCTGGTTTCTATCATCGCATCACCGAGAAATGCGTCTGAATTCTTCAGGAATATCGGCTTGAAAACCAATCAGGTAAAAAACTGTATGATGGTTGGAGGCGGAACTATAGCAATCTATCTGGCAAAACAGCTTCTGGATATGAAAATTAAAGTTGTAATAATAGAAAAATCAGAGTCCAGATGTCAGCTTTTGTCGGAAGTTCTTCCGGATGCAGTGATTATTCACGGAGACGGAACTAATAAAAAACTGCTGAAAGAAGAAAATCTAGAGAATGCAGAAGGATTTGTTACACTTACCAATATGGATGAGGAAAATATTCTGTTGGCTCTGTTTGCCAAAGAAAATTCAAAGGCAAAACTGGTGACAAAGGTGAACCGGATTTCATTCGATCACATCATCGAGCAGCTGGATCTGGGAAGTGTGATTTATCCCAAATATATTACCACTGACTACATTCTTCAGTATATCCGCGCTATGCAAAATTCGATTGGAAGCAATGTGGAGACTTTGTATCATATTCTTGACAATAAAGCAGAGGCTTTGGAGTTTTGTATCTGTGAGAATTCCCCGGTTGTGAATATTATGCTGAAAGATCTTCAACTGAAAAGTAATCTTTTGATAGGATGTATCAATCGAAAAGGAAGAATTATCATTCCACGGGGAAATGACTCCATTAAAGTGGGTGATACCGTAATTGTAGTAACTACTCAGAAAGGTCTGGGAGATATCCGGGACATTCTGGAAAAGTAGGAGGCTGCAAAGATGAATTATAGAATCATAATTTTTATTATTGGATGGGTTTTAAAAATTGAAGCAGCTTTTATGATATTGCCTATTATCACCGGTATTATTTATAAAGAAAACTCTGTTATCGCTTTTGTGGTGACCGGATTGATCAGTTTTCTGCTGGGGGTAGCATTATCCTGGAAAAAACCGAAACATCAGCATTTTTATATCCGGGAAGGATTTGTTACGGTGGCAATGAGCTGGATAATTATGAGTATCATAGGTGCTTTTCCGTTTTTGATGACGGGGACTACAACAAATTTTGTTGATGCTTTATTTGAAACAGTATCCGGATTTACGACCACAGGGGCAAGTATTTTGCCGGAAGTGGAATCTGTGGACAGATGTGTGTTGTTCTGGAGAAGCTTTACGCACTGGATTGGTGGTATGGGAGTGCTTGTCTTTCTGCTTGCACTGCTTAAGATGGTAGGTGGTTCTCATATGAATCTTATGAAAGCAGAAAGTCCGGGTCCGTCTGTTTCCCGTCTGGTACCTACAGTGCGTTCTACTGCAAAGATATTGTATGGAATCTATATGGCGATGACAGTGGTGGAAATTATTTTTCTGCTCTTCGGCGGTATGCCTATGTTTGATGCACTTACCACTGCCTTCGGTACCGCCGGAACCGGTGGATTTGGAGTGAAAAACGACAGTATTGCCGGATATTCTACCTATATTCAGGTAGTTGTTACCGTGTTTATGATATTGTTTGGAGTAAACTTTAACATATATTTTCTTCTGTTAGCCAAAAAATGGAAACAGGCATTGAAAAGTGAGGAACTTCACTGGTATCTTGTGATTATTGTAGCAGCAATTCTGATGATCGGATGGGAAATACGGGGACTTTACAGCAGTTTTGGTCAGGCATTCCAACAGGCGGCTTTTCAGGTGGCTTCGATCATAACGACGACAGGATTTGCCACAACAGATTTTAATGTCTGGCCTGAGGTATCGAGAACCATTTTAGTCATGCTGATGTTTATCGGAGCCTGT
>JBJFCH010000035.1:0-24488 GCA_051888835.1 Oliverpabstia sp. | reverse complement strand
TAACTTTGCTCCTAACTATTTTATATGTATGAATAGTAATTATAACGCAATTGTGAGGGGGATGTAAAGAGGGATTGTATAAAGAAGAGGGGGTTAGCTAAGGGCTATATATATCAGTTTAGGAATCCGACAACTTCCATGACAAATATTAAAAATCAAACGCTTGTTCTTAGATAATGTAAAGAAATATGATAAGATAAAGAAGTATCTAAAAGAGATAAGGTGCTACCATAACGGTAGGCGGCTGGCCCTTCTGGATAAGGAGGGATGTAATAAAAGCCCTTCAATCAGAAAGGAGGGGCGATTTTTGGAATCGGAGTTGCAATTGGACGGATTGTGGAAAAAATCGAGAGATTGGATCGCAAGAAAGAAGATGAAGAACATAAAAACACAAGCAAAAACGACCGCCAGTAAGTTCCCCAACCACTGCGATCGTATTTTGATTTAAGTTAATTGTGGGCTAGCCGTCTATCGGTAGCATCTTTTACAGATATATAATAACATGACAGTTTTATGATTTCAAGAATAATCGTAGATATTCTAGGTTTTGTTGAGTATTTGTAAGGTCGCCGTGTATGACAGCTTTATTTTGGGAAATCATGAAGAGATCTATAATCCATGGTCTATCCTGAATTATCTGGACACCGGTAAAATTGCAGCCTATTCGGCTAACAACAGTTCCAATAGTCTGGTGGGAAAGCTTCTTCGGGAAGGGGATCGCGGAATCAAAGAAAAAAATTCTGGCAAGCGGTTATCTGAAAGTGCTTTCTTATGAAAGTTATGGCGATGTTCCGGAAGGAAAGCTGACGAAGTATGAACTGACGCTGATCAATCTGGAAGTAAAGCTGATGTTTTTCAATATGGTGCGTGGGTGGTTCCGGGATTCTCAATTAAATTATAATGATTTTGTGCAGGCTTTGCTGCTGGATAATTTGGATGCCATGAATGATTATATGAACCGCGTTGCCATGAGTAGCTTCAGTTATTTTGATACGGGGAAGAGAACTAACGGAGAAGAACCGGAGCGGTTCTATCATGGGGGTAGACTTGGACTGATGGTGGATCTTCAGGACAGATACACGATTACTTCTAACAGGGAGAGCGGTTTCGGCCGGTATGATGTCGGCAGAGCTGATTGCAAAGGGAATTTCAAAAGAGCATATCTGAAGCTACGGGTTTGCGTTTGAGGGTAAATATGTACTGATAGGATAATGTGGAAACTATGTACTTTACGGTTTGTCAGTTGAGTGGCGGAGGCAGTGCCTGTTTTTATGGAAGTATATGTGCTGGAGGGTGCAGATCATATAATTATTTCACCCATGGAAAACTATGTGAGTCTTTGGGTTGTGTTCAGCCAGTGTGAAACCCAGCAGACACGGTTGGAATAGATATTTCTTGAAATGAAAACGCTCCAATTCAATTGAACTGGGGCGTTTTCTACGTCAAGACACCAAAAGTACCTTTTGGATAAGTCCTTCTATAACTATATCATCCAAATATTCCTTGCGCTCATATTCAAACCCATATACATGTTTTGAATTCTCAATCTCCAAATCAATGCTTCCATTTGCAGCAACATAATAATTTGCATTGTACTATGTTATTTCTTTGATTCACGGTCCATCTAAATGAATTTTCGCCAGCCAATTCCTGATAGGTATATTTTCTATATATGAGGTATCCGTAATTTCTAATGTTTTTTGATTTCAGATAATTCCATTGATTGAAAATGCCACATAATGAATAAGAGACGATATAATTGGTAATTTACAGATTGTATTTACTTTATCAGATTTAGATTATTAGTAGTCTAACATAAAGGAGGAAAACAAAGTGGCAGAGATTTTTGGATATATACGTGTCAGTAGTTATGATCAGAATGAGGATAGGCAAATTGATGCATTGCGAGGGTTTGATATTCCGGCAGAAAATATATTTGTGGATAAGCAGTCAGGTAAAAATTTTGATCGGCCGAAATATAAAAGCATGGTACGAAAAATGAGAAGAAATGATTTACTTTACGTGAAAAGTATCGACCGTCTGGGACGAAATTATACTGAGATTCTGGAACAGTGGAGAATTCTGACAAAAGAAAAAGGGATTGATATCGTGGTATTGGATATGCCCTTGCTGGATACACGCCGAGGGAAGGATCTGATGGGGACTTTTTTGAGTGATATTGTATTGCAGGTTTTATCTTTTGTAGCAGAAAATGAACGTTGCAATATTCGGCAAAGACAAGCGGAAGGAATTGCTGCCGCAAAGGCAAGAGGTATACAGTTTGGAAGGCCACAAATAGAACTGCCAAATCATTTTGAAATAATTGTTAAAAAATGGGAAAGCAAAGAAATAGGCATACAAGAAGCGATTTGCTTATGTGGAATGAGTAAGTCTACTTTTTACCGAAGGCTTCGGGAATACAGAGAAAAGCAATAAAAAAGACTATCATAAAGTACACTTTTTGATAGTCACTCTTCGATTGACATTATATACGAATTTCTACTATAAAGCAAGAGATTTTCTTATGTTACAACTATTATTTTTACATAATTTGCAATTTATATATTTCTTTAAAAGAAATACATATAATTCCAAAAAGTGTACTATTTGGTAACACCAATGGGAGCAGTGAAAATGGGATGAGAGCAGAAACGGATAATTTTTCATTTATTGAGTATGAAGGTTGGCGTGTTGTCAGAAGACTTGGAGCGGGAAGCTTTGGAGCAGTCTACGAAATAGAAAAGGAAGATTTTGGACAAAAATATAAATCTGCTTTAAAAGTAATTAGCATTCCACAGTCTGAGCAAGATTTGTCAAAAATAAAAAAGAATATTGGAAAAAGCGATGACAGCTTGGAATTTTATTATAAAAGTGTTGTGTCAGAGGTCGTGAAAGAGTTCGAGTTAATGTATAAGCTTAAAGGCACAACGAATATTGTCAGTTACGAAGACCATCAAGTAAGAAAACATGAAAACGGTGTCGGATGGGATATATTAATACGAATGGAATTGCTGACACCGCTTGAAACATATATGCAGAGTCACCCTATGCGGAGGAAAGATGTCATTCAACTGGGGATTGATATTTGTAAGGCTTTAGAGAGATGTGCAAAGTTCAGCATCATTCATAGGGACATTAAACCAGGAAATATTTTTGTGTCTGAACAAGGGGATTTTAAGCTGGGTGATTTTGGAATTGCTCGTACGATTGAGGCTCATGATACGGTGCTGGAGTTGTCACAAAAAGGTACGATAACCTATATGGCACCTGAAGTATATAAAGGGACAAATTATGATTTCAGTGTGGATTTGTATTCACTGGGGATTGTAATGTATAGGATGTTAAATAAAGATACGTTGCCTTTTGTGCCTTTGCCGCCTCAAAAATCTACTTATCAGGATATGGAACTGGCGAAAAAGAAAAGGATGGAAGGTGTGCCGATCCCGAATCCTTGCGAAGATCATACACAGTTGGCAAAGGTTGTATTGAAGGCATGCAGTTATCGCCCTGAAGACCGCTATGGAAGTCCTGAAATGATGCGGGAGCATTTGGAGAAGGTTCTACGTGGTGAAAACATAGATCCTCACGAGTTTGAATCATTTTTTGAAGATCCGAAAAAAAATGATGAGAAAACCGAGTGTTTGTTTGATGAAGAGCGGACACTATTGGAAAAAGACATTGCCTCAATGCCGCGCTACAAAGAGCAAATAAGAAAAGAGAAGGAGAAAAAAATACCAAGTCAAGATAGTCCGCCAGCGAATTCGCGAAGCCAGAAAAAAATGCCTCGTCGGCTGGTGATAACTGTAGGAGTGGCCTTGATCATTATTATAGGTGTAGTGTGGTTTGCAACAAGACAGAAGAATACATCTCCGGAGTCCACAACACAAGAATCTGTGAAACCAGAAGAGGTTCAGACGGAATCAGATTTGCAATCGTTGATAGAGAAGCATGATTTTGTTTCTGCTTATCGGGTGATTCAGGATTCTGTGAAAAATGGAGATAATATGGATAAGGAGATACAGGCATTTGTTTATGCTTGTAAAGAAGAATTGGAGTATAAACGTGCTACGGCTGCTATGAAATTATTATCCGGTGATGTGGCTGCGAATGAACAGTTTTACAAAGAGACTGTCCAATGGTTTTGTAGCCGGGAACAACAAGAATTGGCCCGTCAGATTATCTCGGATTTGCGGGGCAAAGGAGAAGAAGGAGCTAAACTTGCTGATGCAATCAGTTTAGAGAATAATGTACTGAATACCAATGAGGAGGGAGAAAAAGAATGATATTTAAGAAAAGTATAGCAATTATGTTGGTTTGTACTATGTTACTGCCTTTAAGTGCTTGCGGAAAAGGAAATGAAGAAAACAAAACGGGTTCAGAAGAAGTGGCAGTAGTTGAGAGTACGGATCCGGAAGAAATGGCAAAAGAAGAAGTCGAGACAGCGGTCGGAGAATTCCAATATGCGTGTCAGACATCGGATGTGGATGCGATGCTTGATTGTCTGGATCCGGGATTTGCACAGTCTCTGAAGTCAGGAAGACTTTTGTTAAACTGGATGTCTACGGAGAAGAATTCAGATGAAGTTATTATGAATACAATGTTGATCGCGATCATGAATATAGCAGATATCAGCGTTGATTTATCGACAATGAATATTGAAATTGAGGAGATCACATTGAAAGAAGATATGGCAACAGTGAGTGCTACTTTGGAGCTTGACAGTACATCAGGGGTGTATCGTGACAAAATAACAATGCGCATGACTAAAGACAATAACACATGGTATATCACTGGTGTAACAACGTAATGATACAGTAACATAGCTGGTAAGAAAGCGATGAGGAGTGGGAAAAATATGAAGATGAAGAGAATAATGAGTTTTGGTTTGTGCCTGACGGTGGCGGCATCACTTCTGACAACTAATCTTGCATTTGCGTCAGAAGAGAGCAAGATACCAAATGAAAAAGTGGATGAAATTCTGGTAGAAACAGATAATGCCGGTAATATACTCAGTAAGAAAGCAAGTGTAACTATTACAGGAGCTGACAGTAAGAGTCCGATTCGGGATAAGACAGTATTAACGGATATTTCCAATGTCAGTGGTGAAGAAACATTTACGCAAGGGCCCGATGGGACAATTGTTTGGGAAAATAAGGGAAATGACATTAACTATGTAGGTACTTTAAATGAAGAATTGCCGTTTTCGATGAAAGTTACTTACTCTCTTAACGGAGAAGAAATGACACCGGCAGAAATCGCCGGAAAGAGTGGAAGAGTAAAAGTTGTTTATTCGTTTGAAAACCGGATTGCTGTAGATGTTGAAGTTGATGGTGAAAAATACAACACTTACATTCCGTTTCTTGCTGTAACCAGTATAGCTCTTCCAATGGAAGATTTTCAGAATGTAGAAGCGCTGGACGGTGGACTTGTTGTTAAAGAATTCGGCGATCAGTATTTTATGCTGGGAGTTGCAACACCTGGTGCAAATGCTTCATTAAATCTTGGATTATTGGGATTGGATCAATACGTTCAGTTTCCGGAAAGTTTTGGATTCTCAGCAGACGTTACGAATTTCCAGATGCCGTCAACCGTCACTTCTGTATCACCGCATGTGTTAGATAAGATAGATTTTTCTTCAATTAAAACACCGGAAGATATGAATAATAAAATCGAAGAACTTGTTGGTGCAGCTCAAAAGGTTGTGGATGGTGCGAACGAACTGGAAGAAGGAACTGATTTACTTTCAGAAGGAGTTACTGAATTTTTGAAAGAATTTCAGAATGGGTTAAATCAGATTTCTGAGGGATCTGCGAAAGTTGATAATGATCTCTATGATCTGGAAGAAAAGAAAAGAGCTATTCAGGGTCAGGCAGGAGAGTTAATGGAATATCTGGACAACATTTTGGCTCAGCTTAATAGCTTTGAATTGCCGGATTCAGATAGCTTGATTACACCGGAGCTTCTTGAAGCAGAAGAAAAACTTCAGGAAGATGTGGATTTATTAATCAAAGCTCTTGAAACGATGAAGGCTCAATTAGAGGAAATTCAGGAATTTGCTGAAGAAGCACAAGCTTATATTGATCAAATGACAGAAATAGGGAATACAGTATATGAAGAACTGACAGCAATTGATTTGGATCAGATGATTGAGGAAGCAACAGAACTTGCAAAACAGCAAGCTATTGCGGCTGCTAAAGAAGAATTGTCAGGATTGCCAATATCAGATGCACAGTTAAATACGATTGTCAACAATATTATGTCTAAGATTGATATCAGTTCGGTTGCAGATGAGGCAAGAGAACATATTGCGAAAGTAGAAGAGCTTTTAAGTGATATCCCAGAACTGGAAATTCCAGAGTTTCAGGTAGATGTGGATCCGGTAATTGAGATCTTGAAGGATATGGAGACTCAATTTGTTGTGCTTGAGACAGCTACGGAGAAACAGGAAGAAATGGTTGAATTACTGGATACTGCACATGAGTTTTTGGATACGGTTAAAGGTGATTCTGCTGTATTGAAACAGAAGAGCAGTGAATTAATCTCCGGTCTTAATTTTGCTGATAGTGCAATTAAGAATGCACATGAATATATTAATTCTTTAAAAGATGCTGTTTCAGAGGCAGGACAGGGAAGTGAACAGCTTGCAAACGGAGTTTATCAGTTAGACGATGGTGCCGCTCAGCTTGCAGATGGAACAGAAAAATTTTATAAGGAAGGTATTCTTACGGCAGCCGATTACGCACGTCAGGCGACATTGAGGGCGTTCCTCAGTAGATGTAAAGCGTTTGTTTATGCCGCAAGAAAATATACCAATATCAGTGGTATAGAAGAAACAACGCGAGGAAGCATTCGTTTTACTGTACGTACAGAGGGAATTACCGCTTCCAATGAGTAGTAGGTAGAATAAGCCGGAAAGGAAACTTTCCGGCTTTATTTGGTTTGTTAATAAAAGAATAACGAGTGTAAATGCATATGATACAGATAAAAGTTAAAAGAAAGATTAACAGTACGATTTTGAGCCATAAAATGGGAAAGACAGAACAGCTTAGCGTTTTGGAGTTGGATATTATAAAAAAGGGAGAAATTGAAGCCATTCAGGCAGCCCAGGTTGTCACTTCTTTGTTGGGAACGAAACTGGAGTTTGTGATAAAAGATGATATTGATGTACCGTCATATTTGAGAAGCGGCATTTCTTTTGGAGAATTTACAAATCTTATTTTCAGGATATTGGATGTTGTCAAAGAATGTCATGCTTATGGAATCCGGGTCAGTAATTTGGAGATGCGGCCAGAATATATGTATTACAATTATACGAATGAAAAACTCAAAATGATATACTGGCCACTCATTTCTTTAGCAGAGTATGCGGATGAAAAAAGGTTATTTGAGGGGCTGCCCGGATATTATATCTGCAAACCGGAAGATGAAATATTCAAAAACAATTATTGTAAATATTTTGAAAATCGAAAAAAATTTGATGTTTACAATTTTGAAAAAACAATACGGTTAATGCAAAAACAGTGGAAAGAGCAAGGTACAAACGAAGAAGAATTCCTTTCGGGTAAAGTAGAGCTTTTCTCGGATTCAACTGATAAAGGAAAATGGAATGACATATATGATAGGACTGTTGCTTTGACACATCCTTCGATTTTACGAGTATCGACTAATTCCAGAATTGAAATTATGAAAACACCTTTTATTATAGGAAGAGCACAGGAACAATGTGACTATGTGATTGAAGATAATTATTACATTGGTAGAAAGCATGCGATATTTCAACAAGAAGGTGGACAAATATTTATTATTGATAACAATTCTACGAATGGAATCAAGATTGATGGTGAAAGAATTCCGGCAGGTGAAAAAGTACCTTTGAATTCTGGAAATGTCATTGAGATTGGTAAGGAAGAGTTCGTTTATTTCGCACAGGCAGGATATTTATATAATTAATGGTAGGGGGAACAAATGAGATTAGTACTGGCAATATATACAAATAATAATTATAAAGAAATTCATTTACCTGCATTGGATAATTCGAATTATAGTCTGATGTTGTATAAAAAAGAATTTGATTTGAAAAATGATATTCGACTTCAATTGGAAATTGTTGATGAAATATGGAAATTCAGAAGATCTATTGATTATCAGATATTTTATCAAGGAAAATCGTTCGAGGGCGAACCGATAAGCAAAGGAAATGTTTTACAGGTCCAAACCAGAAATGGGGACAAATTTGTAATCTTTGTATGGCAGGATAATAAAGATATCAAAGCATATAAAAAGTATTATGTTACAGATGATTATGTGGTGATCGGCAGATCGGAAGACAGTGACATTCAATATCAAAATACAGGAGTAATATCTCACCATCATGCAGTTATTTCATATAGGAATGGAAGTATATATTTGAAAGATCTGAGCAAGAATGGTACCTATCTGGATCACGTAAGGATTGAACAGGAGAAATCGGTGCATTTCGGAGATTTGATCAATTTATATGGATTATCCATTATTTGTCTGGGACGATATCTTGCTATTAACAGTCTGGATGGTGAGTTTTTTATCAATAGTGAAAAGATGCGGGAGGTCACGGAGCTTGAGCTTGATGAAAGAACGCATGTGGGAGATATGGAAGGTGAAGCAGAGACGCTCGTACATATTTCTTTGCGGAATTTGCCAAAACTTTATGAGGGAGAAGAGAAAATAGAAAATGTTCCTCAGAAAAAAGAGGAAGATAAGAAACCGGCTTGGATGACCGTCATGCCGTCTTTGACGATGGTTCTTCCCATGATGCTGGGATACAGCATTATGAATGCCGGAGCTATGTCAATGGGAATTATCATCTCAGGAGGTGCTGCGATTGTAGGGGTAACATGGGCAATTATTAATCTTAGATACAGCCGTAAGAAAAGCAGAGATGAAGAATTACTCCGTCTTAGAAAATATGAGGAATATCTGATTGAAAGTGCAGATAACATTCGGGAAAAGTTTGATTTTAACAGAGAATCACTCTTAAAACTATATCCTGACGCAGAAGTCTGCAGCAGATTTAATGAAGATTCTGCAGAGATATGGTCACGAAAATCGGGATATTCAGACTTTTTGTTTATACGCCTTGGTTTGGGAAACAAGCCGTTTCAGGTAAAAATAAAGGTTCCGTCACGTGGCTTCTCTTTGATGGAAGATGAACTGGCTGAGCGTCCTGCTAAAATTGCTCAGAATTATGAAAATATGAATGATGTACCATTAGGAGTATCTTTACTGGAACATAGCGTAGTTGGTATTGTTACCGGAAACGATTTTCAACGGGCAAGAAATATTGAACGTATCATGATTACTCAAATCGCTGCCAATCACTGTTACACGGAAGCGAAAATTGCGATGTTGTATGATGATCAGGCAGATGTAGAAAATCAGGAAACTTATGTCAGATGGCTGCCGCATATATGGAACGAAGAACGTACAATGCGGTATTATGCCGTGAATGAAAAGGAAGCCGGAGATGTGATTTTTGCACTTGCTCAGATTCTGCGAACCCGTTCGGAACAGATGGCAGGAAATACAAAGCAAGGAAGAAGGACTTTGCCACATTATATCTTGTTTGTCGAGAATATCAGCTTTTTGGATCAACAGCCGATTGTAAAATATTTATATGAAAACGGACAAGAACTGGGAATTACAACTGTTTTGCTCACGGATATTTATGAGCATTTGCCAAATGCCTGTGATTATGTGATTCAATATGATGATGAATTTGAAGGTACATTTGCAGTTCAGGAAGGCGGTGACGTGCGCCGAGAAGTGTCCTTCGATTACTTAAGCATGGAACAGGCCGACAGGATGGCAAGAAGAATGAGTTCTATGCGTGTAAATCAGATTGAAAACAGCAGTGATATTCCTTCTTCGTTGACATTCTTTGAGATGATGGGAATTCAGCATATTGAAGAACTGAATGTGATAGAAAAATGGAAGAAGAATCGTACCTACGAAAATATGCAGGCACTGGTAGGCCAAAAAGTTGGTGGGCAGAATTGTTATCTTGATATAAATGAAAAATATCATGGCCCGCATGGACTGGTTGCAGGAACCACCGGATCGGGAAAAAGCGAGACGCTGCAGACATACATCCTATCATTAGCTATTAATTTCAGCCCACAGGATGTGGGGCTCTTCATTATTGATTTCAAAGGAGGAGGAATGGGTAACCTGTTCGCGAATCTTCCGCATACACTTGGAGTTATATCCAATCTTTCAGGAAATCAAGTGCGAAGAGCGATGGTGTCCATTACAAGTGAGATTAATCGCCGACAGAGAATATTCGGCAGTTTTGGTGTAAATCATATTGATGCATATACAAAACTGGTTAAAAACAGAGAAGCTTCTGTTCCAATTCCTCATTTATTGATTATCATTGATGAATTTGCAGAGTTGAAACGAGAAGAACCGGAATTTATGAAAAAGCTAATCAGTGTTGCTCAGGTAGGACGAAGTTTAGGGGTTCATTTGATTTTAGCCACACAAAAGCCCAGTGGGACAGTCGATGATAATATATGGAGTAACACGAAGTTTAAGCTTTGTCTTCGTGTTGCTGATAAGCAGGACAGTAATGATATGCTGCACAGACCGGATGCGGCTTACCTAACACAGGCAGGCAGATGCTATTTGCAGGTGGGAAATAATGAGATTTTTGAATTGTTCCAGTCAGGATGGAGTGGTGCTGTCTATGATGAAACCAATGACGGAAACCAGAAATCAGCAATTTTACTGGATCGGCAGGGGCATGAAACGAATTTCGGCAGAAAACTGAAAAGTGAGAAGAAACGTAAAGCTACCATTCAGTGGATGAAAGAGGTTATCGAATGCATTGATAAAGTAACGAAGCAGCAGGGAATAAGGGTTAACAGTCTCGATAAAAATGAGCTTAGCGAAGTGGCAAAGACAGTCATTCAGCTTTTAAACAGGAAAAAAGAGAGATACCCTGAAAACGTTTCTAACATACGAAAGATGGAGAATGTCATTCAGAGCTGTCCGGATGTCATAACGGATGCGGAAGAGATTGCCGGCCGGATTATTGAATATTTCCAGGTTCAGGGGAAAAAGATTCCGGAACCGCAGGAAAAGACACAATTGGATGTGGTAGTCAGCTATCTTGCGGACATTGCTAAGACAAGCGGTATGGAAAACAAACAGATGCTTTGGATGCCTGTACTTCCGACGCAGATGTATCTGGATGATCTGAAGGAGTATAAGCAGTCTGCATTTCGTGATGGAAAATGGTCTGAACATAGAGAATTTAAGTTATCCACGTGCATTGGTCTGGTGGATGATCCGGAAAACCAGATGCAATTTCCAATGACGATAGACTTTGCAGAAAAAGGCCATCTGCTAGTGATGGGAAATGTAACAAGTGGTAAAAGTACTTTTCTGCAGACGATGATATATGGACTTATCAGTACATATTCTCCGAAAGAAGTGAATATTTATGTTGTCGATTACAGCAGTCAGATGTTATGTCCTTTCGAAGAGGACGCCCATGTGGGAGGAGTCGTGATTGAAGGTGAAGACGATAAGCTCAATAAACTGTTTGGAATGATAATGAAAATGCTTCAGGATCGTAAAAAGCAGATTCGCGGAGGAAATTTCAGCCAATATGTACGTGTTAACGGATATGTTATTCCTGCAGTCATACTGGTGATTGATGGGTATGCGAATTTCCGGGAGAAAACGGAGAATCGGTTTGAAAATAGTTTGATGGAACTCTCGAGGGCTGCAGAAGGATATGGAATTTATCTTGCTGTTGGAAGTACAAGCATCGGAAGCAGTGATCTGCAGAGTAAAATTGCTGATAATTTCAGACAGAAAATCTGCTTAGAGATGGGAGACAAATATAGTTATGGACCGATTTTGGGAATTACTTCTTTTGATGTTCTCCCGGAAACAAATGTGAAAGGAAGAGGACTTGCCAATATTGATGGAAACATACTGGAATATCAGACTGCTTTGGCATGTAAATCAGACAATGATTATGATCGATCAGAAAAGATTAAACAGTGTTGTCACGAGATGAGTATAGCATGGCATGGAAAATGCGCAGAGGCCATTCCGGAGATCCCAGCGAAACCAACCTGGGAAATCTTTTCAAATCTTGCTCAATATAAAGAGTGTGTGAAAGAAAAGCAAAT
Source organism: Oliverpabstia sp. (assembly GCA_051888835.1). Lineage (GTDB taxonomy): Bacteria > Bacillota > Clostridia > Lachnospirales > Lachnospiraceae > Oliverpabstia. The sequence goes on along the minus strand of JBJFCH010000035.1, from coordinate 12,306 downwards.
ACTGCCTGTGGCTTATTATCAGGAGAATGCGGCAATATACGGAATTGATCTGTGTCATTCTTATCGTTATCTTATCTTGGGAAGAGAGAGAATGGGAAAATCTGTATTTATGCGAAATATAGCATGTGCTGCGAAAGATGCTGGAGGCCAGATTTACTTAATTGACAAGTCAAATAAAAATGATTACAAAACTGCTCAAATGACGGGAGCAACATATGCGTCAGAAGCATCGGAAATCAAAGATGTAATAAAAGAGCTGATCATGCTGACCAATGAACGAGGAGTGATGCGTAAAACTTTAACCGGAAAAGGTTATGATGATGATGAAATATATCAGATGATGAGCAAAGAGTTCTGTGCAGTATATGTTCTCATTGCGGATTTCGCAGATTTCCTGCGCATTATTTATACGGATATTGCGGACGTGGGAAAAATGAATGCGCCAATTGAAACCATATTTGCAAAGGGAAGACTTTTAAATGTACATTTTTTTGCAGCAGCGAATGTAGAACAGATTCCTCAAATGACGGTACGGCCGGCGTATCTCAATTTTGTTGCGGATAAAATGGGAACTGTTCTTGGAGGCGAGATGAATAAGCAGAATGTTTTTGCTTATCAGAATATTAAATTCAGTGAGCAGGGAAAACGGTTAAAAACAGGACAGGCCTATGCGGTTAATGCTGAAGATAATTCGCGGGTTGATTTGATTGTATTTCCACAAAATAAAGGTCTGGTAGAGGAATGATACAAATATACGTATGCATAAATGAAAGCGAAGAGAAAACGTTTCGGCTTCTTGAGAATAGTTTGTCAGGAAATTCCATGTGGCTTAATTGTGATTTGTATGTAACGAAAGCGGTAGAGAAGTGGACAAAATGGGTACAGGAAACATATCCTGCAGATATTCTGATCTGCGATGTCACAAAAAAGGGGGCAATTCAGGCTTTGAAAAAAGCCAGGGAGAAACATGCGGAGGCATTGATCATTCCGGTGGCAGATCAGACAATTCTTCCATCAGAATATGTCAGTCCTGAAATACTCCCTTTTACTTTACTCTGGAAGCCGCTATCAGATAAAGGGCTTCAAGATACGATTCTGTTTATTTTAACACATTTATATGCGGAAAAAGGAATTTCTCCGGAGAAGAAATTTGAGTTGGTGACAAAACAGGAAACGAGATATATTCCCTATAAAGATATTCTGTATTTTGAGGCGCGGGAAAAGAAGATATATCTTCGATTGCAACATCAGGAAATATGCTTTTATGATACGCTTGGTAATCTGCAAAGGAATCTTCCCGAAGAATTTATCCGATGCCATAAAAGCTATATTATTAATTCGTTGTACATTGCAAGAGTTGAATGGTCAGAGCAGATGATTTATCTTGGGGATAAAACGATAATACCTATGTCGCGAACTTACCGCAGCTGCATTAAGGAGGAGTTGTATGGTGCAAGAAAGCTATGATACATGGATTTTCAGTGATGTGGAATTGAATATTTGTGCCAGAATGCTTGGATATCCGGATTGGTACAGAGTTCACGTAGGAGAGGATCAGGAACCTCTGGAAAAAAGAATGCTGGATGGTTTCCTGAGCCTTCTGGAGAAAAATCTGTTATCTGCAGAAGGCAATGCATTTGTACCGACAGAAAAGATGCGAACGCTTATGAGTCCATTGATGGATCCGGATGAGATTATTCGAGAAGATGGAACGGAAAGAAATTCATTATTTTTCAGAAAAAAGGGTAAGAGCCTGATGAGGCTGGAAAAAATGGAGACAGAAGAACATAGTTTTCGGTTGTATTTTGTCCCTGAAACGGAAATGACAGATATGATCAGTCAGGAGGATGAAGTAAAAGAAGATGGTATTAATTAATGTGATTTTTGCTGAAACAAATAAAGAGTATGATTTTAAAGCGGATGAACAGTCTTCTGTAGAACAGGTTGTGGAAGAAATGGTGGCAATGATAGCAGAACAGGAGCATAGCAAAGTGGCAAAGAGCTCGGGACTTTTCTTGTTGTGTAATCCTGATACAGCGCAGATTTTCTCGCCAATGACTACTTTGACAATGAATGGTGTCAAATCTGGAATGACTCTATTATTGGTATAGCGTTTTATCCCATTTCGGATGCATTTTGTCGAGATTTCGTTAATGGAAAAGAGAAAATGATATAATGCATTCAACAAAACAAATTAAAAACGAAGGAGCTGCAGGAAAATGAAATTTGAAGTTGATACGAATCAATTGGCAGCAGCAGTAAGATCGCTTCAGGATGATCTGAATGGAATATCTGATCAACGGGCTAAAATGTATTCTTCGATAAGAGCACTTGATGGAATGTGGATGGGAGCTTCTCATGATGCATTTCTTGCACAGTATGAAAGTGATAATGAAATGATGGTGGAACTGATTCACGATTTATCTGCTGTATTCGGTAATTTTGGAACTGCGCGTGAGAATTATGATACCTGTGAAGAATCTGCAAAAGATATCGCAAAGCAGATCCGAGTATAGGAGGTGTGAGATGGCATTAGAAGGACAGGTTATAGTCACTACGGAACAGATGAGAAATCAATCTGCAGAAGTGAAAACATTGTTGAATGAGATGAAGAATCGGTTTGGAAGATTGGAAGAGACCATTAAAGGAACTTCTGCATATTGGTCAGGAGAAGCCGGCGAAGCACATAGAAAACAGTATATGAGCCGTATTAATCTTGTGGAAGAAATGCTCGCTCGGTATCTGGAGCATGTGACGGATCTTGAAAAGATGGCAGGTGTATATGAAGCAGCGGAGGCAGCAGCGGAGCAGGCAGGAGATGCTTTGCCGATGAGTACTCTGGATTAGGAGAAGGATATGAAAACGAAGGAATCGATCAAGATTGATTTTAATAATGCAATGAAGCAGGCTGCATCCGTTGATACTTGCGCAGAGGAACTGCGCAAGGTGGGAAGGCAGCTTCAGGAAGTGATAAATGAACTCGGAAGCGGCTGGAAAGGTGAAGCGGCATCTTTGTATCTTCAAAAATGCGAGACTTTATCCTCAAAGATCAATAAATCAGCTAATGATCTGAGTAAAATCTCAAGTACTATTTCCAAAACAGCAAAAGTGTATTATGAGACGGAAAAAGCAGCTTTAGAGATTGTAAAACAAAAATCAATTTAGCTTAATAAGCTGAAAAGATATAACTTAAAAAGCAGGAGGTTTGAAAAAATGTCAAAATTTGAAGTAACAACAAGTGAAATGAAAAGAGTAATCAGTGATTTGACTGCGGATAATTCCGAATTTAAAAGTCGTGTGAGTGAATTGCAGGAACTGCAGCAGGAGTTAACGGCTGAATGGCAGGGAGATGCAAATACAGCTTTCAACACAGCATTTAATAATGATAAATCACAGTGGGATACATTTGCATCATTGATTGAACAGTATATTCAGGCGTTGCAATCTATTATGGAAACTTACGAACAGGCAGAGGCGACGAACAGGGAAACAGCGGCAACTCGTTCTTATTAATTTAGTAAATTATTTATTTTTATCAAAAGAGAATAGGAGAATCAATTATGGAAGGCACATTATTAGTAACACCGGAAAAACTTCAGTCAACAGCAAGCAGTTTTCAGTCAAAAGCAGCACAGGTGAAATCTCTGCATGACAATATGATTTCAAAAGTCAACTCTTTGTCCAGCTCATGGACAGGTGAGGCAGCATCAGCTTATAATTCAAAATTTACTGCATTGCAGGCGAGCATGGATAAGATTTACGCCATGATTACGGAACATGTAAACGATTTGAATGCAATGGCTGAACAATATAATGTTGCGTCAACCGCAGCTTTAAACGCAGCAAATGAATTGCCAACCAGTACCTTAGAGTAAAAAATTGAGTTTAATCGGCCCGGTTATGTAAAGCATACCGGGCTGATTTATAAAAGAACAGAAATGGAAACAAGTTTTGGAGTAGTTACAACAGTCGGAAGTGTCCGACAAGTGAATCAGGATAATTTCTATCTGAATGGGAAGATTAAAAAGATCGATAAAAAGGAAGATGAGTTATCAGGTACATCAGAGAGTGAATATCAGCTTTTTGCAGTTGCAGACGGTATGGGAGGAGAAAGCTTCGGGGAGATCGCGTCCCAAATAGCAGTTCAGGCTCTGGAGGAGTATCAGGATAGAAATATAGAATACAATTGGAAAGAATATATTAGGAACACCAATCAAAAGATATGTGAATATCAGAAGGAAAAACAATTAAATATGGGGACTACATTTGCGGGCCTTTCGATTAGCGCGTCTAAAGTGATTGCAATCAATGTAGGGGATACAAGAATCTATCAAATTCGTAAAGGAAAAATCAGGCAGTTGAGTAAGGATCACAATGAATACCAAACATTAATGGATGCCGGAATTCAAATGCCTGAACGTGTGATGAGAATTGCAAAATCACATTTGACGCAGTTCCTTGGGGTCCCGGATAGTTCCTTTGAACTGGAACCACACATTACCATTGTAGATTCCGTTTTTGAGGGTGATATTTATCTATTATGCAGTGATGGGCTTTATGGTGTTCTGCCTGAGGAGCAAATCAGGAGTATGATCTGTGAAGGGCAGAAAGACCAGGGAATGATTTGCAGAAGTTTGGTAAAGAGTGCAGAAGAAAAGGGGAGCAGAGACAATATTACCGCAATGATTGTTAAGATAACGAACTCGAAATCCGGGAAATGGCGGCAGCTGGGTTTGCATATGCGGGAATTTTTACGAAAAGAAAATGCTTGATAAAAGGAGATGGAAAGGATAGATGTTGTCGGTTCAAACAGAAATTTTAGAAAAGTCGCATTATGATTTTGTGAGTGAACAAAAGAAAATGCTGAGAATAGAGGAACAATTGCTTCGAATCATAGAAGAACTGAACACACAAAGTGAGCAGACTTTTATTTCGCACATTTTTTCGTTGAACAAACTGAGAAGAGTAATTTTACAGGAAATAGAAGGACTTAACAGTCTTCTGACCGGTTTGGATGATATTCGACAGATGTATGAAGAATGTGAACGAAAGAACATGAATATAGATCAACAGGTATCTGGAGGAACAAACAATGTTGATAGTATAAATGAAGCAGATCCATCGTTTTGGGGAAAAGGAATACGCTATTATGACGAAGAGGAGATTAGCGAAATTTTCGATAAATGGATTAAGCCGTTACTAAAATAATGGCAGACAGTTCTATTGTCAGAAAGGAAGAGAAATGACATCAGGAACCAATAAAATACCAAAAATAATTACTATAATCTTAGTTTTAATATTGCTTATTGTAATGGAGGGCGGATGCATGAAAACAAGAGAAGGATATCAGAACATATCAGAGTCGGCAATCAATTTTTTAGAAGAAAAGTATAACCGTGAATTTACTTTTTGTTCCTATGAAGGTGGGGATTATTTGTCAAAAATAGATTATATACATTGTTTGACTGAGGGATTGGATTCAGAACACGAACGGGTTACGGTGACTGTCAAAGAAGAAGAGGGAAAAACAGTTTTCAAAGACGATTACTTTTCTTATATGGTAAGGCCGGAGCTGGAGTCCTATATTTCCAATATAATAAGTGATGAATTCCCAGAGGTGAAGGTGTATGTCGATAATCGAGAAGATTATTTATCGAATGAGCTGACATACAAAAGCACGTTGGATGATCTGTACCGGATTGAAAGTGGTTATTGGGCAGATGTCAAAATATATATTAAAGGCGATGCGCAGATAAGTACTGAGGAATATGCTGAGAAAATGCAGCATATCGAGGACAGATTAAGAGAGAGCGGACATGCTTATACCATATATATGTTTGCTGTAAGTCCGGAAGTGTATGGATCAATCGGACGATATGAGCAGACAGATTTTTGGAATTATTATGCGACACATAGAGTTCCGGACGGAGATCAATACTATTACTCATTACAGAAAAATATTACAGGAGGTGAATCATAAATGGCTGAATTGAATGAAGAACAGTTATTGTTACTTGATAATCTGATGTATTACAGTGATTCGGCAAAAAGTGGAAATGTGCAGTGGATTGTTGAAAGAATGATTGCAGATGCCAAGGCCGGAAATACGGATAGTTTTTCAGGTGGTTTTGAGTCGAACCTTGAAAATGTGATTGAATTTGGTGAAGCCATTTTAAAGGATCCTGAATTATGTAATTTAACCATAGTAGATTCTGTTAATACAGAGGGGGTTCGGGCATCTTGTTTTGTCGATGGTGCAGGGGAAGCGACAATAGCAATAAGAGGAACCGGTGGTACATACGAAGCCTGGTCAGATAATTTCCAGGGGGCATATCAATCAGACACGGACGCACAGATGGAATTGGCTGATTTTGTAAACAGGCAGGCTGAAACCTACTCAGATATAACGATAACCGGGCATTCCAAAGGAGGAAATATGGCACAGTATGCAACAGTTGTATGCGGGGATGCAATTGACCGGTGCGTGTCTTTTGACGGTCAGGGATTCGGGGATGAGTTTTTGCGAAAATATGATAAAGAGATTCAGGCAAATGCAGGTAAAATAAAATCTGTTTGTGCATCGGGAGATTATGTAAACATATTACTCTTTTCAATTGCCGGAGAAACTGTGTATCTGGAGACAAATAATGAAAGCTTTGTGGATAATCATAGTTCTTTTTATCTTTGGAAGAGTAATTCCGGCCAGATGGAAAATGGTGAATTTTCCAATACTGTAGAGCAGTCTCTAATCAGCAAAGGATTAGATGCCATTGCAGACAGTCTGATTATGGCGGTTGACAGGTCAAATCCACTTTGGGAACTTCTGGTTGTAAATATAATTGGTTCAGGAGTAGCTATGTTGATGTCTAAGGATGATTTTGGGAAGAATTTGGATAATATATATAATCATTTGATAGATATTATACAGGATACGATGCGAAGTGATAATATGTTCAGCCTTATTACTTCATGGATTCCGGGATGGAGTGTTGTAGAAGAGTTATCATATTTGAAGAATTTGATTCAAACCCTTATTAACAAGATTGAAAAGCAGGAGAATGGGAATGGCCGTCATAGCTTAAGTATCAGTTTAGAGGCAATGGATGATGCGCTTATAAAGATTCAAGTGTGTATAAATGAGATAGAAAAAATAAGTGACAAACTGGATGGAGTTAAGCTGGATGGCAAAATAAATCTGCTGATGGGATATAAGCTGAAAAACCAAAAAAAATCTGTTGAAAATGTAGAGATCAAGATGCGAAATCTTCATACTGGATTAGAGCAGATTTGTGATTTGTATATGAATACAGAGAAAACAAATATACAGTTGGAAGCGTAATACTTTATCAGGAGGACAAGTATGGCAAATATAAAAGTAAATACAGATATATTACAACATGTGGCAGATGAGGAGCAAAGCATTTCGAACCGATTAACAAGTATTGAGAATGACATTAAAAAGGTTGCGTTACGAATGGATACCATAAAAGTTTCGTACTCTGCTTTGATAAAGAAAGCTTTGAATGAATCGGGAAATGGTGTGGCATCGGAGAGAGACAAGCTATTGAATCTGGCAAGGGCTTTGGAAGAAATACGTGTATTGTATGAAAAGACAGAAAAGGATTCACAGAACAGAAGTGAGGTGGATGAAAATAAGAACCATATTAATCAGATATTTTCTAATATCAGAGATGCAGCAGAGTGTCTGGGGATGGATAATTTCGCTGAATACAGCAGCGATCCGGTGAATCTGGCTACCGGTAATTATGTCTATGAAAAAACAATCATGGATCTGCATACAGCCCTTGATTTGAAATTCCGTATCTTTTACAATGTTCAGCTTAATACAAAAGGAACTTTGGGAAATGGCTGGATTCATAACTCAGAATGTCATTTGGAATTTAGGGGGAATCATGTTATTTTTGTAGATGATGATTCTTCCGAAAAAGTCTTTTTTAAGAAAGAAAGCGGAATTTATGATACGGCTCTGAAACAGAATGGAGTCTTAGAAAAAACGGAAAAAGGATATCTGATGAAAGACAGGGATGGGATCCTGTGGAAGTTTAACGAACATGGACATCTGATTGAAAAATGTGATTTTATTGGTAATAAAAATCTGTTTTTCTATGATGAAAAAGGCAGATTAAAGCAGGTGACAGATCAGAATGATCATGGGTTTCAGTTTTCTTATGAGGATAGTGGATTATTAACTGCAGTGGAAGACTACACCGGAAGAAAGGTGTTAATCTCTTATGAGGCGGGAAGGCTTGCAGGAATTATTGCACCTGGAAATAGAAAAATATCATTTCAGTATGACCGTGAACAGCGATTAAACAAAATTGTAAATTCAGAAGATGTTGTCGTATTGCAAAACGAATATGATACGAATGACAGAACAATAAAGCAGATTTTTGCGGATGGCGGTGTAGTAAGTTATGCTTATATCGATGATCTCAATCAAGTTGAGATGACCGAACAGAATGGAAATCAGGTTATATATGAGCATGATTCTCTCAAACGCAATACGAAGACTTATTATAAAGACAGTACAGAGTTTTCGGAATTTGATCATGAGAATCAAAGGATAGCTTATACGGATCGTCGTGGACATACAACGCGGTATGGATATGATGAAAACGGGATGTTGAGCGAAATTATAACACCGTTACAAGATTCCTTCCACATAGAATATACCGGAAGGAATCAGTTAAAGGGAATTTCTGTAAATGGCAAAATGCTATACAAAGCAAATTACAATGAAAAGAATTTACAGGAATCGATTGAAAATCCCTGTGGCGGCAAAGCCAAGTTTGAATATAATGATAAAAATCAACTTGTAAAATACATTCAAGAGGATGGCAGCAGTGTGGGCCTTGAATATGATGAAATGGGGAATGTGGCGGCCCTCGTTGATCCTATGGGTGGACGGACATCTTACAGCTATGATGATCTTCAAAGAGTAATTGCTACAGTGGATGCAAAAGGAAATAAGACATCTTATTTGTATAATGAGGCTGATGAATTGATTCAGGTCCGCAATGCGGAAGGAAATATCAGAACTTACCAATATGATGCTTGTGGAAATGTAATCTGTTTTACTGATTATAATGGTGGAATTACAAAAATTACATATAACGATATGAACCGTGTGACGAGTACCACTGATCCAGATGGTTCTGTGACAAAATATGAATACGATGCAATGTGGAATGTTCAAAAAGAAACAGCACCGGATGGAGGAGAAACATATTACGAATATGATCAGATGCATCATTTGACCGGTATAACAGGAGCGGACGGGAATAAGGAAACAGCGGAATATGATGCTTGTGGAAATCTGATAAAGCGGACAGATGCTTCCGGTGCACAGTATAAGATTCAGTATGATGAATTAAATCGTCCGATCGCCATAGAAGATCCGAATGGAAGAGTTACATCGGCTAAGTATGATACGTTGGGAAATGTAATACAAGTGGTATTTCCAGATGAAAGTGTTGAAAGTACAACGTATGATTTGATGGGAAATCCTTTGTCATTTACAGACAGAGGTGGATATACAAAACTATATCGATATGATAGAATGGGAAATTTGACGGAAATTTTTGATAAATTCAGTTGGCTGACCCGTTTGGAGTACTACCCCGGAGGATTATTAAAAAAAGAATCCAATATTGATGGTACCAGTTGGGAATATCGGTATGATGCGAATCAAAATGTTGAAACACTCATGAATCAGGATGGATTTAGCTGGAAGTTCGAGTATGATTCTCTGGACCAATTAACCGTTGTATCCAACAGTGAAGGGTTAAAAGAACAATATGAGTATGATGCTGTAGGTAATGTGACAGCTGTAATTATGACCGATGGAACTCGCACAGAATATACATATTCCGCAGCAGGAGCATTAACGGGAATGGTGGATGCACTCGGAAATAAAACCAGATACTTTTATGACGGGTGCCGCCGGCTGACAGAGATTCTTCAGATTGAAAATGCAGGAATTGCTGTGGATCAGATTAACAGTATCAACAAGAGTAATAAGCAGATTCGTATAACTGCTTACAGGTACGATAAAGCCGGACATATGGTTTCGTGGATTGATCCGGAGGGAAATCAGACAGCATACCATTATGATGAATGTGGAAGACTTTGTTCCAGAATCGATGCGGAAGGGAATTGGACGCGTTGTGAATATAATCCGGATGGAACAGAAAAAGGCTATTATTTCTCTGACGGAAAGAGTATTCAGATGCAGTATAATGCGCTTCGTCAATTAACTGAACTGAAAGACTGGACGGGAATTACGCAAATATCGTCTGATGTAATGGGGCGACCGTTGAAAGTGACCGATCCACAGGGAAGAACGTTACAATATGAGTGGGGAGAAAGAGGAGAAAAAAGAAATATTATTTATCCAAATGGAGATCAAATCCGTTATTCATATGACAATGCATTGCGACTGACTGCTTGTCATTTGGGTGAGGATGTAATTCATTATACATATTTGGATAATGGCCAGCTTTGTGAAAAATCAGGACCGGGCGAATTGCTTACGACCTACAAATATAATGCGGCGGGAAGAATTTCCGGTCTGCGTTATATGGATGGAAAAAGCATATTGGATGATTTCACTTACCAATATGATAAAAATGGACGCAGGATCAGGATGGATTGCAGACGAAGCGATATGGGAGAATGCTCCAGATATGAATATGAGTATGATGCGTTGGGCAGCTTGAGTCAGGTATGGAAGAACGGGGCTGAAGAAGAAGCATATCGATATGATTCGTTTGGAAATCGGATATGGTCTAGAGTACGCGGTGTCGAAACACAATACATTTATAACAGACTGGATCAGTTGACAGATTTGCATAGACAAGGAGAGGAACGGCATTATGCTTATCATAAGAATGGAAATCTGGCAAGTGAGTGGCGTAATGGCAGTCTTTTCTGTACAATGCAGTACAATGTGATGGACCGTATGATTTCGGTAGAAATGCCGGAAATTAAGAAAGAATATGCTTATAATGGCTTTGGTTTGCGAATTGGTGAGCGTTTATCCGGCAGTATTCAGCGACATAAAGAATTCGTATATGATATCACAAAAGACTGCTACAATCTGATGAGTATGCAGAATGGGGAAGCTGAGACAAATTATTTTTGGGACAGTGGTTTGATAGGAGAAAGCAGTTGGAGGGGAATGGAATACTATTTCTGTGATCCGCAGATGACTCCACTTAGAGTAAATCGCCCCGAAAGTAAGGGATATGCCGTGGCATATGATTCTTTCGGATGCTTAACGGGATTTGCAGGAAAAGGAGAATGCGCTCTGGGATATACGGGGTATCATGTGACTGGAAACGATGGTTTTGCATATGCTTATCAGCGTGATTATGAACCCGAGAATGGACGCTTCCTGAGCCGTGATCCGATTGTTGGAGCTATCACGGTTCCCCTGGCGTTCAATGCTTATAACTATTGTCTGGGAGATCCTGTCAACCGCTATGATCCTACAGGTGCTTTGGCTGCATGGCTGGCATCTGGAATTGTTGGTGCTATTTCGAATATCGCGGTAAAAGCTGCCGGAGATGTGGTAAACTCTGTTAAGAATGGTAAGGTTACAGTCAGTTCATGGCAAAGCTATGTCGGCACGGCTACCGGAGGGTTTGTGTCCGGGACAGTATATGTTGCGAGTGGTGGCAATTCGGCAGCAGCCGAAGCTGCAGGTTCAGCCGTTGAAACGTTTACTTCAAATGGGCTTAATATGATATCCGGTGCAGATGGTTATACGAAAGCAGATGGATATTCGTGGAAAAATCTGATGGGGGATACCTTTAAAAGTGGTGTGAATGGATTCAAGACAGGAGCAACAACTGGTTTTATCTTCTCTAAAGCATCAAAAGTAACCAAATATTTAAAAATTCCTTCTATAACACAAGGAAGAAATAGCATGAGCGCTGTATTTATCACTCAGGTGAAGCGGGCTGCACATGGATATATTAAAAACATATCAGGTAAGACTATAATGAAAGGCCTGATTTCGATGGGGACGATTAAATTTTTTGATGAGATTGTTGTGAAAGGGAAGAAGGCTGTCGAAGATGGATTGAAAGAAAAAGGAAAGGAAATCTTGCAGGATTTTTTGAATTCGCTTTGTAATGATGAAAAAACGACTTCCGTTGTAAATGCTAAGAAATATCTGACTGCGAATGCAGGGTCCGCAGAGTGCCCGGCTGCCGGAGCATAACCGGACTTTAAGAAAAAAATAAGAAGTCAAATAATTGACTTTAGAGTACCCGTATCGTA
>JBJFCH010000034.1:0-24535 GCA_051888835.1 Oliverpabstia sp. | reverse complement strand
CTTCTTCCGTTTTCTCCGTTTTTTCCTTTTGATTAAAAGTACAATCTCCATAATAATCAGTAAGAGCAATATCCCTGCCAACACATAGATATAAACAGGAACTTTTTTCAAAATAGTTGTAAGCGGAGATATTTTTTTCAATATTTTATGATAAAAATCAAGCTCGGCTTCAGAAGCGGAAATCATTTCCGAAGTTATTTTGTTGTCTGAAATTGCCGGTGTTTTACCGGAAGAGGTCAGCCGTTCATAGAATCCTGTCTTTGGTATTGCCTCGTTTCCCACCGGATATTGATTGTATAAATATGTATGATACAGATTAACATCATCCTGTGAAAATACTGTTTCCACTTGATCCTGTGTGGCTGTAACCGGGATTGTGATGATCGTGGTAGGACGAAGTGTATCTATCGTGGAAGGTTCTCCAGAGTAAAGGGAAGGACACAACATATGTGTACCGGGACAATTGCTCCGGGAAAAAACAGTGATGTTCTGAAAATTCTGAAATCCATAATCCAGAAGAGATGCTGTATCGGTATAAATTTGAGTTCCATTGGTCCGAAGGGATACACATACCAGACGGCGTCCATCCCGTTCAGCGTAAGTGACAAGAGTATTCAGAGCAGCCTGAGTAAATCCGGTTTTTCCGCCGGTGCATCCTTCATATGCGTAAGCCCGTTCAGGCAGCATTTTGTGATGGTTGCTCAACCACCGTTCTTCCCCACATACATTTGTTTTGGGGATACAGTAATATTGGGTCTGGCATACGTTGCGGAAAGTTTTGTTTTTATAAGCAGCCTGAGCGATCAAAGCCATATCATGTGCCGTTGTGTAATGGTTCTCATCCGGAAGACCGTTTGGATTGGTAAAATGCGTGTTAGTGCAGCCCAGTTCAGCGGCTTTTTGATTCATTAGTTCGACAAATCCCTCCACACTTCCACTGATGTGCTCGGCTACCGCCAGGCAGACTTCATTGGCGGATTCCAGCATCATTCCGTACCAACATTCCTCCATAGAAAGAATTTCTCCTACCCGGATACCGATATGGGAACTGTCACGTTCGATTCCAAAGATGGCATTTTCAGAAAATGTAACTCGTTCGTATGGAGCGGCATTTTCTATGGCGAGAAGTGTAGTCATAATTTTTGTGATGCTGGCGGGATATTTTACTGCATCCATATTTTTGGAATATAAAAATACGCCGCTGTCCAGGTCCATAACAACAGCAGATTCGGCCCATACAGCCGGACCTGCAGGCCATCCTTCTGTCCCGTCTGACTGGATGGGTTCAAAGTAAGCGTCCGGTTCCAGACGTTCCGGTTCTTCTTCGTTTTCGACTCCATTTTCTCCGGATGAATCAGAGCCGGTGACGGTAGTTTCTGCGGCAGCTGCCCCTGTATTTGCTTCTCCCTCTGTAGCAAATGTAGATGTGGTTCCCGACAGGCAAAGAATCATGGCGGTAATCAGAGCCAGGATACCTTGCCGGGTAATTCTGTTAATCATTGTAATCTCCTTTTTCAAGTCTGAATCTTTCGTGTTTGTTACTATTGTATCATGTTATGTGATATTTCGACAATCTGTTATTGTGAATGTACATATATTTGTAATTTTTATATAAATCCGTTATACTGTAATTAATTTGCAGGATTGTGGAAGCATGAAATACAGAACAATCCGTTTTGTATCTTTTGGCTTCAACATCCTTAATTTGAAACGAAAGATACGCGGATGAATTTATGAAAAAGGAGGAAATAATAATGCATGAGTTTAAGTGTGATAAAAACACTGCGATTGTAGATACCAGACAGGGAAAATTGAGAGGATATGTTTACGACGGTATTACGATTTTTAAAGGTATACAGTACGCAACAGCAAAGCGTTTTCATGCGCCTGTCCCGGTGGAACCATGGGAGGGTGTGAAAGATGCCACCAGTTATGGCTATGTGTGTCCTCTGCTGGAGATAGAAAAACCACAGGGGGAAGTTCTGGTTCCCCATCGTTATTGGGCGATGAATGAGGATTGTCTGAATCTGAATGTGTGGACACCTGCATGTGATGGAAAAAAACGTCCTGTTATGGTGTGGCTTCACGGCGGAGCTTATGAGTTTGGTTCGGCGATCGAACAGGTGGCTTATGAAGGGGAAAATATGTGCCGCATCGGTCAGGTGGTTGTTGTGTCTGTCAATCACAGACTGAATATTCTGGGATACTGTGATTTGTCGTCTTTTGGTGAAGAATATGCCAATTCAGGTAATGCGGGAACGGATGATCTTGTGGCTGCGCTCCAATGGATTCATGAAAATATCGAAAACTTTGGCGGCGACCCGGACAATGTTATTTTATTTGGACAATCGGGCGGAGGGGGAAAGATAACGACTCTTCTTCAGACACCTGCGGCAGACGGATTATATGCAAAAGGGATCAATATGAGCGGGGTTGTCAGTATGTCGCTGAAAGACAGTACAGGAAGTGGTGAAGAACTGGCGATTGCCATGATGGCTGAGCTGGGAACGGAAGAAATAAAGGATCTGGAGAATGTTTCTTATGAGAGGCTTGCGGAAGTTTATAAAAGAGTCAGACCGGAATTTGAAGAAAAAGGAAAATATGTGGGATGCACACCCCATCCGAATGCATTTTATGCAGGAACACCGGAGATCAACGGATTCCGTAAAGAAACATCACAGATTCCGCTTCTGGTGGGTACGGTATTTGGTGAGTTTACTTCCTTTGCCGCAACACCGTATGATAAGCACAGCATGACAGCGGAAGAAGGAAAAGCAATGGTAAAAGAAGTAGTAGGCGAAAAGGCGGCTGAAGAACTGATACCTCTTTTCGAGGCAGCATATCCGGAGAGACATCCGGTGGATCTTCTGAATCTGGATTTTCTGTTTCGCCTTCCGGCACAGCAGTATATCCGTCTTAGAAGTGGATTGAATTCTTCTACATATTCTTATATGTTCAATCTGGATCTTCCGATTGACGGTGGACGTACACCGTGGCACTGTGCGGATATTCCCTATGTATTCCACAACACAGAACTGGTTCCGGTGACGCAGGAAGAAGGAGTGACGGAAATAATTGAAAAACAGATTTTTGATACGGTGATGGCATTTGCCTATACCGGCGACCCCAATCATGAGGGAATTCCTTTCTGGCCGGCAAGCACACCGGAGGAGGAACATACGCTGATTATCGATAAAAATACAAGAATATTGAGTAATTACGACGAAAAACTGATTCCGTTGGTTGCAAAATATATGGGACCGATTTTTGCAAAACAGATGGAAAAAGGAGACGGGCAGATACAGCATTAATACAGTATTGAAATAGAAAATGAAACGGCTATTCAGTAAAAAAGATTTAGTAAAATTATTTATTCCGCTGGTGATTGAGCTCCTTTTAAATCTTATGGTGGGAATGATCGATTCGGTTATGGTTGCCAGCGTGGGGGAATCTGCTATGTCCGGGGTATCTCTGGTGGATACGGTCATACAGCTTTTGATATTTGTTTTTTCTGCCTTTGGGACAGGTGGGGCTGTGGTATGCGGACAGTATCTCGGAGCAAAAGAAAAGGAAAATGCCTGCCGGACAACAAGCCAGTTATTGTGGTTTTCATGGATCGTGTCTATGATCGTCACGGGAATCATGTATATGATACGTGGATTGATTCTGAATCATCTGTTTGGTTCGATTACGGTGCAGGTATCGTATAACGCAAACCGATATTTCCTGATCGTTGTTCTTTCTATACCGGCGATTTCCATATTTGAGTCAGGGGCGGCGATTTTCAGGACGATGGGAAATTCCAGGATCACCATGTATCTGTCATTTCTCATGAATCTGGTCAATGTAACAGGGAATGCGATTTTCATCTATGGGTGTGGACTTGGAAGTGCCGGTGCTGCTATTGCTACAGTAGCGGCACGATATGTTGCCGCAGTATTGATCCTTGTCCTGCTGTTGAATGAAAAGCTTGATTTGCACCTGCAGAAAACTCTCCGATATCGTCCGGATGGTGCGCTGATCAGAAAAATATTATATATCGGAGTACCGAATGGGGTGGAAAATGGTCTGTTTCAGTTGGGAAAAGTAGTGCTGGTAAGCCTTGTATCCGGTTTCGGAACCTCTGCAATAGCAGCAAATTCCATTTGTCATACAATGACTTCCATACAGGTAATTCCGGGAGTTGCCATGCAGACAGTTGCCACAACGGTCATTGCCAGATGTGTGGGCGCAGAGGATGAGCAGCAGACCCGATATTACAATCGACTGTTGATAGGTGTTACTTATGCAGTAATGACTGTGTTTTGTCTTGCCTTGTGGTTTGGGCTTCCGGCAATTCTTCCCTGGTATCATGTAATAGAGGAAACGGCTCTGCTTACGAGACAGATGCTGATGTTCCATACGTTCGGAGCAATCCTTGTATGGCCGGTGGCTTTTGTACTTCCGGCTTCCATGCGGGCCGCGGGAGATGTGAAATTTGCGATGGTGATGTCCATCATTTCCATGTGGGTGTTCCGCATTCTGTCGGCATATCTTCTGGCAAATCATTTTGGTATGGGAGCACCGGGGGTATGGGCTGCCATGCCGGTTGACTGGGCATTTCGGGCGATTGTGTTTGGAGAGCGATGGGTAAGCGGAAAATGGAAAGGGAAGAGTGTAATTGATAAATGAAATAAAAATAACAGTTGAATTAGCAAAATCATTGATTGCATCACAATTTCCCCAGTATAAATTTCTGGATATTTATCCGGTAGAAAAAAGCGGACATGATAATCGTACGTTTCATCTGGGAAATGAGATGACAGTCCGGCTTCCCAGTGGGGAGGGGTATGCGGCGCAGGTGGAAAAAGAAAGTAAATGGCTGCCGTATTTGAGCCGACATCTGGATTTTCCGATTTCCAAACCATTGTACATGGGAAAGCCTGATTGTGGATATCCCTATCCATGGTCGATCAATACATGGATTCAGGGAGAGACGTTGTTTGAATGTACGGCGCTGGATCGAAAGGAACTGGCGGCAGATCTGGCGGAAGCTTTGAAAAAGCTGCAGGCAGTTGACTGTACCGGAGGTCCGCACGGAGCACAGCATAATTACTATCGGGGCTGTGAATTAAAAACATATCATGACCAGACAATGAATGCTTTAGAACAGTTATCCGATCGCCTGCCAACGGAAAAGCTTTTGTCCATATGGATAAGAGCGGACAGGGGACAGACTTGTGTCCACTCCGTTTTTGAAAGAATTCGGTAAAATCCCTTGACAAGCCTTTCCTTCCCTGATTATAATGTTTTTTGATAAAAATGAAGACGGAGACAGTAGTCTGGTTTTGAAAGTTACAGCGAGTCGGGGAAGGTGGAAGCCCGGTATGAGTAGAAGCAGATGAATATCACTCCCGAGTTGCTATCTGAAAGAAGTAGGAGATGCCGGATTTCCCCCGTTAAAAGGAACGTGTATCGGTGTAAAAGCCCGTACGCTGTAAGAGGTGGTATAACGAAGGTACTTAGCCCTCGTCCTGTTACAGGACGAGGGTTTTTTTATCATAGGAAAGTCCGTTGACTTTCCTATGATAGAAACCCTCCGGGGAGATGCACACGATGCGCAGAGGAAAGCTGCTAAAGCAGCTTTCCTCTGCGCATCGGCGCTCAAAGTATGCAAGCCCCTCGTAAGTGAGGAATATGGGAAATTGAAGTGGGCTTGCCCACTTTATTCTTAAGACAAAACTTAAAAGGAGGTTCCGCCATGTATCAGAAAGTATCAACTAATCTGAATTTCGTGGAGAGAGAAAAGAAAACAGAACAATTCTGGAAAGAAAATCATATTTTCGAAAAAAGTATGGAACAGCGGAAAGAAGGTGAGACATATACCTTCTACGATGGACCGCCGACTGCCAATGGAAAACCCCATATCGGACATGTGCTGACCCGTGTTATTAAAGATATGATTCCCCGTTATCGTACCATGAAAGGATATATGGTACCGAGAAAGGCAGGATGGGATACCCATGGTCTTCCGGTAGAGCTTGAAGTTGAGAAGCTTCTGGGTCTGGACGGAAAAGAGCAGATTGAAGAGTATGGTCTGGTTCCGTTTATTGACAAATGTAAGGAGAGTGTCTGGAAATATAAAGGAATGTGGGAGGATTTTTCCTCAACCGTAGGTTTCTGGGCAGATATGGACAATCCGTATGTTACTTATCATGATGACTATATTGAGTCTGAATGGTGGGCATTGAAACAGATCTGGGACAAGGGTCTTTTGTATAAAGGATTCAAGATCGTTCCTTACTGCCCGCGCTGTGGAACTCCGCTGTCCGCACAGGAAGTGGCACAGGGATATAAAACCGTAAAAGAGCGTTCTGCAGTAGTACGTTTCAAAGTTGTAGGGGAAGATGCCTATTTCCTGGCATGGACCACAACACCGTGGACACTGCCTTCCAATGTGGCACTTTGTGTGAACCCATCGGATACGTATTGTAAAGTAAAAGCTGCTGACGGTTATGTGTATTACATGGCAGAGGCACTTTTGGACAAAGTCCTGGGCAAACTGGCAGAGGATGATAAGCCTGCTTATGAAGTACTGGAAACTTATAAGGGAACTGACCTGGAATACAAAGAATATGTGGCATTGTATGAATGCGCAGCGCAGGAAGCAGAAAAACAGCATAAAAAAGCACACTATGTGATCTGCGATGATTATGTAACTATGTCAGATGGTACCGGTATCGTTCATATCGCACCGGCTTTTGGTGAGGATGATGCCCGTGTGGGACGTGAGTACAATCTTCCTCTGGTAAAATTTGTAGACGAAAAAGGATGTATGACTCCTGAGACTCCATTTGCAGGAATGAGAGCAAAACCGTCCAAAGCGGAAATGGAGAAAGATCCGAATGTAAAGAGTGCGGATCCGGAAGTGTTGAAAGATCTGGAAGCAAAAGGACTGTTGTTTGATGCTCCGAAGTTTGAACATGATTATCCACACTGCTGGAGATGTGATACTCCGCTGATCTATTATGCGCGTGAATCCTGGTTTATTAAGATGACCGCTGTCAAAGATGATCTGATCCGCAATAACAACACCATTAACTGGATTCCGGAAAGTATCGGAAAAGGCCGTTTCGGTGACTGGCTGGAAAATGTACAGGATTGGGGTATTTCCAGAAACCGTTATTGGGGAACTCCTCTGAATATCTGGGAGTGTGAGTGTGGTCATATGCATTCTATCGGAAGCCGTCAGGAATTGTTTGAGATGAGCGGTGACGAGAGAGCAAAAACAGTAGAGCTGCATCGTCCGTATATCGATGAGATCACTATCAAATGTCCGGTCTGCGGCAAACCGATGCATCGTGTACCGGAAGTAATCGACTGCTGGTTTGATTCAGGAGCAATGCCGTTTGCACAGCATCATTATCCATTTGAAAATAAAGAGCTGTTTGAGCAGCAGTTCCCGGCACAGTTCATTTCTGAGGCTGTTGACCAGACCCGTGGATGGTTCTATTCTCTGTTGGCGGAGTCTACATTGCTGTTTAACAAGGCTCCATATGAAAATGTTATCGTTCTTGGCCATGTACAGGATGAAAATGGTCAGAAAATGAGTAAATCCAAGGGAAATGCGGTAGATCCTTTTGAAGCTCTGGAGACTTACGGAGCAGATGCGATTCGCTGGTATTTCTATATTAACAGTGCCCCATGGCTGCCGAACCGTTTCCATGGAAAAGCAGTACAGGAAGGTCAGAGGAAATTCATGAGCACGCTGTGGAACACGTATGCGTTCTTCGTGCTGTATGCAAATATTGATGAATTTGACGCAACCAAATATAAACTGGAATATGATAAACTGTCCGTCATGGACAAATGGCTGCTGTCCAAGCTGAATACAGTAATTCAGTCTGTAGATGATAATCTGGCAAATTACCGGATTCCGGAAGCTGCAAGAGCACTTCAGGAGTTCGTGGATGACATGAGTAACTGGTATGTAAGAAGAAGCCGTGAGCGTTTCTGGGCAAAGGGAATGGAGCAGGATAAGATCAATGCATATATGACATTGTATACCGCGTTGGTGACCATTTCCAAAGTAGCAGCACCGATGATTCCGTTCATGACAGAGGATATCTACCAGAATCTTGTGAGAAGTATTGATAAAGATGCGCCGGAAAGCGTACATTTGTGTGATTTCCCGACTGCAAATAAAGAGTGGATTGACAAAGAGCTGGAAGAAAATATGGAACATCTGCTGGATATCGTCGTTATGGGACGTGCCTGCAGAAATACTGCCAATATCAAGAACCGTCAGCCGATCGCAAAAATGTATGTAAAGGCAGATTATGAGCTGTCTGAGTTCTATGTAACTATCATTGAAGATGAGCTGAATGTAAAGAGCGTGGAATTTACTGATAATATTGAGAATTTCATTTCTTATACATTTAAACCGCAGCTGAAAACAGTGGGACCGAAATACGGAAAACTTCTGGGAGGCATCCGTCAGGCACTTTCCACACTGGATGGAAATAAAGCTATGGCAGAACTTAGAAGTTCCGGTGAATTAAAACTTGACATCAATGGTAATGAAGTTGTATTATCAGAGAGTGATTTATTAGTTGATACTGCGCAGATGGAAGGTTTCGTGACAGAATCCGACAACAAACTTGCGGTAGTACTTGATACAAATCTTACACCAGAACTGATTGAGGAAGGTTTCGTAAGAGAAATCATCAGTAAGATTCAGACGATGAGAAAAGAAGCCGGATTTGAAGTTATGGATAAGATTAACGTGTATGTGAAAGACAACAAAGTAATCGAAGACATCATGAAGACACATGCCGAAGAGATTCAATCAGAAGTATTGGCAGAGGAAATCCTGCTGGATACTACACAGGGTTATGAAAAAGAATGGAATATCAATTCTCAGAAAGTAACCCTTGCAGTTGAGAAGAGGTAAGTGATCGTTCAAAACCCATTTTATCGGAACGATTGCGAAGTATGACAATGGGATATTGAGGGGGATGGAGCAGGAGTAATGCCCTGTCCCCTTCTTTTGTGCGTAATCCGGTGCAGGTGCTCGGGAGCGTGATTTGAACGTCTGAAGAGTACCTATGGTTTGCACAGATTCCCGGATTGAATGAGGAGGTAAAGGATGTTGAACAAGCAGTTCACGAAAGAAGAATTCAAGAAAAGTGTAAAAGAAAATGTAAAGATGCTTTATCGTAAGACAATCGAGGAAGCAACTCAGGAACAGGTTTTTCAGGCTGTTTCTCTGGCAGTGAAAGATGTAGTGATTGATAACTGGCTGGAAACTCAGAAACAGTATGAAAAAGATGATCCGAAAATCGTATATTATCTGTCCATGGAGTTCCTGATGGGACGTGCACTGGGTAATAACCTGATTAATCTGTGTGCTTATAATGAAGTAAAAGAAGCTCTGGACGAACTGGGATTTGATCTGAATGTAATTGAAGATCAGGAGCCGGATCCGGCACTGGGTAATGGTGGTCTGGGAAGACTGGCAGCATGTTTCCTGGATTCTCTGGCAACTTTGGGATACTGTGCATATGGATGTGGTATTCGTTATCATTATGGTCTGTTCAAACAGAAAATTGAAAACGGTTATCAGGTAGAGGTACCGGATAACTGGCTGAAGAATGGCTATCCATTTGAACTGCGCCGTCCGGAATATGCAAAAGAGATCAAATTTGGTGGATATGTTAAAGTAGAGTATGATCCTGCAACAGGAAGAAATCATTTTGTGCAGGAAGGATATCAGTCTGTAATGGCTATTCCTTACGATATGCCAATCGTAGGTTATAATAATAAAATTGTAAATACCCTGAGAATCTGGGATGCGGAGCCGATCACTGACTTCCGTCTGGATCTGTTTGATAAGGGAGAATACCACAAAGCAGTAGAGCAGGAGAACCTGGCTAAGAACATCGTTGATGTTCTGTATCCATGTGATGATCACTATGCAGGTAAGGAACTGCGTCTGAAACAGCAGTATTTCTTTGTATCTGCAAGTATTCAGTCTGCTATTGAAAAATTCAAGAAAAAACACAATGATCTTCATGATCTGCCGAAGAAAGTTGTATTCCAGCTGAATGATACGCATCCGACTTTGACAGTTGCAGAGTTGATGAGAATCCTGATCGACGAAGAAGGAATGGGATGGGATGAAGCATGGGATATTACAACTCATACTTGTGCTTACACAAACCACACGATTATGGCGGAGGCTCTGGAGAAATGGCCGATCGAGTTGTTCTCTCAGCTGCTTCCACGTGTATACCAGATCGTAGAAGAGATCAACCGCAGATTTATCATGGAAATCCAGGCAAAATATCCTGGAAATCAGGAAAAAGTGAAAAAGATGGCAATTATTTATGATGGCCAGGTTAAAATGGCTCATCTTGCAATTGCCGGCGGATTCTCTGTAAATGGTGTGGCACAGCTTCACACAGAAATCCTGAAAAAGCAGGAACTGAAAGATTTCTATGAAATGACTCCTGAGAAGTTTAACAATAAGACAAACGGTATTACACAGAGACGTTTCCTGCTTCATGGAAATCAGCTTCTGGCTAACTGGATCACCGATCATATCGGTGATGGCTGGATCACCAACCTGCCGGAATTGGCAAAACTGAAAGTATATGCGGATGACAAGAAAGCTCTGCAGGAATTCATGAATATCAAATACCAGAATAAAGTACGTCTGGCAAAATATATTCAGGAACATAACGGAATTGAAGTTGATCCTCATTCTATTTTCGATGTTCAGGTTAAGAGACTTCACGAGTACAAACGTCAGCTGATGAATATTCTGCATGTAATGTATCTGTATAACCAGATCAAAGCACATCCGGAGATGGATTTCTATCCAAGAACATTTATCTTTGGTGCGAAAGCAGCAGCAGGATATCGTCGTGCAAAACAGACAATCAAGTTGATCAACTCCGTTGCAGATGTAATCAACAATGATAAATCCATTAATGGAAAGTTGAAAGTTGTATTTATTGAGAATTACCGTGTATCCAATGCTGAGATGATTTTTGCAGCAGCAGATGTGTCTGAACAGATTTCTACTGCAAGTAAAGAGGCATCCGGTACAGGTAACATGAAGTTTATGCTGAACGGTGCTCCTACAATCGGTACTATGGATGGTGCTAACGTGGAGATCGTAGAAGAAGTAGGAAGAGAAAATGCATTTATCTTCGGTCTGTCTTCTGATGAAGTTATCAACTTTGAAAACCATGGCGGATATGACCCGAACTTCTACTTCAACACAGATCAGGATATTCGTAACGTGCTGATGCAGCTGATCAACGGAACCTACTCCAAGGGAGATTACAACATGTTCCGTGAAATCTATGACTCTCTGCTGACAAATAAACATGGACGTCCGGACCAGTACTTTATTCTGGCAGACTTCAAGTCTTATGCAGAGGCTCAGAGACAGGTTGAGATCGCTTACAGAGATACAGACAGATGGGCTAAGATGGCACTTCTGAATACTGCATGCTCCGGTAAGTTCACATCCGACAGAACCATTCAGCAGTATGTGGATGAAATCTGGCATTTGGATAAAGTTACAATCAAATAAGAAAAGATAATGAAAGCCTCGGATATCTCCGGGGCTTTTTGATTTTCTATATATCTCCCCGTACACCAGTGGATGAAGTTATACTTTGGTTTCGTATAGTTGAAAAAGTATCATAAGATTTGCAAGATTTTATAGTGAAAACCACGAGAATTTGTCAGTATTTCATGATAGAATAAGGTATAATGAAAAGAAGAATAAGCAGGATATGGAGGTGTGACAATGCAGATACGATTTGAGCTGGAACAGATCAACCGTATATTGAAAGATGTTAAAAACATATTTGTACAGGAAAGTATTCCGGTGAGTCTCATTCGGACAAAGATGGGAACAAAACAGGAAGCAGAGGACAGTCATGCGGTATGGACGGAATTTGAAAATGGCGGTCAGTGGGGCGGATATGATAAGCATCAGCAGTTTGCGTTTGAAGTTGCTATTCCGGAAGAATGGAAAGAAAATGAAGCAGCGGTATTTATCTCGACAGGAGGACAGGAAGGATGGGATATTCAGAATCCCCAGTTCCTTTGCACTGTTGATGGAGAGAAAAAGCAGGGTGTGGATGTCAATCATCGAGTTATTCGTTTGGAACAAAAACCGGGACAGAAGGTCAGTGTCTGGCTTATGGGACATAGCGGATTTAAAGATGAGAAAAGCATGTTTTACGTGAGTCTTCAGAGAAGAGATCTTCTGGCAGAAAAATTCTATTATCATGCATACGTACCATTTCGGACGGCACTTCTTCTGCCGGAGAGCAGTATGGAGAGAAGACAGATCATGGAAGTTCTCAAAAAGGTAGTTTCCGTACTGGATCTGAGAGATATGTCAAGCATGGCTTTTCGGGAAAGCATGGAGGAAGCCTGCAGACTGCTGGAAGAATCATTTTACAGGGAAGTACCGGAGTCAGACGTTCAACGTCCGACAGTAACGGGAATTGGACACACGCATATTGATATTGCCTGGATGTGGGATGTGGCACAGACACGGGAAAAGGTTGTGAGAAGTGTATCTACCGTTCTTCAATATATGGACAGATATCCGGATTATACCTTTATGATGAGTCAGCCACAGCTATATGAATTTGTCAAAGAAGAAGCACCGGAACTGTATGAGAAAATAAAAGAAAGAATCAAAGAAGGACGCTGGGAGGCAGACGGCGGAATGTGGGTGGAAGCGGACACCAATCTGACTTCAGGAGAATCTCTCTCGAGACAGTTCCTTTATGGAACTCGTTTCTTTGAGAAAGAATTCGGGGTTACATGTAAAACTCTCTGGCTGCCGGATGTATTCGGATATTCCGCATGCATTCCTCAGCTCCTCAAACAGTGCGATATTCCGTACTTTTATACGACAAAGCTGGACTGGAATGATCATAATCGGATGCCTCATGATACTTTCTGGTGGAAAGGAATTGATGGAAGCAAATGCCTGACAGCTTTTTCCACAACGACCAATGCGGTGGACTGGAAAGGTGATATTCAGCATACACCGAATGTGAAAGGGCAGAGTACCTATAACGGGCGAATGGATCCCAATCAGATCATGGGAAACTGGCTGCGGTATCATGAAAAAGATATTTGTCCGGAGACTCTCCAGCTCTTTGGCTTTGGAGATGGAGGCGGAGGACCTACAGAGGAACAGCTGGAAAATTATGAACGGATGAAATACGGAATCCCAGGATTGCCCTATGTGAGACAGGATTTCCAGAAATCTTATTTTGAGCGGCTGGAACAGGCATGTAAGAACAGTGATGATGTTCCGGTGTGGGATGGAGAAATTTATTTTGAATATCACAGAGGTACCTATACTTCTGTTGCTGAGATAAAAAAGCAGAACAGAAAATGCGAGTATCTTATGAAAGAGGGAGAAGCTGCAGGGGTTCTTGCGGAAGAAACAGCAGGTGTGAAGTTTCAGGAACAGTTATATGAGCGTATGTGGAAACTTCTCCTAAGGAATCAGTTCCATGATATTCTCCCAGGATCGGCTATCGGAAAAGTATATGAACAGGCGATGAAAGAATATGAGGAAATTCGCACAAATATCGGAAATGAGAGAAATACGGCGATTCAGGCATTGAATCAGATGATCCAGGTGGATGAAGATTCGATCATTGTATGGAATTTTTCTCCATTTGAAAGAACAGAACTGTTAGAGCTGGATTCAGATGTACTGAAGTCGGACAATGGTTGTGTAATTCCATCCTCTCTTCGTACTTCGGACGGAATTTTGTTGGAATGTGTAAAAACAGGAGAAAACAGATGGATCTGTCAGGTGCCGGAAATTCCTGCTTACGGATACAAAGTACTGGAAGTCATTTCTGCTGATGAGACTGCGGGAACAGGCATTGCATCTGAAACTGCTTCCGATCCGGATAAGGTGATTGAAACAGATTATTATCGAATCACTATGGATCCTTTCTGGCAGATTGCGTCGATCTGGGATAAAGAAGAGGAAAGAGAAGTACTGGAAGAAGGAAAATCCGGTAATGTACTGGAACTTTATGAAGACCGACCGGATGATTTTGATAACTGGAATATCGATGCGGCACACCTGAAAAAGAAATATCCGGTTGCAGATTTTGACACTGTGCAGATAAAAGAAAAGAATGAACTGCGGACTATTTTGCATGTGGAACGTCCTTGCCTGAAATCAAGAATCTGCCAGGACATCATTTTTTACCAGAAAAAGAGACGAATTGATTTTGTAACAGAAATTGACTGGAAAGAAAATCATGTGCTTCTGCGTGCGGGATTTCCTGTAAATATACATGCAAAACAGGCAGTGTATGACATTCAGTACGGAAATCTGGAACGGTCTGTGACTGAAAATACTTCCTGGGAAGAAGCGCAGTTTGAGGTGTGTGCCCATAAGTGGGCAGATCTTTCTGAGTTCGGGTATGGAGTCGGTCTGCTGAATGACTGCAAATACGGATATCGGATAAAAGGAAATACGATGCAGCTTACCCTGCTGAAGTGTGGTCAATATCCATATCCGGAAGCCGATCAGGGAATTCACCGCTTTACATATTCGCTGCTTCCGCACAAAGGAAACTGGACGGAGGGTAAAGTAGAAGAAGAGGCCCGTTTCCTGAATCAGCCTTGCCATATATACAGAGCAGAGAAACATATGGGAAGTTTCCCGAAAGAAGATGCGTTTTTCCGTTGTACAGCAGAGGGCTGTATACTGGAAGCTGTTAAATATGCGGAAGATTCCAAAGACATTATTGTGAGAGTATACGAAAATGTGAATGGTCGGCACAGAGGGCGCCTGATTCTTCCGTGGAAGATTACAGCTGCATGGAAATCGGATATCCTGGAAAGGAAGAAAGAAGAAATTCCATTTATGGAAAATGAAATTTCTATAGAATTGAAGCCGTATGAAATACAGACATATCGGTTCTGTGTGGATAAATAAAAATAATGATAAAAAAGTGAAAGGATACAAAAATGAGAGATCGATTAAATCTTGGTATGCGTCTGCATGATACGCCGCAGATGAGTGTTGACGAACGTCTTGCTTATATTCACAAACAGGGATTTACCTGTGCGCATGCAGCATTGAGTAAATTGATGACAGAAGAAGAATCACAGGATAAGGCATTGACCCCTGGGATGGCGATGACATTGAAACGGGAATTCTGGGAGAACCAGGTGGATTTTGCCGTTCTGGGATGTTATCTGAATCTGGCAAATCCGGATCCGGTTCAGCTTGCTGCTATTCAGAAGCGATATATGGCACATATCCGTTTTGCGGCACTTGCCGGCTGCGGAGTAGTGGGAACAGAGACGGGAGCACCCAATACGGAATACCGCTTTGTACCGGAATGCCATAGTGAGGAAGCATTTGATACGTTTGTGACCAATCTGAAGCCTGTTGTGGAATATGCAGAAAAAATGGGTGTCATATTGGCAATCGAACCTGTATTTACTCATATCATCCATACTCCTCAGAGAGCAAGAAAGATGCTGGATATCATCCATTCACCGAATCTGCAGATTATCTTTGATCCGGTGAATCTGCTTCATATTTCCAATTATGAGAACAGAAAGCAGATTATGAAAGATGCGATTGAACTGCTGGGTGAAGAAATTGTAATTCTTCACATCAAGGATTTTCAGGTGGGTGAGAATGAACTTGTCTGGACCGCTGCAGGTCAGGGAATCATGGAATATGAGGAAATCTTGTCTTTTATCAAGCATAATAAACCATGGATTCAGTGTACACTGGAAGATACGGTGCCGGAAAATGCCGTAAGTGCAGCCGAATATATCCGGGGAATTTATCAGAGAGTATAAACAGAACAAACAATAAGATGGGAGCATATCGAATGATATGCTCCTTGGCACTATATCCGGAAATCCTGTAAAATAAAACAACAAAATGCATGGGTTGATTTGGGAGGTAGATAGCTATGAAAAAAGTTCTGCCGATCGGTGTGGATAATTGTAAGTTGTTCCGTAATCTCAGGATTATGGATACCGGTGATTTGTATACAAATGAGATGGGAAAATATCAGGTCATTAATCTGACGTTAAAATCGGCAAAGCAGAGATCTTTTGAATCGGCATATGTGAAAATCAGGGAAGAAATTGCGGAAGAATTTAATCGGCATAAGGCAATTCTGGACGAATATGATGTTCCGCTTGAAAATGCATATTTTAAAGGTTTTTATGAGCAGATGGCGGTGATCACCGGGTGCCTGAGGGTATCGAAAGAGAGTATTTTGGATTTACAGAAGCAGAAGTAATGCAGAGGTAAAAACAATTTATCGGAATACCATTTTGTATTGGTTTCGGGAGAAAATTGCGAAAGAGGATTTTCATGATCTGTATCGGGCGATGGAGAATGGAGATTCAAAAAAGATGGGAGAAATTCTAAGCAGACAGTTTTTAGCTACCATCAGTTTTTATGACAGTGCGAAGAATTTTTACCATGGGTTTCTGACAGGAATTCTGAGCCAGAGTAACGAATATCAGGGTAAAATCAAACCGGGAATCCGGCAATAGCCGATCCGACATTACGGTGAAAAGCTTATCCCTGCGAGGTCGGCGTTTATTCTGGAGGTGAAAGTGTCCGACAGGATAGACAATCTGGAAGCAGATGCTGAGAAGGTGCTTGATCAGATTTATGAGAAAAGATATATGGAAGAACTTCGGATGGAAGGGTACCGGAAGATTCATTGTTGCCCTTGTTGGATTGTGTTACACAGTTTTCAAGGGAAAAAGAAAATAGCCGCCATTACTGCGAATAATGACGGCTGTTAATAAAACAGTTACTTAAATATTCGGGGTAAGCCGCTTCTTTGGCTTCCCTTTTCTATGTTCAATATAGCATATTTTATTATTATGTTCAATATGGATTTTTTATACAAAATTTCGATACTTTTTGTGTTATGGGTATCAAATGTCTTCATCGGTTCCATATTTCTGATTTCTATATTCTCCGGGAGTAAATCCTGTATTCTTTTTAAACACAAGAAAAAAATGAGATACATATTCATACCCGAGCAGAAGAGATATTTCCTGTATGGAAATATTAGTCTTTTGCAGCATTTCACAAGCCTTTTTCATTTTTATCTGTTCAATTAATTCGTGCGGAGAGAGACCGCACTCTTTTTTTATGATCCGATATGTTTGAGATGTACTTAGGCCAAGGTTATCTGCCAGATCCTGTACTTTTAGTGGAAGACGAAGATTGTGTTCGATAAAACGCTTGGTGCTTTTGAAATAATAAACCGGTTCATTGGTTTTGGGGTTTGCATTCAAAGTTCCTTTTTTTATAATTCCGAATAACTGATAAAAATAACCCAGAATCAATTCAAAAGATATATTTGTATTTTGTATTTCTGCGTACATTTTTTCCATGCAGTTGGTCAACAAAGCTTTTTCGGAGAAATGAAAAACAGGTTTTGAAATTTTAACATTTATCTGAGAAAGAAAGTACTCTGCTTTTTTTCCATGAAATCCTACCCAGTAGACTGTCCAGGGATTTTTGATATCAGCCCGGTAAATAACAGTAGTATCAGGAGGAACGATAAAACCATCATTTTCCTTCAGGGTGTAAGTTTCCCCGTTGACCGTATATGTTCCACAACCATCGATGATATAGTGCAGAATAAAATAATCTCTGCGGTCATATCCATAGGAATAATTTGGCTGGTTGTGTGAAAATCCGATGTTGATGATTGTAACATCCAGATCAGAAGGTAATTTTTCCTGATTAATAAAAAAATCATAATGATCCTGCACAAAATCAATCCTTTCATAAATAAGAGAATAGTTTGAAGAGTATCGTTAATTATGTTAGTTTAATGCAACATGGTATATAATGCAAGAAATTTATAATAGAATGAAATGTATAGTTATTTCTTTCGTAATATAAAGAATGTATAATTTCCACATAAAATATAAGAAAAAAAACATGTGCATGTGAAAAAAGATAAAAAATACAAGGAAAAATAAATAAAAGGAGAAAATTTTGATGAAAAGAATGAATGAAAAATGTAATTGGAAAAAAATTACAGCAATTGCTGCAGCAACAGCTATTGGATTATCAGGAATGACTGCATGTGGTGGAAGTAAAGAGGCAAAAGAGGATTCTGGTGAAGTAACTTTAACATTTGCACTGTGGGATAAACTGCAGAAGGATGGTATGGAGCAGATGGCTGCAGCATTTGAAAAAGAAAATCCTGGAATTAAGATTAAAGTTGAAATGACACCTTGGGACCAGTATTGGACAAAAATGCAGGCTTCAGGTGCGGGTGATACACTTCCGGATATTTTCTGGATGCATCCTGAACAAGTATATGAATATGCAAACGGAGGAAAAATCATGGATATGTCTGAACTTATTGAACAGAGTTCTGATGTAGATATGAGCAAGTTCCCTACAAACGTTGTAAATGATTTTAATATTGACGGAAAACAGTATGCGATACCAAAAGATTACAGTACTTTCGGTCTTTGGTACAATAAAGATATCTTTGATGAGAAGGGTGTAGCATATCCGGATGACACATGGACATGGGATACATTAAAAGAGGCTGCTGAAAAACTGACAGATAAAGAAAAAGGTATTTATGGACTTCTGGTTCAGTACAACACAAATGACGCAGCATACCATTATATATGGCAGAATGAAGGAGATATTATCAATGAGGATGAAACAAAATCCGGTTTTGATGATCCTGCAACAATAGAAGCAATAGAATACATGGTTGATTTTATTGAAAAAGGATATTCACCTTCCATGCCAGATTATGCAAACACTACTGCTGACCAGTATTTTGAATCCGGTAAAGCAGCTATGCATATCGGTGGTTCCTGGATGTGTAGTGAATATACAAGTATTGAAGGATTAAATTGTGATGTTGCTCCGCTTGCTATGGGAAAACAGAGAGCTGACCTTTGCGGAGGTATGGGTTACAGCATTTCAGCTAATACAAAGTATCCGGAAGAAGCATGGAAGTTTATGGAATTCCTTGCTGGAGAAGAAGCAAATACAATCCAGTGTGAATCTGGAGCAGCAATTTCAGCTTATGAAGGCACACAGCAGTCTTGGGTCGATGGATTCCCAAATATCAATGCGCAGGTATTTGTTGATGCGGCTGATTATGGATTCTCCAGTCAGTATTGTGAAACAAGAAGTAAATGGGTAGATATTGAAAATGAATATCTGACACAGGTCTATTCTCTGCAGCTTCCGGTAGAGGAGGGCTGTAAAGAACTGGCAGAAAAAATGAACGAAGTATTGGCAAATAAGTAAAGTTCAGAGGTTTGTAATAACATGAATTTGACAACAATAGTTAAGCTGGAAAATGATCTGTGGGCAATCAATGAAATGGATAAAACAATTATGTATTTAATTAACGGGGCTGAAAAGGCCCTGTTGATTGATACAGGATTTGGTATTACAGATCTTGATCAAATGATAAAAGCGTTATGCGGTAACAAGGAATTTTATGTCATTAATACACATGCCCACGAAGATCACAACTCAGGAAATAATCAGTTTAAATGTGTATATGTAGGCAGATTTGATGAAGTCTATTCTCATGAAAAAATGAATGCAGAAAAGAAGGCATTGTTTGAGGGCAATTATTTTTCGGATGCAATAAATCAAGGTTATGACATAAAAAAATGGAATCCTGGACCTTGTGAACATATTTGTACTGTTAAAGATGGCGATGAATTTGATTTGGGTACATATAAGTTTAAGGTGATAGAGGCACCCAGTCATACATTGGGATCCATTGTTTTATGGGAAGAAAATCAGGGTTGGATGTTTACTGGTGATATTTTACTTACATGGCAAGTTTGGGGACATTTATCCAATTGCCTTCTTGCACCATCAGCTTCCCTGGTGAATTATTATGATAGTTTATTGAAACTGAGTAAATATAAAAATGAAATCAAATACATTTTTCCCTCGCATGGTATGGCGGGAAATTTGCCGGAGGGATACAGCCAATATCGTTTGCCGGCTTCTGTACTGGATATTTATATTGATGGGATCAAAAGTATATTTAATGGAACGGCAGATATAAAAGATTGTGATAGCATATTTGAAGATGGAAAAGAAGTTCTGTTTTCTGTAGGTGGAATCGTTTTTAAGGAAAACAGGATGTATTAATGGAAGGGGTAAGTTATGAAAAATAATAAACCGAAATATTGGGCATGGGCATATATGTTTCTTGCTCCAAGTGTTATTTTGATTTGTGTTTTAAATCTTTGGCCTATCATACAGACGATTTGGTTTAGTCTTAACAAGGTTCAGGGGTTTCAGACACCTGAATGGGTGGGACTTGGAAATTATATAGCTGCATTTAAAAACCAGGATTTACTTATGGCATTAAAAAATACTGTGATTTATACTGTTGTGACGGTTCCTGTTGGGGTCTTTCTTTCACTTATAACTGCAGTATTTCTTAATACATCTATTAAATGTAAAGGGTTTTTCAGAGTTTGTTATTTCTTGCCAGTAATATCTGCACCTGCGGCAGTGGCTATGGTATGGAAATGGTTATATAATTCAGATTTTGGTATTATTAATTTCCTTCTTTCAAAAATAGGCATCGATGGACCAAACTGGCTTGGTGACAGTAAAACAATTCTTTTATCGGTTATGATTGTCGGAATATGGTCTATGGTTGGATATAATATGGTAATCCTTCTTGCTGGTCTTCAGAATATTCCACGGAGTTATTATGAAGCTGCACAGATTGACGGAGCAAGTGGATGGAAAAGATTTTTATATATTACAATCCCACTTGTATCACCTACACTGTTTTTTGTAATTTTAACTACAATGATCAGTTCATTACAGGTATTTGATCATATCTATATGATGATAGATAAATCAAATCCAGCATTAAAATCGGTAGAGTCAATTGTGTATTTGTTCTATAATTACACATTTGTTCAATATGATAAAGGACTTGGTTCTGCAGTAGCAACCATTCTTTTGGCTATAGTATTGATTTTGACTTGTATTCAGATGTATGCACAGAAAAAATGGGTTATCTACCAGTAGGAGGACATATGAAACTGAAACAAAATAAAGCAAATATAATAATATACAGTATTCTTCTGGTTGGAGCGTTGGTAATGATTTTCCCTTTCATATGGAGTATATTAACTTCTTTTAAAGATTTATCGGAATCACTTCAATTTCCGCCTAAATTCTTACCAAAGTCATGGCGCCCGGTAAATTATGCAGATGTGTGGGAACAACTTCCGTTTGTTAATTTCTTTATTAACACTGTCTTGATGATTTTGTTAAGAGTTATTTTTGCAACTATTTTCAGCGCAATGGCTGCCTATGCATTTGCCAGAATGACATTCCCGTTTAAAAATGTGTTGTTTATACTGGTTCTTATGCCTATGATGGTGCCATCTCAGATTTTTGTACTTCCGCAGTATTTGTTTGCTACGAAAATACATATAAGTAATACTGTTATGGCATTGGTTATGCCGGGAATGGCAAGTACGTTTGGTATTTTCCTTTTACGACAGTTTTTTATGGGAATTCCCGATGAATTGGAAGAAGCGGCAATATTAGATGGATGTAATCCGGGACAAATATTTATAAAAATAATGTTTCCACTTATTAAGCCGGGTCTTGTATCACTGGCAATTTTCACAGCACTGTTTGCTTACAAAGATTTGTTATGGCCGTTGATTGTGAATACTTCCATTGAAAAAATGCCGCTTTCATCTGGGCTTGCTATGCTTCAGGGACAATATACAACAAATTATCCACAGCTTATGGCTGGTGCGGTCATAGCTATTATCCCTATGGTAATATTATTCCTTGTATTTCAGAAACAATTTGTGGAAGGTATTGCTACAACGGGATCAAAGAGTTGAGATTATATAAAAAGGGGTATCTGTTTTTTGAGACAGATACTCCTTTTTTGAATCTGCATTATTTGCCAGTACTTACAGTAGCTGCATTAGATAAAGCTACAGTATTTTTTATATAGTTCAGAGCTTTGGCTACCGATGGAATCGATATAATTACAAGTGTCAGCACACCTTCCAGAAGGATGTAGCTGTAATTATAGATGATCGGATACAAAGCAGAGAGTGCCTTCGGGAAGTTTTCCGGCATGTAATCCATCCAGTACAGGTAACCGCCAAGAGAATGAAATGCACCTCTGGCCAGGATAGCGGTCAGATATGCTTTCTGCAGTCCGTGCTTCTGGGATTTTGCAAAGAAGCCAGCAACACCCATGGCTCCAAACGCCAGTACATAATCGCAGCCTACCTGGAAGAAGGACAGTACATATGGCTCCTGAAGGAACTGAAAAATCCCATAAACAAGTCCGGTGAGGATTCCAACTTTGGGTCCATACCAATAACCGATCAGAACGATAAATAACATACTGAACAAGGTTACAGAACCGCCAAAAGGCAGTTTGAACAGTTTAATGTACGAGGTAACATATGCCAGTGCCAATGCCACAGCGCAGGTAACCAGTTGCTGAGTGGTCAGCTTTTTGGCATTGCTGTTCCTAAAAAATAATACTGCGATAATCGCAATCAAAACTAATAATGCGACAACAAAAGTAACATAGCCCATTGTTGTCAGACCGCCGTCTGCGGTCACGAGAAATTTCATCATTTCCTTTTCCTCCTCATGTTAATTTATGTTCAGAATTTTCTCAATCTCCCATAGATTCTGGATTTCATAATCGATGCGCAGATTCCTGTCATTGACCATTTTATCTGGATTGTACCAGCAGCAGGGGATCTTAGCGTTATTACCCCCCTGGATGTCACTGGTGAGGGAGTCACCGACGATCAGAATCTCTTCTTTGGGGTAATTCCCAATTACTTTCCATACATGTTCAAAGAATCCGATTCCGGGCTTTTCGGTACCGATTTTTTCAGAGATAAAAATATCATCCAGCAGCATATCAAGCCCGGACTGTCTCAGCTTTCGTTCCTGTGCGATTCTGGTGCCGTTAGTCACAGCGCATTGACGGATGGAGCCTTTTAATTTTTGGATTAATGCTTTCCCATTGTCATTGAAAAAAGTTTTGTCTCCAAGCCGGAGCTGATATTCATCGTTAAATTCCGCTACCCGGTCAAAAGGGATGGCTTCCGAATAGAAAAATTCTTCAAAACGTCCCTGAAGTACCTGAGGTTTGGTATAAATTCCTGCTTCCAGCCCACGCCAGAAACGGGTATTGATGACGGAATATCTGGCAATCATTTCGTCACTGCAGTCACCCAGACCGAATTTGGAAAAGCATTTGCGAAGAGCATATCGTTCTGACATTTTGAAGTTAAGCAAAGTTCCGTCAATATCCCATAAAATTACCTGAAACATAGAATTCTCCTTTTATGTATTAGTGGTATAGCTTATCAGCAGACTTAAAGTGTTTTTTACACCATCCACATGACTTCTTTCGTAACCGTGGGAAGCGTAAACTCCAGGTTCGATCAGTCCGTGGCGCATATCATATCCGGCGCTCATAGCGGCATCTGCGTCGGAACCATAATGAGGATAAACATCTGTGGCAAAATCCACACCGGCTTTTTTCGCCGCATTGACTAATCCACAGATAGTCCGATAATTGGAAGGACCGGGGCTGTCTTTTACACAGATAGATACCTGTCGTTCCGTGCAATCCAGACCATTTCCCACACATCCCATATCCAGGGAAAGAATCTCTGTCACATCCGATGGAATAGAACCGGCTCCGCCGTGCCCTACCTCTTCAAAAACAGTTACATGAAGATATACCTTTCGTTCGGGAGTAATTTTCTCCTTCTTCCTCCGTAATTCAGATGAAATTTATTATAACGAAAATTAAAACAAATGTACAGCATACAGAAGAGATTTTCCTGCTATGAAAAGTGAACAGTAACATGAACAGTGATAGTTGAACTGAAATACTGCAGAAGCAGATAGTTGCCAATATATAATTTCGTTGGTAGAATAGAGAAAAATACAGAAAGGAACGGATGATTATGGAATTATCAAAATATATGAAAAGTATGATCGATATGGACAGAGCAGCTGTTGTGATCTGTAATCCGGATCACCAAATCATTTATATGAATCCTGCTGCAGTAAAAAATTATGAAAAATACGGCGGAGAGATTCTGATAGGCAAAAGTCTTTTGGATTGTCATAATATGCGGTCAAAGGAGATTATAGAAAAAGTTGTGGCATGGTTTGAAGAAAGTGCGGAAAATAATATGATATATACATACTACAATAAAAAAGACAATAAAGATGTGTATATGGTGGCACTCAGAGATGAGGATAAAACTCTGATCGGATATTATGAGAAACATGAATATCGTGACAGAGAAGCGGCAGCATTGTATGATTTTAGTAAATCTCTGGTATAAAAGGCTTGACGAAACAGTGAAACTGTTATATGGTAGTATTCGTAATTAAATAATATAGCTTTTCTCTTATTCAGAGTGATGGAGATACATA
>JBJFCH010000033.1:0-4207 GCA_051888835.1 Oliverpabstia sp. | reverse complement strand
TCAGGCGCTGTTGAACTTGCCCAGCCGGAACATTACATCACACTGAAATAGAAAACTTTCGTCAGACCAACAGCTCGCTTACTGTCCTTGTGGAACAGAACTGTGAATAGCGTGTTGGGTGTCTCGAGGGGAGTATAAATAATTAAATAAGGGGTTGGTTGAGCGACTGTCTGAGAAAAAATACAATGGCCCGGAATGCCTGTAAATCAAGGAAAATCAGTGCGTATTGTTCAGAACCGGATGAAGCAGTTTGCGGTGTGTGGTGTCAAAATGGTGTCAAGATGGTGTCAAAGTTGTGTCGGATATGCTTCGTATTAGAAGAAAAAAGACTTATATTTTTATTTGTTTTTGCTTTGGGGAGATGCTATACTGTGTTCAAGAGATAATAATTTTTATAACCGTTAATGGGAGGAGTGTGATTGATGGTGCGGCAGACTGATATGGCACAGACGATCGAGTTGGCGGCAGACAGGGCCAGATATGATGAATGTGCAAAAAAACTCCTGACTTATAAGGCTGTGATTGCCTGGATATTGAAATCCTGTACAAAGGAATTTTCTCAGCATCCGTTTTAAAGCGATCCTTCCGGATACGGATGAGTTGGTGCAGCTTATTATCAATCTGGAGATCCAGTTGAATGATACACCGGGCTATCCATTGGTAATGAGAGGATTTTATTATTGTGCGAGAATGATTTCAGAGCAGTATGGAACAGTCTTCACAGATGAGCATTATGAAAAAATACAGAAGGTGTACAGCATCTGGATCTGTCCTGATCCTGCCAGGAAAAGAAAAAATGGTATTTTCAAGTATCATACAGTGGAAGAAACAGTGTATGGTACTTCTTACAGTAAACAGGATGACTATGATCTGATGGAGGTGGTGATTCTGAATCTTGGTGATGCGGATAAGAGCAGCAACCGCCAGATTCTGGATCTGTTAAATGTACTGTTTTCCTCAACAACCACTCCGGAAGAAAAAAAGAAACGTCTGAATGATGAATTTGATATTGCAATGACAGCAGAATTTGAAAGTGAGGTGCGGGATATGTGTAATCTTAGTCAGGCGCTTGTGGAACAGGGAATTGAACAGGGAATCGAACAGGGAATCGAGCAGGGAATCGAGCAGGGTGTGGATCAGAAGAATATGTCTCTGGTAAAACTGATGCTGGAAGATAACGAGCCGATAGATAAGATAGTGAAATATACGGATTATCCTGTTGACAAGATTAAAAAGATAGCAGAGGCGATGGGAAAAAGAATAGCAATATAATAAGAACAGCGGGTTGGTGGCGCAAATATATTCTTATTTGTTTTTGCTTTGGGGAAATGCTATACTGGGTTCAAGAGATAATATTTTTTGTCATAATTGTCAATGGAAGGAGTGTGATAGATATGGAATATAATTTAGCTTTAAATGATGAGATTATACGGTCAGTAAAAGATGATGTGGTTTATAAGGTCAGAAATTTAATGAAGGATGATTTGGTAGAAATCATTCTATACGGTTCCTGTGCAAGGGGAGATTATACGGATGATTCTGATATTGACATTGCTCTGATAACAGAGTGTGATCGTCTGGAAGTTAAAAAGTACAGCAGTGAGTTAGCAGGAATTGCAACGGAATTAGCAATGAAATATTTTGCTGTTGTAAATTTTGTATGCCTTCCATTTGGAGAGTATGTCACTAAAAATAAATGGTATGATTATTTCAGGAATATTCGGGAGGAAGGTGAGGTTTTGTATGGATGAAGAATATTATATTGCTCTTGCCAAGGTGAGAATGGAGCGTTCAAAAGAGCTTCTTACAGAGGCAAAGGATTTACTTGATAAAGGCGCATATAAATCAGCAAATAACAGGGCTTTTTACGCAATAGAAAAAAGTGTTAAGGCACTGTTAGCAACAAAAAAGGTAGAGGTTGTAACACATAATGGTAGTTTAAAGCAATTTAATTATCTTTTTATTTTTAAAGGAGATGGTACTTTTTCGACTGAAGATTATCAGATTATTGCCAAGGCAGAACAGATTCGCAATGCTTCGGATTATGATGATTTTTATGTGGCAAGCAAATTTGAATCCCGACAGCAGGTAGAAAATGCAAAGTATTTGTTTGATAAGATAAGTCAATATATTACGGATCATTTTGGTATACTCTCAGAGTAAGGATGAAACAGAACTTGGAAAACTGATTCTGGAAGATGATTTCCAATCAGTCTCCATTAGTGCTGCACATTCCGATTCAAACAGAAGAAGTACAGGGAATGGTTTTTTCTTCTTCTTAAACGCACTATAGCATGGAAACACCCAACAGTTTTCCTGTCGGGTGTTCTGTTAAAACGTGATTTATTTTTTAAAGGAATTTTACAGCAGTTCCGTATGCCATGACCTCTGCAGCTCCCTGCATGACGGCAGCAGATGCGTAGCGGACATTTACCACTGCGTCAGCTCCAAGTGCCTCCGCTTCTTCTACCATACGTTTTGTTGCCAGGGCTCTGGCATCGTTCATCATTTCGTTATAGGCTTTCAGCTCTCCGCCTACCAGGGTTTTAAAGCCCTGGGTAATATCACGTCCTAAATTTTTTGACTGGATGGTGCTTCCTTTTACCAGGCCAAGCATTTCCAATTCTTTTCCGCTGATATAATCAGTATTTACTAAGATCATCTTCTTCTCCACTCCTTATTTCATTGATTCTGCTTTTTACGACACCTATCATCACACCGGCAAGTGCCAGTGGAACTATCACAAGCAGTATTTTTCCCCACATGGGAATTCCATTGGCAAATAAGAACAAAGCAGCAAGTCCCAGGTAATAGACTACAAACAGAATTGCGATTATGATTGGTGCAACCATCTTTTTCCCATGTTTATTCAAAAAAATCACCTCCTTTATGCAGGCGTATGCCGTCTGATCCGTTCTATGTAGGATAATTGTTTGCCATAAGCCTATTTTACTTCATTTTTATCCTTTTGCATATTCATAGATTGAAAAATGGTTTGTTTTTTTTAGACCTGTTGTTGTACTTCTGAAAAAGGTTTGCATAGTGTAATTTGGGGTTGAGGAATACAGTCTCCACGTGTTAATATCAATTTATAAACGTCCAGAGGTGATATGTATGACAAGCCTTAGAAAGGATGCAATCGAATTATTGGAACAGAGATCCGAAAATACCAGCATTGAAAAAGAAAAGGCTTTTGAAAGGTTAGAGCAGCTCAGAAAGAAGGTACCGGATATAGACTATGACAAAGAGTTGGCAGAATACAGGGAGATGAAGTCAGGAATGGTATGATATAGCAAGAATAAAAATATCTGTTTGAAAATAGAAACAGATTGTTTTATTCTGCTGCAAAATGTATAATATTATTATCAAGGATAAATGAAAGTGAACGATTCACGGAGGTGAGAGAATCTATGACAGAAGAAATGATAAGAAAAGCAGTGTTATCTCTTGTAACGGAATATCCAATAAAAAAGGTTGCCTTATTTGGTTCCAGAGCATCAGGGACAAATCAGGAGGACAGTGATGTTGATCTGATTATGGAGTTCTCTGCACCGGTTTCTTTGCTGACTCTTTCGGAAATCCAGTGCCAATTAGAAGATATTCTGAATTTAGATGTTGATGTGATACATGGCCCAATACAGGATACAGATTTAATTGAGGTAGGCAAGGAGATTGAACTATATGCAGCATAGGAATCGGGTTATAATCCAGAAAGTCATATCAGAAATTGACATAGGATTAGACATGCTTGGAAATACTGCCCTGGATGATTTCCTGTCGGACGAGATGTTGAAAAGAGCAGTGGGGATGACAGTAATTAATATTGGAGAATTGGTAAAAAATATAACACAGGAAACACGAAGGGAATACTCCCAGATTCCGTGGCGTTCCATTGCCGGAATGCGTGATTTGGCAGCGCATAAATACCAGACTTTGCGGATGGAGGATGTTTACCAGACCGCAAAGGTGGATTTCCCAGCATTAAAGGTTCAGTTAATGGAAATACTAGCCTGAGAATGCAAAACAACAGTTTATTGATTTCACAAAAATCATATCCATTGGGGTCAGGCAATCGAAGATTTTAAAGAATATTCTAAAATATAAATGAAATATTCGTTAACGCATGTTTATGGTACCTGTCCCCAATGTTCTTGACTGGTGCGGAACTGAAAGAGACGATCAAGGCTTATGTGGAAGGAACCGAAGG
>JBJFCH010000032.1:0-24928 GCA_051888835.1 Oliverpabstia sp. | reverse complement strand
ATCCCACGAATCAAAAAGTATACTTTTTGACAGGAAGCAAAAGGTATACGATTTCGATATATGGAGATACTACGAATGGAAGTTAATTACAGGAGGGTTATCATGTATCGTTATTTACCGATTCGACGAGTATACGCACGAGAAGTTTTGGATTCCAGAGGAAACCCTACCGTAGAGGTGGAAGTAACTGTCGGCGAGGGAATTATGGGAATTGACGGATATACAGGAAGGGCGATTGTGCCTTCCGGTGCTTCTACCGGAAAATATGAAGCGGTAGAATTGAGAGACGGACAGGATAGGTTTGGCGGTCTGGGAGTATGGCAGGCTGTTAAAAATGTAAATACCAGACTGGCTGACAGGATTGTCGGGGAGAATGTACTGAATCAGGCATATATTGACAGGATTTTGCAGGAGGAAGATGGGACAGATAACAAAAGCAGTCTGGGTGCCAACGCCACGCTGGGAGTATCTCTTGCTGCAGCGAGAGCAGCGGCAAAAGCACTTCGTATGCCTCTTTACCAGTATCTGGGAGGAGTACATGTAAAGCGTATGCCTGTACCTATGATGAATATTCTTAATGGAGGACGACATGCGGATAATACAGTGGATCTTCAGGAATTTATGATCATGCCCATAGGTGCATGTTGTTTTCGTGAGGGACTTCGTATGTGTGCGGAAGTATACCAGAGATTGAAAATCATATTAAAACACAGAAATTTGTCTACTGCAGTAGGGGATGAAGGTGGTTTTGCACCGGATCTGAAAAGCTCGGAGAAAGTATTAGAATTGATGATGGAAGCCATCCAGGATGCCGGTTATAAGCCGGGAGAAGAGATTTCATTTGCCATTGATGCGGCAGCCAGTGAACTGTATGATGAAAAGAGCGGGAAATATTATTTTCCGGGTGAAAGTAAAATGTCCGGGGCTGAGGTATATCGTTCGTCGGAAGAAATGATTTCTTATTATGAAAAACTGATTTATGAATTTCCAATCGTTTCCATCGAGGATGGATTGGAAGAAGAAGATTGGGACGGATGGAAGGAGCTCACCCGCAGACTGGGGGATAAGACACAGCTGGTAGG
This sequence comes from Oliverpabstia sp., assembly GCA_051888835.1. Taxonomy (GTDB): domain Bacteria; phylum Bacillota; class Clostridia; order Lachnospirales; family Lachnospiraceae; genus Oliverpabstia. The sequence continues at coordinate 23,846 of JBJFCH010000032.1, read as the reverse complement.
AGATGATTTGTTTGTAACAAATCCCAAACGTTTAAACTGTGGAATTCGTTTGGGGGCAGCAAATAGTATTTTAATAAAAGTAAATCAGATTGGAACTCTGACGGAAGCTTTGGACGCTGTTTGTGAAGCGCAGCATCATGGATTAACTGCTGTAATTTCTCATAGATCGGGCGAAACGGAAGATCCATTTATTGCTGATCTGGCGGTAGCATGTAATGCAGGTCAGATAAAGACCGGAGCACCCTGCAGAACGGAGAGAACAGCAAAATACAATCAGCTGCTGAGAATCGAGGAATATTTAGGACAGGTTGCTGAATATGAGAATCCATTTGAAATAAAATATGGCGAAAGAGAAGAAAAATGTTGAAAAATTCCAATTCCTATGGTAAGATGATTAAGGTTGACCATAGGAGGTGTGATTATGGATATTTTACGGATTGTATTAACGGTTATTTTTGTAATCGATTGTATAGCTTTGACAGTAGTAGTATTGATGCAGGAAGGAAAACAGAAAGGTCTTGGAGCAATTTCCGGTATGGCGGATACGTACTGGGGACGTAACAAGGGTCGTTCCATGGAAGGAAAATTAGTACTGTTTACAAAGATTTTGGCAGTTTTATTCATGGTTCTGGCTGTTGTGTTGAATATGAATTTTTAATAGACGGATGATTAATTTGTAACCAATGACTAAGGCACTCTTGCATATTATGCAAGAGTGTTTTTCAATCTATAGTATTATATGGACAGGAGAACAGTGGACAAAAAGAAACTAAAAAACAGAAAAAAACTGATATTGGATTTTATTTCCAATAAAGAATATGCTCCTATGAGAGCAAAAGACATTGCCATGCTTCTTCAGATTCCAAAAGGAAAGAGAAGTGAGCTTTTTCAGGTATTGGATGAGTTGGAAACAGAAGGCAAGATTTTGAATCATCGTGGTAAATTCGAAAAAGTAAGACAGAAGGAAGAACAGAAAACAGAAGAACTTTTGGAAGGTACTTTTATTGCAAATTCCAGAGGATTTGGTTTTGTTGAGATAGATGGCCAGACAGAGGATCTGTATATTCATGAGGACGATACGATGTATGCTTTTCATCAGGATCGCGTGCAGGTTCAGATAAAATCTGAGCAAAGCGGTAATCGCAGAGAAGGAAAAATCGTGCAGATCATTGGTCATGGCATTACAGAAGTTGTGGGTACTTTTGAAGAAAGCCGAAATTATGGTTTTGTGATTCCTGATAACAGTAAAATACAGAGAGATATCTTTATTCCCAAAGAACATACGCTGGGTGCAGGAGACGGAGACAAGGTTGTTATAAAACTTACCAGCTATGGCGGAAAAGATAAGAATCCGGAAGGACGGGTACAGGAGATTCTCGGAGCCAAAGGGCATCCGGGGATTGATGTACTGTCCATTGCCCGCAGCTATGAACTTCCTATGGAATTTCCCCAGAAGGCGTTTAATCAGGCGGAGCGGGTACCGGATCATGTTCTGGCAGCTGATTTTCAGGGAAGGATGGATCTGAGGGACTGGACGGTTGTGACCATAGATGGAGAGGACGCAAAAGATCTGGATGATGGCATATCTCTGACACGGGAAGGAAATATTTATCATCTGGGAGTTCATATAGCTGATGTAAGTAATTATGTTCAGGGCGGCAGTGCTCTTGACCGGGAAGCTCTTAAAAGAGGTACCAGTGTTTATCTGGTGGACCGAGTAATCCCTATGCTCCCGAAGCGACTGTCCAATGGAATTTGTTCCCTGAATCAGGGTGTAGACCGTCTGGCATTAAGTTGCCTGATGGATATTGATTCCAATGGAAAAATGATCAGTCATCAGATTGCAGAGACAGTAATCTGTGTAAATCGAAGAATGACTTATACTGCAGTAAAAGGAATTCTGGAAGGAGATAAAGAACTGCGTAAAGAATATCAGGAACTGGTCCCGCTTTTCCATCATATGAGAGATTTGTCGGCGATACTTCGCAGAAGCAGAACAGACAGAGGCTCTATTGATTTTGACTTTCCGGAAAGTAAGGTATATCTGGATGAGATGGGACATCCCATTGAGATAAAAGCGTATGAACAGAATGTGGCCACAAGGATTATTGAGGATTTTATGTTGATTGCAAATGAAACAGTAGCTAAAGAATATTGCGATAGGGAAATTCCGTTTCTCTATCGTACTCATGAAAATCCTGATCCTGATAAGATGGAAAAAGTACTGACATTTATCCGCAACCAGAATATTCCGGTTCATAAGTCTCATGAGGAGATAACACCTCTGGAAATCCAGGAGATATTAAGTTCCATTGAGGGTGAACCAAGTGAACCACTGATCAGCCGTCTGCTTCTGCGTTCTATGAAACAGGCCCGGTATACTACAGGCTGCAGCGGACATTTTGGGCTGGCAGCGAAGCATTACTGTCATTTTACTTCCCCCATTCGTCGTTATCCTGATTTACAGATTCATCGGATTATAAAAGATACGATCCGAGGTAGAATGAAAGATGAAAAAAAACTGTATTATGCGCAGATTCTGGAAGATGTTGCACTGAAGACAAGTGCATTGGAAAGAAGAGCGGAAGAAGTTGAGCGTGAAACCATAAAACTGAAAAAGGCAGAATTTATGGAATCACGGATATTTCAACAGTTTGATGGTATTATTTCCGGCGTGACCGGATGGGGACTTTATGTTGAACTTCCGAATACAGTGGAGGGATTGGTACATGTAAGTACATTAACAGATGATTATTATGAGTTTGATGAAGAGCATTACTGTCTTGTGGGGGAATCATCAAAAAAAGAATATCATCTGGGAGATACAGTCCGGGTAATGGTTTCGGAAGTAGATATAAATACAAAAAGTATTGATTTTATACTTGTAAGAAAATTGGAGGGGTAAGTATGGCTAAAGAAAAAGGCAGCCGCCTGATCGCCAATAATAAAAAAGCATATCATGATTATTTTATAGAAGAGACATACGAAGCAGGGATTGCACTTCACGGGACGGAAGTAAAATCCCTTCGTATGGGTAAGTGCAGCATAAAAGAATCCTTTATACGAATTGAAAATGAAGAAGTATACATCTATGGAATGCATATTAGCCCTTATGAAAAAGGTAATATTTTCAATAAAGATCCGTTGAGAGTAAAAAAATTGTTGCTTCATAAGGCTGAGATCCGAAAATTAAGGGCAAAGATTGCAGAAAAGGGGTATACCCTGGTACCATTAAAAGTATATTTTAACAACAGTCTGGTAAAGGTGGAGATTGGACTGGCAAAAGGTAAGAAACTGTACGATAAAAGACAGGATATTGCAAAGAAAGATCAGCGCAGAGAGGCAGAAAGAGATTTTAAGGTGAGAAATCTATAGATACAAGTGAATTGAAGCAAATATATTGCGATAATGTGAAAATGCAACATAGTAATTCAACTTGACAAGCATCGATATTTAAAGTATACTGAATAAGCTGATAGTAGTTTGCATTCAGTATTTTTCTGAGAACCATACAAATCTTCGGGCTTGTACTGGTTTCGACGGGGGTTTCGAAGTTTGGGAAGCCATCCGCGGCTCTGGGACCGCGTCAAAAACCTGGAAATTAAATTTAAACGCAGACGAAAATTTAGCGTACGCTGCCTAATGGCGGCTGTCGTCGTCTGAACCTCCCGCAGTTCAGACTTCGGCATCAAATCAGGCGGGGAACTTTTTTCTCAAAGCTTTGAGAGAAAGAAAGATGTCATGAAGCTACTGAGGGCAGCAGCCTGTCATTCGGCGGTTGTCTGAGGGAATGTTAAAAGAACGACTGTGATGGGAGATGCCTGAATGGACAGGCTTTCGGACGCGGGTTCGATTCCCGCCAGGTCCACTATTCATTCTCACGTCAAGTGAGAAATTCACAGGGACGCCGTTAGGTTAAGCATTGCTAGCCATGCGGCGTTTCTTGTTTTTTCGGCCTTGATTACCATAGGAGATTGATTTGAAACCCGCAGACATGCTTGGAAGCCTTACTGGAATGGATGAGGAAAACCCCGATTTTTTCAGAAAGGTGTTCGTATACCGACGTGCTTATTCCATGTAAAAAATCGCTGAGACAATAGTTTTTCGGCGATTTTTGTGTTATTTGAATAATTATTTCCATAAACTTGCTAATGTGTTATAATACACAAAAATACAGATAATAATTTAGAAAGTGAGATATCATGGATTTTATAGTTAACAATTTAAATCTTGCAGAAAAAATAGAGACATATACAACTATTATATTATTGGTGGAAGTGATTTTCGGGGCTTTGAATTGTTTTTTCGGATATAAACTCCTGAAAGTTTGGATTGCGGTCTGCGGATTTTTGATTGGAGCTGGTGCAGGTTTTTTGATTGCGGCACGTTTTTTGACTGATCGAAACATGGTGTTTGGAATAACTGCTGCTGCCGGTATTATCATAGCTGTGCTGGCTTATGAAGTGTATCTGGTAGGTGTATTTATTCTGGGATGGATGCTGAGTGTACTGGCGGTTACAGCTGTTGTGCGGTCTTTACCGCTTGATGACAAAACAAAATTGGTCGCTTTGGCAGCAGGTGTTTTACTGGGATTGCTTGTAGGAGTTCTGCTTGTAAAACTTGCTCGACCGAGTATTATACTCCTTACGGGTATCAGTGGAGGAATCGGTACGATAACTGCAGTATTTTCTTTGCTGGAGATACAGCAGCCTGTAATTGTGGTGACCGGAGCAGGGATTTTACTGGCTATAGTAGGTATTGTTGTACAGTTTCTGACAACACCCGGACATAAATTCAAATAGGACACAAAAGAAACATAATTTCCTGCTATGATAGAGGAAAGACAGGTGAAACAGGAGGATGATAAAATGAACAGGCTGAAAATTCTGGTAGTGGATGATGAAAGCAGAATGAGGAAGCTGGTGAAAGATTTCCTCGTAAAGAAAGATTTTGAGGTTCTGGAAGCCGGGGACGGCGAAGAGGCAGTAGATATATTTCTCAGAGAGAAAGGGATTGCGCTGATTATCTTGGATGTGATGATGCCTAAAATGGATGGTTGGCAGGTTTGCAGGGAGATTCGGAAAGTATCCAAGGTTCCGATTATTATGTTGACAGCCAGGGGAGATGAGAGAGACGAGCTTATGGGATTTGATCTGGGGGTTGATGAATATATATCAAAACCTTTCAGTCCCAAAATTCTTGTGGCGCGGGTAGAAGCCATTCTCAGAAGAGTGGGACATGGTGATCAGGAAGATGTATTGGAGAGCGGAGGTATTCTGCTGAATAAAACGGCACATATGGTGAGCGTAGATGGAAAAAATGTGGATCTGAGTTTTAAAGAATTTGAACTTTTGACATATTTTATGGAAAATCAGGGGATTGCTTTGTCCAGGGAAAAAATCTTAAATCATGTATGGAACTATGATTATTTTGGAGATGCCAGAACAATTGATACACATGTAAAAAAACTCAGAAGCAAAATGGGAGAGAAAGGCGATTATATTAAAACAATCTGGGGTATGGGTTACAAATTTGAGGTGACAGAATGAAAAAATCAATCAGAAAGCAGATTGTAACCGCATTTCTAAGCTTTGTGCTTTTATCGATAGCTTTGGTAGTGCTGGCTAACTATGGATTGATGGAAAAGGTTTATCTTAACAAGAAAAAGGAGACATTGAAAGCAGCGTATAATGAAATAATTCTGAATTATGCGTCCGTGGATGAATCCGACCTTACCAGATTCTGTTCCGCAAATAATGTGTCTGCCGTTATATATAATATCAATACGAGGCCGATCAAGGATTATAGTAATCTGCGCATTGAAGATGCCAACAGATTAAAAACCCGTCTGTTTGGTTATATTGCGGGTCTGGAACCGGAAGGGGATCAGATCTATGAGAAAAATGACATGTATACGATTCTGTGTAACCGGGATAAGACAATACAGATGGATTTTATGGAAATGTGGGGTAAAACAGAGGATGGGCTGGTATTTATCCTGCGATGTCCGATTGAAAGTATTAAGGAAAGTGTGGCCATTTCCAATCATTTTTATTTGTCGATCGGTATTATAATTGCCGTAATTGGAGCAGGTTTTATTGGAGTGTTTGCACGAAAACTTACAAAACCGATTACAGAACTTACTGAAATTTCTCAGAGAATGGCAAATCTGGATTTTGAGGCAAGGTATTCCAGCGGCGGTGAAAATGAAATAGGTATTTTAGGACATAACTTCAACAAAATGTCTGAAACTCTGGAGAAAACCATTGCGGAATTAAAGACCGTAAACAATGAACTACAGAAAGATATTGAGAAAAAAGAAGAAATAGATGAAATGCGAAAAGAATTTCTCTCGAACGTTTCCCATGAGCTTAAGACACCGATTGCATTAATCCAGGGATATGCGGAGGGACTTCAGGATAATATTAATGACGATCCGGAAAGCAGAGAATTTTACTGCGATGTAATTATCGATGAAGCGTCAAAGATGAATCAGATGGTTAAAAAACTATTGACCCTAAATCAGTTGGAATTTGGAAATGATCAGGTTAATATGGAACGTTTTGATATTACAACACTGATCAACGGTGTTATTCAGTCCTCTAAAATACTAGCGGAGCAAAAAGGTGCGGAGATTATTTTTCGTCAGTGGGATCCTGTTTATGTCTGGGGTGATGAATTTAAGGTGGAGGAAGTTTTGACCAATTACCTGACAAATGCGATTCATTATGTAAAAAATGAAATGAAGATTGATATCCGATGTGTGAGAAGTGAAGGATTGATAAAAACCATTGTATTTAATACGGGAGATATCATTGCACCGGAAGAACTGGATAAGATATGGATCAAGTTTTATAAAGTTGATAAGGCAAGAACCAGGGAATATGGAGGAAGTGGTATTGGGTTGTCGATTGTAAAAGCAATCATGGATTCTATGAATCAGCAGTGTGGCGTGAAAAATTTTGATAATGGAGTTGCATTCTGGTTTACGCTGGAAGAAGCAGTCGGTCATAATACAGCTGAAAATGAATATCAATAAAGGTTTTATGATGAGTGATAAAAAGGGAGGATGCTGTGTGCATGTTCCTTTTTTTTATATGGTAATATTAAATGTGGCATTGAGGTAAAAATTGTGGTACACTTAATCTGAAATTTTGTCGAATTACGAGGAGTGAACAGCATGATAGCACTGATTGATTACGATGCGGGAAATATGAAAAGTGTGGAGAAAGCTTTGCAGCTGATTGGAGAAGATGTCATTGTCACCAGAAAGCCTGGAGAGATTCTGGCGGCAGATAAAGTGATTCTTCCCGGGGTCGGCTGTTTTGGTGATGCGATGGAAAATCTGCATCATTTCGGTCTGGTACCGGTGATCAAACAGGTAGTGGAAAGGCAAACACCATTTCTGGGAATTTGTCTGGGGCTGCAGTTATTATTTGAAAGAAGTGAGGAGAGTCCTGGCGTGGAAGGCTTAGGACTATTAAAAGGCGAGATTTTGAGGATTCCGGCTGAGGAAGGACTGAAGATTCCTCATATGGGTTGGAATGATCTTACATTTCCTAATAAGGGAAGACTTTTAGCAGGTGTTTCGGAGCATTCCTATGTTTATTTTGTTCATTCTTATTATCTCAAAGCGAAAGAGGAAGAAATTGTTACGGCAGCGACAGAGTATGGAACTTATATACACGCTTCTGTAGAAAAAGGGAATCTATTTGCCTGTCAGTTTCATCCGGAGAAAAGTTCATCCGTCGGACTTCAGATCTTGAAGAATTTTGCCGGGATAAACGGAAAAGGAGGAAATTAAGATGCTGACGAAACGTATTATTCCCTGTCTGGATGTCAACAATGGACGGGTAGTAAAAGGTGTAAATTTTGTAAATCTACAGGATGCAGGAGACCCTGTGGCAGTAGCGAAAGCTTATGATGAGGCAGGAGCAGATGAAGTAGTGTTCCTGGATATTACCGCCTCATCAGATAACCGAAATACAGTGGTGGATATGGTGCGCAAAGTGGCAGCTAATGTATTTATCCCCTTTACTGTAGGCGGCGGAATTCGTACTGTTGATGATTTTAAACTGTTGTTGCGGGAAGGTGCAGATAAGATATCTATCAATTCTTCTGCAATCAACCGGCCGGAGTTGATTCACGAGGCTGCTTTGAAGTTCGGAAGCCAATGTGTGGTGGTGGCTATTGATGCAAAGCTGCGTGAGGATGGCAGCGGATGGAATGTGTACAAGAATGGTGGAAGAATTGATGTGGGACTTGATGCGGTAGAGTGGGCGAAAAAAGCGGAAACGTTGGGTGCCGGAGAGATTCTTCTTACCAGTATGGATGGGGACGGAACAAAAGCCGGATATGATCTTAAGCTTACCAGAGCGATTGCTGATGCGGTTTCTATTCCGGTGATTGCCTCAGGAGGAGCAGGAAATCTGGAGCATTTTTATGATGCGCTTACAGAAGGAGGAGCAGATGCAGCGCTTGCAGCTTCGCTGTTTCATTATAAAGAACTGGAGATTAAGGAAGTAAAAACATATCTGCAGGATCGGGGATTGCCGATTCGACTGTAGATGGGAAAGAAAGGTGAGAAAAGATGCCTCCGATATCGGGTGCGTGGGCAGAAGCTCTAAGTGGAGAATTTCATAAGCCGTATTATAGAAAATTATTTAAAACTGTGGGGGAAGAATACGCCGTACATAAAATTTATCCGGCAGGAGATGATATTTTCAATGCATTTCATATGACGCCACTGGAAAAGGTTAAGGTTGTGATTCTGGGACAGGATCCTTATCATGGCGATGGTCAGGCGCATGGATTGTGCTTTTCTGTAAAGCCGGATGTGGAAATTCCTCCGTCATTGATGAATATATATAAAGAACTGGAAGACGATCTGGGATGTTATATTCCCAATAATGGATACCTGGAGAAATGGGCAAGACAGGGAGTACTTTTGTTGAATACAGTGCTCACTGTGCGTGCGCATCAGGCTAATTCTCATCGGGGAATCGGTTGGGAAGAGTTCACGGATGCCGCGATCCAGGTTCTTGCAAAGCAGGACAGACCGATGGTTTTCATTCTTTGGGGACGTCCGGCACAGATGAAAAAATCAATGCTGAATCCTGAGAAACATTTGATTCTTGAAGCGCCCCATCCAAGTCCGCTCTCGGCATACAGAGGGTTTTTTGGGAGCAGACCTTTCAGTAAGACCAATGAATATCTGATCAGCCATGGTCTTGAGCCAATTGACTGGCAGATTGAGAATCGATAAAAGGCAGGAAAAGTAATGAGTAATGAAAAAAGTAATGGATTAGTAAAAAATGCTTCATTTTTGATGATGGCAACTTTAATTTCGAGGATCATCGGTCTCCTTTATAAGAGTCCGTTGAGCACGGTAGTTGGCAATGTGGGAATGGGATACTATGGCTACGCCAGCAATGTATATGTAATTCTTCTTCTTATTTCTTCCTACAGTATACCGATGGCAGTATCCAAGGTAGTCTCAGAACGTCTAGCACTCAGACAATACAGAAATGCACAAAAAGTATTTCATGGTGCTTTGATTTATGCTGTGGTTGTGGGAGGAGCGGCAGCTTTGGTTGCGTTTTTCCTGGGAAAATATCTTCTTCCGGTAAACCAACAGGAAGCTTTGTTAGCTCTGCGTATGCTGGCACCTACTATTTTCCTGTCGGCTATTCTTGGTGTCCTGAGAGGATTCTTTCAGGCACACAATACCATGCTTCCCACATCTATTTCGCAGATTATTGAACAGATTGCCAATGCCATCGTCAGTGTAGGAGCTGCATGGTTATTAATAAAAAGCTTTGGGAAAGACGAAACTTCCAGTGCGATCTATGGAGCAGCAGGCGGTACCCTGGGAACCGGTGCGGGAGTACTGGCAGGTCTGCTTTTCATGTTGTTAGTGTATGCAATCAATAGAAAGCATATCCGCAGGCAGGTAGAACATGATCATCATACCCATGAAGAAAGTATGATGGGCGTTCTGAAAATTATCTTTCTGATGGTTACGCCTATTATTTTCAATACTTTTGTCTATAATGCCAGCAGTTATCTGGATTCTAAAATATTTTCTGATATTCTGGCTTTTAAAGGAATCAGTGATGAAATTGTCAGCGGTCAGTGGGGAGAATATAGTAACTATTATATTTCTATGATTAATATTCCGCTGGCGCTTTCCAGTGCAACATCTTCTGCCATGATGCCGGAGATTGCCAGTCTGTATATTACGAAAAACTATGACAAAGCTAACAGTAAAATTAATGAAGGGGTACAGCTTACCATGTTTCTTTGTATCCCGGCAGCGGTAGGGCTTGCAGTTCTGGCATTTCCGATCATGAAGCTTTTGTTCCCAAAGAGCAGTGATCTTTCAGGAATTCTTCTTGCAGCAGGATCTGTGACAGTTATTTTCTCAGCCCTTTCAACTATTACCAATGGGGTCCTTCAGGCTATTGGACAGGCAAAGCTTCCTCTCAGGAACTCTGCGATTTCTCTGGGGCTGAATCTTGTGACGGTTGCGTTGTGTTCTTTCTTTTTCCCGTCAATGGGAGTATTTTCTGTACTGCTGGCAAGTCTGGTATTTGCAGTATGTATGTGTATCCTGAACGCAATGTCTCTGAAAAAATTCCTGGGACATAAGAATGATTTTGTTAATGGATATGGAAAACCGTTGGTTGCTTCTGCAGGAATGGGTGTGGTTGCCTGGATCACATATTATGGACTGCATCTGCTGATCCCGGTACGTATCATTTGCCTTGGAGTGGCTGTTGTATTGGCAGTGCTGGTTTATATGATTCTTTATGTGATCGTGACGAAGACGACTGCAGAACAGCTCAGAAAATTCCCAATGGGTAATTATATGGTGAAAGTGCTTCGAAAGCTGCATGTACTTCATTGAATAATAAGTGGTGAGTAAAATGGATAGGAAATATAAAAAGGCTTCGGACTCACAGACAGAACAGACCTATCTGATGCGTCCGTGTTATCTGAATGGTTATGGAAATCTGTTCGGGGGTCAGTTGATGAGCTGGATTGATGAGATTGCCAGTATAGTAGCTATGCGTCATAGTGAATCGGATATTACTACTGCAGCAATAGACAATCTGAACTTCAAACAGGGTGCAACGATCAACGATGTGATTGTCTTACGGGGGAAAATTACTTATGTAGGACGGACTTCAATGGAAGTGAGGGTGGACACCTATGTGGAGAGCCGTCATGGAATCCGTAAAGTAATTAATCGCGCTTACGTGGTTATGGTAGCTGTAGATGAAAATCATCATCCGGTTGAAGTACCGGGACTTCTCGTAGAAACGGAAAGTGAAAAAGCCGAATGGGAAGGCGGAGAAAAGAGATATAAACTGCGCAAGCAGAGAAGAGTGGAAGGATTCTAAAGAATAGGGTGCCGCTTAATCATTGATTTTGCGACACCCTTTGTCAATTCTTGTAAAACAAAATGTGATGTTACATATTCTTCATGGCTGTTGAGAGCATCAGTTTGATTCGGTTCAACTGGTTTACTTCGGAGGCACCCGGATCATAGTCGATAGCCACAATATTGGCATCCGGATGAGTTCTACGGATTGCCTTGATTACACCTTTTCCTACGATATGGTTTGGAAGGCAGGCAAATGGCTGAGTACATACGATATTTTTAGTTCCTCCGTGAATCAGTTCCATCATTTCTCCTGTCAGGAACCAGCCTTCGCCAGTCTGATTACCCATGGAAACAATAGGTGCTGCCATTTTTGCCAGATCTTCAATTTTTGCAGGTGGGTCAAAATGGCGGCTCTTCTTAAATTCTTCCGTTGCAGCACTTCGCAGCCAATTGATCGCAGCAATTCCTGCATTGCCTGTGATCGCAGAGGTTTTCTTGAATCCAAGCTTTTCATGCTTGAAGTTCTGGTTGTAGAAACAGTAGCACATAAAGTCGATCAGATCAGGTACAACAGCCTCTGCACCTTCTTTTTCCAGAAGTTCTGCCAGATAGTTATTGGCAGCAGGAAGGAATTTTACCAGGATTTCACCTACGATACCAACTCTTGGCTTTTTCATATCTTCATGAATCGGCAGATGATCGAAATCACGGATCATGGTACGGCAGATCTGTTTGAATCGGGTATGGCTCAGATGCTTACCGGATACAAAATCGATACAGATTTTTTCCCATTTTTTATGTAAGCGGTTTGCGGAACCTTTTTTTATCTCATAAGGACGCATACGATAGAGACATTTCATCAGAATATCACCAAAGATACATCCATAAGCCAGACGAACAGCAAGACCCGGTGTGATCTTGAAGCCCGGATTACTTTCCAGTCCACTCAGATTGATGGAGATGACAGGAATGTGTCCCATTCCGGCCTTCTTGAGAGCACGACGAATGAATCCGATGTAGTTGGACGCACGGCAGCCGCCGCCTGTCTGGGACATGATGATAGCTACTCTGTTCAGATCGTATTTTCCGGAAAGAAGAGCCTGCATGATCTGTCCTACAACCATCAATGATGGATAGCATGCATCGTTATTTACATATTTGAGTCCTACGTCGACCGCCTCTTTATTGTCATTGGGAAGAACTTCCAGCGTATATCCGCTTGCGTTGAATCCTGCCTGAAGAATATTAAAATGAATCGGTGACATCTGAGGGCAGAGAATCGTGTAATTCTTGCGCATTTCTTCGGTAAATGGTACTTTTTCAATAGAGGACGGATGAATGGTCCGTTTTTCTTTCATTTTTTCTCTGGTGCGGATAGCAGCAATCAGTGAACGTACACGGATTCTGGCGGCACCCAGGTTGTTTACCTCATCAATTTTCAGACAGGTATAGATTTTACCACTGTCTGACAGAATTTCCTGAACTTCATCGGTTGTTACAGCATCCAGACCGCAGCCAAATGAGTTTAACTGGATCAGATCCAGATCTTCTCTTTCTTTTACAAAGTTTGCAGCAGCATACAATCGGGTATGATACATCCACTGGTCATTGACACGAAGCGGACGCTCCAGGGGAGCCAGGTGAGAAACGGAGTCTTCAGTAAGTACGGCAATTCCATAGGAATTGATCATCTCCGGAATACCATGATGAATTTCCGGATCAATATGGTAGGGACGGCCGGCAAGCACGATACCTCTCCTTCCGGTCTCTTCCATATACTTGAGCGTTTCTTCTCCTTTGCGGCGGATATCATTTCGCATGTGTTCCATTTCGACCCAGGCAGCATGAGCAGCAGCAGCAACTTCTTCTTTCGGAATATCGGAAAATTCTTCAATCAGCCGATTGGTAGCAGTCTCTTCGCTGGTAAGGGCCAGGAAGGGGTTCTTAAATACGATGGACGGATCATTCAGTTCGTCTACATTATTTTTAATATTTTCCGCATAGGAAGTAACGATTGGGCAGTTGTAATGGTTCACTGCATCGGGGAATTCCGTACGTTCATAAGGGATACAGGGATAAAAAATGAATTTGACTCCCTGTTTTAACAGCCAGGTCACATGACCGTGTGCCAGTTTGGCCGGATAACATTCGGACTCACTGGGGATGGATTCGATACCCAGTTCATAGATTTTACGGGTGGAAGTCGGGGAGAGAACCACCTGATACTTCAGTTTTGTGAAGAAAGTAAACCAGAACGGGTAATTCTCGAACATATTCAGAACCCGGGGGATACCTACCTGTCCACGGACAGCCTTATCAGCTTCCAAAGGAGTGTAACCAAATATCTTTTTATATTTATAATCAAATAAATTCGGAATGTTGTCTTTATTCTTTTGCTTTCCTATGCCGCGTTCACAACGGTTTCCACTGATATACTGGCGGCCTCCGGAGAAACGATTGATGGTCAGACGACAAGCATTTGTACATCCCTTGCAGTTTGCCATGCTGGTGGTGTATTTCAGCTCGTTGATTTTTTCAATGGAGAGCATGGTTGTTTCTTTTCCGTCTTCATAGCGCTCTCTGGCGATCAAAGCTGCTCCAAAAGCACCCATGATACCTGCGATATCAGGACGGATCGCTTCACAATTGGCGATTCTTTCAAAGCTTCGGAGGACTGCGTCATTATAGAAGGTACCGCCCTGTACGACGATCTGTTTTCCGAGTTCGGAAGCATCGGAAACCTTGATAACCTTGTACAGCGCATTTTTAATTACAGAATAAGCAAGTCCGGCAGAAATATCGGCAACAGATGCCCCCTCTTTCTGGGCCTGTTTTACCTTGGAATTCATAAATACGGTGCATCGGGTACCAAGATCAATCGGATTTTCGGCAAATAATGCTGCTTTAGCAAAATCCTGCACGCTGTAATTCAGGGATTTCGCAAATGTCTCAATGAAAGAACCACAGCCGGAGGAGCAGGCTTCATTCAGCTGTACGCTGTCAACCGTATGGTTTTTGATTTTGATGCATTTCATATCCTGACCACCGATGTCAAGAATACAGTCTACATCCGGATTGAAAAATGCAGCTGCATAGTAATGAGAAACGGTCTCAACCTCTCCCTCATCCAGAAGAAGAGCAGCTTTGATCAACGCCTCACCGTATCCGGTGGAACAGGAGTAGGCGATACGTGCAGTATCAGGAAGTTTGCTGTAAATATCCTGTATGGCACGGATCGTTGTAGCCAGAGGACTTCCGTTGTTGTTGCTGTAGAAAGAATACAAAAGAGAGCCGTCTTCTCCTACGAGAGCAGCTTTGGTGGTTGTAGAACCGGCATCAATACCCAGGAAACAGTTTCCTTCGTAAGTATCCAGATCGGCAGTTGCCACATTATATTGACTCTGTCTTTCATTGAAAGCATCATAGTCTTCCTGAGAAGCGAAGAGGGGCTCCATACGGGCTACTTCAAAATCCAGTTTGACGGAATTGGTCAGTCTGTCTTTCATCTCAGTCAGAGAAACGGTTACGTCTTCTTTTGCGTTTAATGCGGAACCGATTGCAGCAAAAAGATGAGAGTTCTCAGGAACAATGGTGTGTTCCTTGTCAAGTTTTAAGGTACGGATAAAAGCCTGTTTCAATTCGGAAAGAAAATGAAGAGGTCCTCCCAGAAATGCAATGTGACCCCGAATCGGTTTTCCACAGGCAAGACCGCTTATGGTCTGATTTACAACAGCCTGGAAAATGGAGGCGGAAAGGTCTTCCTTTGTTGCGCCTTCATTGATCAGAGGCTGAATATCTGATTTGGCAAATACGCCACAGCGGGCAGCGATTGGATAAAGTGCTTTATAGTTTTTGGCATATTCATTTAATCCGGCAGCATCTGTCTGAAGAAGGGAAGCCATCTGGTCAATAAAAGAACCGGTTCCACCGGCACAGATTCCATTCATTCGCTGTTCGATGTTACCGCCTTCAAAATAAATAATTTTTGCATCCTCACCGCCAAGCTCGATGGCTACATCTGTCTGTGGGGCAAATTCCTGAAGAGAGGAAGATACGGCAATAACTTCCTGAACAAACGGTACCTCCAGATGATTGGCGAGAGCTAACCCACCGGAACCGGTAATCACAGGATGAACGGTCAGCTCACCCAGCTGTTTTTCGGCTTTTCCGAGAAGATCCGCCAGGGTTTCCTGAATATTGGCAAAATGACGCTCATAATCAGCAAAAAGAAGCTCATGGGATTCATTTAAAATTGCAATCTTAACCGTTGTGGAACCGATATCGATCCCCAACGTGTATGTATGATTTGTGTTTCCTGCAGCAGTAATAACTGCCACCTCCTTTACTAAAAATAAATATCTCTTATGAGTAACAGTACACTATAGAAATAAGAAGTTCCCGGTAACACCGGTCGTTTCGATTATACGACAATTACTGACAGATGGCAATGTTGAAAAAATAGATTATTTTGTAAAAAAAATAAAATAATTATGAAATATCCCCTTATTCCTATTGAAAAAGATTTTTTTAAACGATATACTATAACTCACGTGCAAAAAATGAATTAGATATCCAGATAAAAGAAAGGTGTTCAGATGTATAAGATTATAGCAAGAGACGGGAGAGCGAAACGTGCGGAATTTCAAACGGTTCACGGCACGATTCAGACTCCGGTATTTATGAATGTGGGAACTGTGGCGGCTATAAAGGGAGCAGTGGCAACTACAGATCTATATGAGATAAAAACTCAGGTGGAGTTATCTAATACGTATCATCTTCATGTACGCCCGGGTGATCAGCTGATCAAAAAAATGGGCGGACTTCACAAATTTATGAACTGGGATCGTCCGATTTTGACAGATTCCGGCGGGTTCCAGGTGTTTTCTCTGGCAAAACTGAGAAAAATCAAAGAAGAGGGAGTATATTTTAATTCTCATATTGACGGAAGGAAAATTTTCATGGGTCCGGAAGAAAGTATGCAGATTCAGTCCAATCTGGCATCTACCATCGCTATGGCTTTTGATGAATGTCCTTCCAGTGTGTCTGAGAGAAGCTATGTGGAGCAGTCAGTGGCGAGAACCACCCGCTGGCTTGCGCGGTGTAAGACGGAGATGGCAAGACTGAACAGTCTGGAAGATACCATCAACAAGAATCAGCTACTGTTCGGTATTAACCAGGGTGCGATTTTTGATGATATCCGGATTGATCATGCAAAAGCTATCAGTGAAATGGAGCTGGATGGATATGCCATAGGAGGACTTGCGGTAGGAGAATCTCATGAGGAGATGTACCATATTCTGGATGAGACGGTACCTTACCTGCCGCTTGAAAAACCAACTTATCTGATGGGTGTAGGTACACCTGCCAATATTCTTGAAGCGGTAGATCGGGGAGTAGATTTCTTTGACTGTGTATACCCCAGCAGAAATGGTCGTCATGGACATGTGTATACGAATCAGGGAAAGAGAAACCTGTTTAACGCAAAATACGAGATGGATGACCGCCCGATTGAGGAAGGATGTCAATGTCCTGCCTGCCGTCACTACAGCAGAGCTTATATTCGCCATTTGCTGAAGGCAAAAGAAATGTTGGGTATGCGTCTTTGTGTGCTGCATAATCTGTACTTTTATAATACGATGATGGAAGAGATCCGTGAGGCCATTGAACAAGGCAGATATCAGGAGTATAAGCGCAGAAAACTGGAAGGTTTTCTGGAAAATGATAAAAAAATATGAATGTTTGATGAATTTTGAAAAAAACCTTGCAGGATGCGTTATTTTTGTATATTATTATAGCAGTGTCCAAAAGGGCAAAACGATATTCAGGAGGAATGATAAATGTCAGTAGTGATGACGTCTGAAGCAGCGGCAGGTGCCGGCAGCATGATTACCATGGTAATCTGGATGGTTGTACTTTTTGGTTTGATGTATTTCCTGATGATCCGTCCGCAGAAGAAAGAGCAGAAGAGAGTTGCTGCCATGCTTTCTGATATGGAAGTTGGTGATGCGGTAGTGACTACAGGAGGTTTTTACGGTGTTGTTATCGATATCACAGATGAAGATGTGATTGTTGAGTTTGGTAATAACAAAAACTGTAGAATTCCTATGAGAAAAGCAGCGATTGCTGAAGTGGAAAAAGCAGCAGATGGAAATGCATAAGAAGAGAAAAGCTGTCGCATACTAATGCGATGGCTTTTTTGTCGTAATAGTAATTCAAGTGCGCTCTGGCGTTACTTATTTATAAAAGGTTTTTTAGTGAGGGAAAAATATGTCATTGATCAGTGTGTTTGATGTAATTGGTCCCAATATGGTGGGACCTTCCAGTTCCCATACGGCCGGTGCAGCCAGTGTTGCGCTGATGGCACAGAAACTGTTTCAAAAAGAAATTAAAGAAGTTGTATTTACGCTGTATGGATCTTTTGCCAAAACGTATCGGGGACATGGAACAGATCGGGCTCTGGTTGGAGGAATCATGGGATTTGATACAGATGATCTTAGAATTCGTGATTCTTTTCAGATCGCAAAAGAGAGAGGACTTAAGTATCATTTTGAAAAAAATACGGTAGAGGATGAGGTACATCCAAATACTGTGGATATCTGCATGACAGGAAAAGATGGTTCTGTGATGACAGTTCGCGGAGTATCCGTAGGCGGCGGCAAAATAAAAATTGTCAGAATGAATGGAGTGAATGTGGATTTTACCGGAGAATACAGCACTCTGGTAGTAATCCAGAACGATAAACCGGGGGTAGTCGCACATATTACAACCTGTCTTAGTCAGGTGAATGCAAATATCGCTTTTATGCGTCTCTTCCGTGAGGAAAAAGGCGCAAGAGCCTATACGATCGTGGAATCCGATGAAAAAATTCCAGAAGAAGTACTGACACATATCAGAAAAAATCCAAATGTTGAAGATTTGATTCTGATACAGATATAATATTTGTCGGGCAACTCTTAATATTAGTCAGGAGGTACAGAATGGATTTTAACAATGGAAGAACATTGCTGGAAATATGTGACAGAGAAAAACTGCCTATTTCTGAGGTTATGAGGAGGAGAGAGCAGTTTTTAAAAGAAATTACCCGGGAAGAATGTGACCGGAAAATGAAAAAAGCCCTGGATATCATGAAAAATTCTGTTCATGAGTCTTTGGAGGAACCGGTAAAATCTGTGGGAGGTCTGATCGGCGGTGAGGCAAAGAAAGTCAGGGATCACCGTCGGGAGGGAAAAGCGATCTGTGGAGAAGTACTCTCACGGGCTATTTCCCATTCGATGGCAGTTCTGGAATTAAATGCATCCATGGGGCTTATTGTGGCAGCACCTACGGCCGGGTCATCAGGTGTTGTTCCGGGGCTTTTGCTGGCACTTCAGGAGGTATATGATTTTACGGATCAAGAGATTTTGAATGCGCTGTATACAGCCGGAGCTGTGGGGTATTTGCTGATGAGAAATGCATCAGTTGCCGGAGCGGAAGCCGGTTGTCAGGCTGAAGTGGGAGCAGCTTCTGCCATGGCTGCGGCAGCTTCGGTGGAATTGTTTGGAGGAACTGCCGCTCAGTGTCTGGACGCTGCTTCTACAGCTCTTGCCAATCTTCTGGGCCTGGTATGCGATCCCATTGCCGGTCTGGTGGAAGCACCATGTCAGAGCAGAAATGCAATCGGAGTATCCAATGCTTTAACCTGTGCGGAAATTTCATTGAGTGGTGTAAAACAGTTAATTCCCTTTGATGAGATGGTTGAAACCATGTACCGGGTAGGACGCAGGATACCGTTTGAACTTCGGGAAACGGCCCTTGGTGGTTGTGCTGCAACCCCGACTGGCTGCGCAAAACAATGTGAAATATTCCAAAACAGAGAAAAATAGCACAAAAAAGGCTGATGAAGAAGCCTTTTCAATATACTTGTTCTTGAAAAACAGAAAAAAATAGATTATGATAATCTGTAAATGACGTATTTTTACAGAGAGAGGATGAAAGAAAGATGAATTACAAGGTAGCGTTAATTCACGGAGATGGTATTGGTCCGGAGATTGTGACCGAAGCAAAAAAAATTCTGGATAAAGTCTGTGAGGCATATGGTCACAGCTTTACTTATAAAAATGTGCTCCTCGGTGGAGCTTCCATTGATGTACATGGGGTACCTCTTACAGAGGAAGCTGTTGCAGATGCAAAATCCTGTGACGCGGTTTTGATGGGGTCCATTGGTGGTGATGCAAAGACTTCTCCATGGTATCAGCTGGAGCCTTCCAAACGTCCGGAAGCCGGTCTTCTTGCAATCAGAAAAGCGCTGAATCTTTTTGCCAATCTGCGTCCGGCTTATTTGTATGATGAGCTGAAAGCAGCCTGCCCGCTGAAAGAAGACAGAATCGGGGACGGATTTGATATGATTATTGTTCGCGAACTGACAGGCGGTCTTTATTTCGGAGAGCGAAAAACAGAAGAAATTGACGGAGTTATGACAGCTGTTGATACTTTGTCTTATAATGAAAATGAAATCCGCAGAATTGCTGTAAAAGCTTTTGAAATTGCAGGAAAGAGAAGAAAGAAGGTTACAAGTGTTGATAAAGCCAATGTACTTGATTCTTCCCGTCTCTGGAGAAAAGTAGTGGAAGAAGTGGCAAAGGATTATCCGGATATCACACTGGAACATATGCTGGTAGACAATTGTGCGATGCAGCTTGTACATAATCCGGGACAGTTTGATGTGATTCTTACGGAAAATATGTTTGGTGATATTCTTTCCGATGAAGCAAGTATGGTTACAGGTTCGATCGGAATGCTTTCATCAGCCAGTCTGAATGAAACCAGTTTCGGTTTGTATGAGCCGAGCCATGGTTCAGCTCCTGATATTGCCGGAAAAGGAATTGCCAATCCGATTGCTACGATTCTTTCCGCAGCTATGATGCTAAGATTCTCTCTGAATCTGGATAAAGAGGCGGATGCAGTAGAAACAGCGGTTCAGGAAGTTTTGAAAGAAGGATACCGCACGGTAGATATTATGTCAGAAGGATGTACAAAAGTAGGAACCGTTCAGATGGGTGATCTGATTGCGGAGCGTATCCGTTGATTTGTGATAATATCGGACAGCAGTAATTCTGCCCGAATATATAGATACTTAAAAAGTATGAGGCAATGAAAGGAAGATTATTATGAAAAGTGATGCAGTTAAAAAGGGAATGCAGCAGGCACCACACCGCTCTCTGTTTAATGCACTGGGCATGACGAAAGAAGAGATGGAGCGTCCGCTGGTAGGTATTGTAAGTTCTTATAATGAAATCGTTCCGGGTCATATGAATCTGGATAAGATTGTAAATGCTGTAAAACAGGGTGTTGCTATGGCAGGAGGTACACCGGTGGTATTTCCGGCAATTGCAGTCTGTGACGGTATTGCCATGGGACATGTCGGTATGAAATATTCACTGGTAACCCGTGATTTGATTGCAGATTCTACGGAATGTATGGCAATCGCTCATCAGTTTGATGCACTGGTGATGGTTCCGAACTGTGATAAAAATGTTCCGGGACTTCTGATGGCTGCAGCAAGACTGAATGTACCAACTGTTTTTGTAAGCGGCGGTCCTATGTTGGCCGGCCATGTACATGGACAGAAACGAAGCCTGTCCAGTATGTTTGAGGCAGTCGGATCTTATGCGGCAGGTACTATGACAGAAGAAGATGTGGAAGAATTTGAAAATAAAGTATGCCCGACCTGCGGATCTTGTTCCGGTATGTATACAGCAAATAGTATGAATTGTCTGACTGAAGTTCTGGGAATGGGACTTAGCGGAAACGGTACTATTCCGGCAGTATATTCCGAAAGAATAAAACTGGCAAAACATGCCGGTATGCAGGTTATGGAAATGTACAGACGTAATATCCGTCCGAGGGATATTATGACAAAAGAAGCAATCCTGAATGCTCTGACGGTAGATATGGCACTGGGATGTTCAACAAACAGTATGCTGCATCTTCCGGCAATCGCTCATGAGATTGGTTTTGATTTTGATATTACTTTTGCAAATGAGATCAGTGAAAAAACTCCGAATCTCTGTCATTTGGCACCAGCCGGACCGACTTATATGGAAGACCTGAACGAAGCCGGCGGTGTTTATGCAGTGATGAACGAACTTTCTAAAAAGAACCTGCTGAATCTGGATTGTATGACGGTTACAGGAAAAACTGTAGGAGAGAACATTAAAAATTGTGTAAACCGCAATCCTGAAGTTATCCGTACGATTGATAATCCGTACAGCCAGACTGGTGGACTTGCCGTTCTTACCGGTAATCTGGCTCCGGACGGCGGAGTTGTAAAACGAAGCGCAGTCTGTGAGGAAATGATGATTCATGAAGGTCCTGCAAGAGTTTTTGATTGTGAGGAAGATGCCATTGATGCAATCAAGAGTGGAAAAATCGTTGCAGGTGATGTGGTTGTGATTCGTTATGAAGGACCAAAAGGCGGGCCGGGTATGAGAGAAATGCTTAATCCGACATCTGCTATTGCAGGTATGGGATTGGGATCATCCGTAGCACTGATTACAGACGGTCGTTTCTCAGGAGCATCCAGAGGAGCATCAATCGGACATGTATCTCCGGAAGCAGCTGTAGGCGGACCGATTGCATTGGTTGAAGAGGGAGATCGGATCCGTATCAACATTCCGGAAACAAAACTGGAACTTCTTGTATCAGAAGAAGAGCTTGAAAAGAGAAGAGCTAACTGGCAGCCACGTGAGCCTAAGGTTACGACAGGTTATCTGGCACGGTATGCTTCCATGGTGACCAGTGGAAACCGCGGAGCCATTCTTGAAATACCAAAGAATTGAAAGAGGAGGAAGATGTGATGCAGTTAACAGGAGCAGAGATTGTAATTGAATGTCTGAAAGAGCAGGGTGTGGATACTGTCTTTGGTTATCCGGGAGGTACAATCCTGAATATTTATGACGAGTTATATAAACACAGTGATGAGATCCATCATGTTCTGACTTCTCACGAACAGGGAGCTTCTCATGCAGCAGATGGCTATGCCCGTGCAACGGGAAAAGTAGGCGTATGTCTCGCTACTTCCGGTCCGGGAGCAACGAATCTGGTAACAGGTATTGCAACTGCATATATGGATTCAATTCCGATCGTTGCAATCACGGCGAATGTAGGAACCAGCCTGCTTGGAAAGGACAGTTTTCAGGAAATTGATATTGCCGGTGTGGTAATGCCGATCACCAAGCACAGTATCATTGTAAAAGACGTTACTCAACTTGCAGATACGATCCGCAGAGCTTTTACCATTGCAAAGAGCGGAAGACCGGGACCGGTGTTGGTGGATATTACAAAAGATGTTACCGCACTGAAGACTGAATATACATATAAAGAACCGGATTTCATTCCACCATATACATCTGAGATGCGGGATTCAGATATTGATCAGGCTGTGGAGATGATCAATCAGGCCTCAAAACCATATATTTTCGTAGGCGGAGGTGCTGTTATATCAGGAGCTCAGGATGAATTGGCTGAGTTTGTTCATAAAATCAATGCACCGGTTACAGATTCTTTGATGGGTAAAGGAGCATTTTCCGGCGAAGACGAGCTCTATACAGGTATGCTGGGTATGCATGGAACCAAGACATCGAACCTTGGTGTTACAAAATGTGATCTTCTGATCACAATTGGTGCAAGATTTTCTGACCGTGTAACAGGAAATGCATCTAAATTTGCAAAAAATGCTAAAATCATTCAGATTGATGTTGATGCAGCAGAGATTAACAAAAATGTTCAGGTTGACTGCAGTATCATCGGAGATGTGAAGGAGGTTCTCCTGGAACTGAACAAGAAAATTCATCCGAAGAATCATGATGCCTGGGTAAAAGAAATTGAGGAGATGAAAGAAAAGTATCCTCTGAAATACAATCCTGACGGACTTACCGGACCTTATGTGATTGAAGAGCTGTATCGTGTGACAAATGGTGACGCAATTGTGGTAACTGATGTCGGACAGCATCAGATGTGGGCAGCACAGTACTACAAATTTAAGAGCCCTCGTACACTTCTTACTTCCGGTGGACTGGGTACTATGGGATATGGACTGGGAGCTGCGATCGGTGCCAGATTCGGCTGTCCGGATAAAGTTGTTGTGAATGTGGCAGGTGACGGCTGTTTCCGTATGAATATGAACGAGGTGGCGACAGCAGCAAGAAACAATCTGCCTTTGATTGAGATTGTTATCAATAACCATGTACTGGGTATGGTACGTCAGTGGCAGACACTGTTCTATGGACACAGATATTCCAACACCATGCTGGAAGATAAGGTTGATTTTGTGAAATTTGCAGAATCTATGGGTGCTGTGGGTATCCGTGTAACAAAGAAAGAAGAAGTAGGTCCTGCGATTGAAAAAGCAATTGAATTGAATACTACCGTAGTCATTGACTGTCAGATTGACTGTGATGATAAAGTATTTCCGATGGTG
>JBJFCH010000031.1:0-4270 GCA_051888835.1 Oliverpabstia sp. | reverse complement strand
AGCGCTGCCACCACCATAGCTGCTCCTACAATGCAGATATGGCGGATATCCCCTTTTTCCACACCATCATCAATGATAGATGCCATCAAAAGAGGAATAATCATCTCCATAATAACCTCAAAAATCATGAAAATCGGGGTTAGAATGGAATCTCTTTTAAACTCTTTTACCTGTGCTCCCAAAGTTTTCAGCATCGGTCTCTCCTCCTGTCTGTTTCACAGTGATCCTGTTCCACATTAAATCTCATTTTTCGGATTACTCTGAAAAAAGTATTCAGATCCTCCCGGGATATACCTTCCCTCAGTTTTTCTTCTATCCATTCGATATTGTGGATGATACTTTCCTGAAGCATAATCCCTTTTTTTGTCAGAGTCAGACGTTTCATTCTTGCATCATGAGCCGGGCATTGCCTGTGTATGTACCCTTTTTTCTCCATCAGCTGAAGAATCCCAGTTGCAGTGGAACGTGCAATGGAAAATTCAGCCTCAATATCTTTCTGGAAAATCTCCTGATTCCTTCTGTCATATAAGAATCCAATAATCCAGCTTTGCATCATCGTAAGGTCATCCGCACCATTTTCTGCCCTGAATACTGCCATTCTGCTGTGAATCTCATTATCCAAACGCTTTATCTCAACACCTATATGCTCTTTTTCTTCCACGGGACACCTCCTCTATTTCCACAATTCGTTCGTTACCGAATGTTCGGTACAGAACAATTATAATACATACGGATTGATTGTCAATACAAAGATTTAAAAAGGCAGCCGTTTCATACGACTGCCTTTTGATAGAATATTTCTTTTTATTTTTCTTTTGAAATGATATGGTAAGGAACTGCGACAAAAATTGCTCCGCCGATCACATTTCCTACAGTGGCCATCAAAATGGTATACAAATACTGTCCGATGGTAACTCCTCCGTTGACCACACCTACAAATACAATGCTCATATCTGCGATACTGTGTTCAAATCCGCAGATCATAAACACCAGGATACACCAGAACACCATAATCAGTTTTCCGGATTCTGATTTTAATTTGATGCTGCACCATACCGCAAGACACACCAGAATATTACACAGAACTGCGCGGAAGAAGAAATTCATCGGTGCCAGGGAAGCTTTTCCTGATGCGATCTGGATAAAATAGTTCGCTACCGCACCATCAGCAGCAGCCGGTACACCGGAAAGCTGGAACGCTACCACGCTGAGAATAGAACCAATCAGATTACCGATCCAGCATACTACCCAAAGTTTTACTGTGTCACCCCAGGAAACGGTCTTTCTCAGAGATGCTGCCGCCATTACAAAGTTATTACCGGTAAACAATTCTGCCCCTGCCATCACAATCAAACTCAACGCTGCGGCAAATGCAAAAGCCTGCGCAAGTTTTGTAAAGGATGTTGCACCGCCTGCTGAAACAGCCTGTCCCAGTGTAAAAGCGACAAAGCTTCCGAAAGATATAAACATACCGGCAACCATGGACGATATGAAATATCCAAACGGATTTTTCTTTAAAAAGTTACTTTTTGCTGCACCTGCATTGCATACTGCCTGAAACTCATCTTTGAACATACTTATCTCCTCCTTAGATAATCAATGTTTTCTCGCCCTCTTTTCACCCGATGATAGATGAAAAAAGAGCAGCATTTGTATTCACCAAATGCTGCCCAGACGGTCGGCCTGCTTCAGATCTGATTCCCCTGTGGTACTCCACACTTAACCCGTCAGTACTCAGATCCTCTTAAATTATAGTTATAAATTACCATGATTTCCCGTTTTTGTCAATTCATAATCAGAGAATTTCACCAAAAAATTTATATCATACGCATGATCAAAGATAATCTTTTGCTGAGAATCAGTGCAAGTGCAATCTTGATCAGATCCGGTATAATAAACGGAATCACACACCATCCAAGTACAGTGGCAAGACCAACAACTCCGCTGCTTTGTGCATACACGATCATAAACCATACCGTACCAATCACATAACATACGAGCAGTCCTACTACCATCTGAATAGCCAGTGCCCATGTTTTTCTTCCCATTACGATCTCCATCCCCCACATAACCAGGGCAGATGCCAGAAATCCTATGATATATCCTCCGGTATTGCCAAAAAGGACACCAACACCTGCACTAAAGCCCGCAAATACCGGGATTCCCACTGCACCCAGCAGTATATATACAAGTACTGCAAGAGAACCTTTTTTCCCTCCGAGTACTCCTACCGTAAGAAAAATCGCAAACGTCTGCAAAGTAAACGGGACAGTAGCCGGGATCGAGATCCAAGAACAGATTGCGATTATAACGGCAAACACCGCGATACACACCATATCATAAGTTTTACTTCTATTTGTTGTAGCTGTTGTTGACATTCTTTTTCACCTCCACATTTTATAACAAAGATACCACAAGGATGTTTAAATGTCAACTTTCTATTGTTGACGGTTAACTATTATTCCATCGATTTTTTATCATTCACACTAGTCGCTGCGATAACAACCTGTTACAATATAAGAACAATATTTTCACAGAAAGGCGTTTATTGTATGAATTTTAATTTTCGTTTAGCTGATGTTAATGATCTTTCAGAAATTATGAAACTTATGAATCAGACACGGGACACGATTTGTCCCAAAGAATGGTTCGTAGAAGATACGGAAGATTCCGTTCGGCATATTTTAGCCGGAAATGGTTTTATCATACTTGCCATGCCGCAGCATTCTGAAGAAATGGCTGGATTTTTTATTGTAAAATTTCCCGGACTTTCCGAAGAAAATCTGGGAAATTGGATTGATTTTTCAGATGATAAACTTCTTTTATCCGCCCATATGGAATCTACCGCAGTCTATCCGGCTTTTCGAGGTTATCATCTGCAGGCACAGATGGCAGCTGAAGCCGAAAATCTTTTGGCCAAAATGCCTTATCACTATCTTTTTGCCACAGTTCATCCTGACAACCATTATAGTATGAATAATATGCTAAGCCGTGATTATCAAATTATAAAAAAAGCAAAAATGTATGGTGGGCTGGATCGTGCTATTCTTTTGAAAAAAATATAAAAGGGGAAGATTTTATTCGCTTCCCCTTTTATTCGCATTTGTTATTTTGAAATCTTAATCAATTTGGCATTTATACTTTCCAGGAATCCTTCAGGAGCCATAGACCCTGCCATCTGCATCATAACTTCCGGTGTCATACCTTTCATCATATCCCACATTCCTTCACCAGGAACAAGCTTCATATTCATGACTATCATGATCGCATCAGCAATTACACTGATTGCTTCCGGAGATTTTGCGATTTCTTCCATGGTATCTTTTACGCTGTATTTTCCTTCCGGGAATTCCATCGGAGCTTTCAGATCCAGATCACCTGCCAACTGGAACCAGTTTGCCACACCTTCTGCTCTTGCATTAACTTCAGGAAGAACATAGATGGAAGGTTCTTTTTCCACTTTTTCAAGTGTCATAGAATCTTTCAGAGCACCTGCTGCTGCAATAACAGTATTGAATCCCTCTTCAAGAGACACGCAGAATACAAATACTTTTTCAGCCGATTTTTCTTCCACCAGCTTACCATTCAGATACAGTGCTACTGTTGGCTGATTGGAATACACACGGATTTCGGTTGTTTCACCGGCACGCTGTGCATAACGTTTTCCACACAGATGAATCATTGGCTTTTTGCTCCAATAAGCCTGATATACATAGTAACTGTCTTTCTTTGTCTTACGATCCATCGTCATCAGACCTTTATTGTTACGACCTGCTACTCCGCCCTCATCACGAGCTGCACAGCCAAAGTCAAACATATTCCATACATGACTGGACCAGAGCCATGGACGCTCATCCAGAACCTTAGCCATATGTTCATGATACAATGCCTGATACTCTTCGCTGTAATCTTTGCAGGCCGGATTCGGACCATGATATGTTATAATTCCTTCACATCCATATTCAGATACACCCACACAAATATCCGGATGTACTTTATGGAAATTATCAAACCATGGACCATTATCTTCCATTTTTCCGCCATACCATCCGAAATAATGATTATAGCTTTCTATATCGGTAATACCATGCATCGGGCTTTCCACCGGTGTCATGGAAACGTGTGCGATGGTGGTCAGTCTGGTTGGATCCAATTCCTTGCAAAGTGCATTCAGTTCTACATGATTTTCAACCAGTTTCTCAGAAATACCACCGATCAAAATTTCGTTTGATACTCCCCAGAAGAAAATGGACGGATGATTATAATTCTG
>JBJFCH010000030.1:0-25159 GCA_051888835.1 Oliverpabstia sp. | reverse complement strand
GTGAAAAAGAGCATGAAGATGATCTGATCGGCAGAACAAAAGCTTTTGTAGAGAAAAATTATGCCAGAAAACTGACGCTGGATGATGTGGCAGGAGCTGTTTATGTGAATAAAAGTTATCTCAGCAGAGTCTATAAACAGAAAACAGGAGAGAATCTTTTTGATACAATAAATCGAAGAAAAATGTTGGAAGCAAAGAGACAGATTGCAGAAGGAAAAAAGAAGATATGGGAAATTGCCGAACTAGTGGGAGTGGAGGATACAGCTTATTTTTCTAAAATGTTTAAGCGTTATACAGGACTATCTCCAAAGGAATTTGAGCGTTCCCTGCGAGAGTAGAGGAGGGAAAAGATGAAAAAAAGTTACAGAATATGTTTTCTTTTCCTTTTTATTTTACTTACAACAGGCTGTGGACAGAAGGAGAATGAGGAACAAACCGAGATCACTTTGCTTCATGGGTGGGGAACCATGGAGGAGGATCATCAGGTGATGAGGCAGATTTATCAGGATTTCGAAAAAGAGAATCCGGATATCCAATTGAATATGATTTCTATGCCGTCGTCAGAAAAGGCAATTGCAAAAGCAAGAGAGATGCTGGCAGTGGGAAAAACACCGGATTTAATTTTTACTGGTGGAGAAGGCAAAGATAATCTCTATTCTTTTATGGTAAATTATGGTTATGCCCTGGATTTGATGCCTTTTCTTGAAAAAGACCCGGAACTGATGGAAATGGTATCTCCTGCAATATTAAAACACTGGGTCAATGAAAAAGGGGAATTATATACAGTATCAGATGTATTGTTAGTGAGTGGATACTGGTATAATAAAAAAATATTCAGCAATGCAGGGATTTCTGAAGTACCTTCCACATGGGATGAATTTTTCGAGTGCTGCAGGAAGATACAGGAATGGGCACAAGAAGAAACGCTTTCAACGGTACCGCTCCATCTGGATGCAGATACCAGTATATATTTGATTGACGCATATATACAGATGGTGGACGACAATTCGGAAAATACAGCAGGGAAGAATGAGGAACAGGAGTTGGCAGAAGCGCTTGATATGCTCAATGAAATGAAAGGTATGGTCAGTGTGGAGGAAGAAAGCTATACCTATCGTGACAGGATGAGGAGTTTTAATATTGGGCATTCGGCAATCTGTGTCAATGGTGTATGGGCGCAGCAGATGCTTCATCCTAATCTGGATGCGGGTTATGCACTTTTCCCTTCTGAAGATGGTCAGGGAATCGGAATGGTATCTGCCTGTACTGGGTATTTGGTAGGAAATTCAGGAGATACTGAGAAAGAAGAAGCATGCATTCGTTTCATAAAATATATGCTCAGCGAACCGGTACAAAAAAGGATTCTCAGGGAAACAGGACAGATTCCTTCCAATCCCCAGGTGGGTCTTAACGAGGTCAGCAAAGATCAGCCGGATTTGTATCAGGCCTATCATGTGGTGATGGAAGCGGAGATATTTCTGGAAATACCCGCAAATCGCTGGAACAGTACATGGATTGATAAATTTAATAAAAATATAGGCAAGATGCTGAAAGACGAGATGAGTAAAGAAGAATTTTTGGAAGAATTGCAAAATGTAAATAAATGACAAAAAATAGTGAATATTTTACTTGAAAAAATGACAAAAGAAATCTATTAAAAAGAAATTCTTTTGTCATTTTTGCTGCAGGAGAAATAAACAAAATAATACAACGATGCGGTAAACAGCGTCAATGGACGCAGGTTAGAAATTTTATTATGATAATTATACCAGATAACGTTGTAACTTAAATAGAGAAAGTGAGGTAAAAAGATGAAAAAGAAACAGTTGCTGGCATTGGGAATGGCTGCGGTAATGGCACTGGGAGTTTTTGCCGGATGTGGTGATTCTAAGGATGCATCTAGTGGAAGTACTTCTGAAAAAGCAGAGGGCGGAGAAGAAGAAACAATTTCAGGAGAAATCCGTTATGCATTCTGGGATTCCGCGCAGGAAGCATATTTTAAGAAATGTGTGGAAGAATTCAATAAAATTTATCCGGATGTAAAAGTTACATTGGAGCCGAGTACATGGGATGAATACTGGACCAAGCTGGAAGCGGGAGCTACAGGCGGAAGTATCGCAGATGTATTCTGGATGAATGGACCGAATATTACCAAATATGCGCAGGGAGATGTTCTGATGCCAATCGATGATCTTCTTGCAGATTCTGAACTTGATAAAGCAAATTATCCGGAAGGTCTGGTAAATCTTTACAATATTGATGGCAAACAGTATGCACTTCCGAAAGACTTTGATACCATTGGTGTATGGTACAATAAAAAGATTTTTGATGATGCCGGTGTACCATATCCAACAGATGACTGGACCTGGGAAGATATGGCTGAGATGGCAGAACAGCTGACGAAAGCAGATGGCAGTGTCTATGGTATCGGAGCAGCTTATGCAAACCAGATAGGTATATATAATACAATCTTTGCGGCAGGCGGAGAGGTGATCTCAGAAGATAAGAAATCATCAGGATTTGATAAACCGGAAACACAGGCCGGAATCCAGTGCTGGATAGATCTTCAGAAAGCTGGAGTATCTCCTGATGAAGCTTCTCTGGAAGAAACAACACCGGATGTTCAGTTCCTGTCCGGACGTCTTGGAATGTATTGGTGCGGTTCCTGGTACCTGGCGCAGGTTCTTGATTCTGATCTAAAGGATGATATCGATGTGGTAGAACTGCCATCCATTAATGGTAAGCAGGCAACAGTTATTCATGGTCTTGGAAATTGTATTTATAAAGATACCAAAAATCCTGAAGCTGCATGGAAATGGGTAGAATTTCTGGCAGGAGAGACTGCAAACAATTTATCAGCAGAGACAGGCGCTGCAATCCCGGCTTTGAAAGGAACTGCTCAGGCATGGGTTGACAAAAATCCTGAATATAATCTGAAATCTTTTATTACATCTTCTGAGGAATATTCCTATGCATATCCGGCATCCGCAAATACAGCAGAGTGGCAGCAGTATGAGGCTGACAATCTGAAAAAAGTTTTCAGTCTGGAAGTAGATGTGAAAGATGCATGTGATAAGCTTGCGGAGCAGATGAACGAAGTTCTTGCAAATGAATAAAAGCGAGGGGGTGCAAACTGCATCCCCTTTTTATAAAAAAAGTCAAAGAGAAAAGGAGGAGCGGAAATGAATAAAGTCAAGAGAAAAAGCCATGCGAAAGAATATGCGTGGGGATATGTAATGATCGCACCTCTGGTAATCGGTCTGAGCATCTTTTATTTTTACCCTGTATTTAAGGTGTTTTTTGACAGTTTTCATGACGTGGGTGCTTTCAATAAAAGTAAATGGTGTGGTCTGGCAAATTATCAGAAAATGTTCCAGGATCCTGTTATGTGGCAGGCCTTGGGAAATACCGTAAAATATGTATTAATTATCGTACCATGTACGATTATCATAGCCTTGATTCTGGCAAGTTTTCTGAATATGGGCATCAAAGGACGTTCATTTTTTCGGGTGGTTTATTTTATCCCGGCAATTACCATGGGAGCTGCAGTTGCTATGATCTGGCGCTGGATGTACAACGGTGATTACGGTATCATTAACTATATATTAAATCTGTTTGGAATCGAACCTATACGTTTTTTAAGTAATTCAAAGACAGCTCTGGTGTCGATCAGTGTGGTATCCATATGGAGTACTGTGGGATATAACATGATTATTTTGCTGGCCGGAATACAGGGAATTTCAAAATCCTATTATGAGGCAGCTGCCATTGACGGGGCAAATGGAATTAAGCAATTTCTAAATATAACCCTTCCGCTGGTTACACCAACCTTATTCTTTGTTATGATCACGACTCTGATCAGTACTTTCCAGACATTTGATACGATTTATATGATGGTGGATAAGACAAGTCTGGCAATGGAATCTACCCAGAGTATGGTAGTTTATTTCTATCGTAATGCGTTTGAATATTCCAAGAAAGGATATGCATCCGCATTGGCGGTATTCCTGTTTGTTATTATCATGGTGATTACTGCATTCCAGATGAAAATGCAGAACAAATGGGTTAACTATGAATAAAGGAGGAGAAGAGCCATGAAAGAAAATAAGTTTAAATGGGGACATCTTTTCGTGTATTTGATTCTGATCATGGGAATCGTAATCACTATTCTTCCGTTTGCATGGATGATTCTCACCTCTCTGAAAGGACAGTCAGAGGCTATCCGTGTTCCGCCGGTAATATTCCCGGAAGTTTTACGATTTGAAAATTATGCAAAAGTATTTGAAAAGATTCCATTTGCAAGGATGTATTTGAATACGATTATTAACGCATTGGTTGTAGTTGTTATGCAGCTGCTCCTTTGTTCTATGGCGGCTTATGCTTTCGGAAGAATCAAGTTTCCGGGAAGAAATGTGATTTTTGGTATTTTGTTGGCAGTGCTGATGGTACCATCTTCCTTTTTCATTTTGCCTCAGTATCTTATTATTCAGAAAATGGGGCTGCTGAATACGATTCCGGCATTGTTTATCCCAAACCTTTTCAGTGCCTTCGGTACTTTCCTTTTGAGACAGTTTTTTATGGCACTGCCGGATGAAATAGAAGATGCAGCAAGACTGGACGGATGTAATCATTTTATGATTTATTCCCGGATTATGCTGCCGCTGATTCGTTCCGGTCTGGTAGCTTTGGGGATTCTGACTCTGCGATTTGCATGGAATGACCTGATGTGGCCTTTAATTGTCAATACTTCCACAGAAAAGATGACTCTTTCTGCAGGTTTATCATTCATGCAGGGACAGTATGCAACGGATTATCCTACGATGATGGCTGGTGCTGTGATGGCAGTGCTTCCGCTTCTGATTCTGTTTGCGATTTTCCAGAAACAGTTTATCGAAGGTGTTGCTATGTCCGGTATTAAAGGTTAAAATGAATTAAGATTATTGCTGAAAGAGAGGACTTGAAAATGAAAGATAAGATTCGGATTGGTATGATTGGTCTTGGCGCACGAGGTATCGGGCTTTTGGAAATGGTTTACATACAGCATCCGGATGTGGAATTCGCCGCAGTATGTGACCGTTATATGGATCGATGTGAAAAGGCGGCAGAGATCATTGAAAAGAGCGGAAGAAATCGACCGGTTATTACTACAGATTATAAAGAAGTATTAGCTATGCCGGAAGTAGATGCAGTGATTCTCTGTACTTCCTGGGATCATCATGTGGATCTATGTATAGAAGCCATGGAAGCTGGAAAGCCTGTAGGCTGTGAGGTGGGAGGAGCTTATTCCGTCCGTGAGTGCTGGAAATTGGTGGAGGCACATGAAAAGACAAAAGTTCCGGTTATGATGATGGAAAACTGTGTGTATGGCCGTGATGAGATGATGGTACTGAATATGGCAGAACAGGGTGTGCTTGGTAAGATTGTTCACTGTGAAGGTGGATATAAGCATGATCTGCGGGAAGAAGTAGCGTTTGGAAAAGAAAATCGCCATTATCGACTGAATAACTATATCCACAGAAATACGGAAAACTATCCAACCCATGAGCTGGGACCAATTGCCCGAATTCTCCATATCAACAGAGGAAATCGGATGCTGACGCTTACTTCTGTGGCATCTAAGTCTGCCGGACTGAAAGAGTATATCAAAAATAAAAAGCCGGAAGATGAAGTATTAAATAATACAGAGTTTTGTCAGGGCGATGTGGTAAATACCATAATTACCTGTGCCAATGGGGAGACAATCCTTCTGACCCTTGACACTACGCTCCCAAGATATTATTCCAGAGGGTTTACTGTTCAGGGAACCAAAGGTATGTATATGGAAGACAACAAATCTGTTTTTATAGATGGGGAAGAACACGCCAAAGATCATTTTGAGTGGCAGAAGCATTGGAACAATGTGGAGGAATACCGTGACAAATATGAGCATCCGGTATGGAAACAGTATATCGAGGAAGGTGTTAAAGAAGGCCACGATGGAATGGACTGGCTGACATTCTGTGACTTCGTAAAATTTATTCAGACCGGCAGCGAGGCGCCTGTAGATGTGTATGATATGGCAGCCTGGATGTGCATCACACCGCTGGCAGAACAATCCATCGCTATGGGCGGACAGCCGGTGGCAATCCCGGATTTCACAAACGGTGCATGGATCAACAGATAAGATATATTTTACTTGTATTTTATTGTATGCCACAAAATTCTGGTTTATAATATCAGAAAAAAGAAAAAGCGAGGCGTATGATTATGACACCGGAAGAGCTGATAGCCCGAGGGGGTATTTATTTTGATAAGATTCAGAATGGTATGG
Organism: Oliverpabstia sp.; assembly: GCA_051888835.1. GTDB lineage: Bacteria > Bacillota > Clostridia > Lachnospirales > Lachnospiraceae > Oliverpabstia. The sequence goes on along the minus strand of JBJFCH010000030.1, from coordinate 18,849 downwards.
CAGAGTATGAGTGGGAAAGTACATTCTTAAGTCCCAGGATGGCTGACAAATATTTGCGGGAATTGTGGAACAAGAATGGAGATGGTTACTCTTTTGTGGATTGTTATTATCCTTTTCTGGAGCAGGAATCAAAGGAAAGAATTCTTTCCGTATTAAATCAGGAGCAGCAGGAGTATCTGAAGCATCTGGATGAAAAGAAAGAAGATCTTTTGTTGCCTCTTGATGAAGAGATTTTGTCTATTGCTATTACATTGAATGATAAAGAGATGCTGTTTTTTTCCTTTTACTTTCTGAAAGAACCTTGTACTATATGGGGAAATTACAAACAGGAATATCTGATGTTTCATCCAACGGCTGATCAGGCCGAACATCAGGATACAGGAAAAATAAGAGAAGTAAAAGAAGAAAACAAGGCAAAAGAAGGAAACCATACCATGAAAATCTTTGCACACAGAGGGTTTAGCGGAGAGTATCCGGAAAATACAATGCTGGCTTTTAAGAAAGCCTGGGAAGTTGGGTGTGATGGGATAGAACTGGATGTGCAGCTTACAAAAGATGATGTCATTGTGATTATGCATGATGAGACTATTGATCGGACAACCAATGGAACGGGTAATCTGAGAGACTATACATACGAGCAGCTTTGTGGATTTAACTGCAGCGGAAAGTTTGAAAAAAAATATGGTTTTCAGAAGATCCCCACTCTTCAGGAGTATCTGGTATGGGTAAAGGATACAGAACTCCTTACGAACATCGAACTGAAAAACAGTGTATATTATTATGAAAATCTGGAAGAAAAAGTCATTGATATGGTACGGCAGTACCATCTGGAAGATCGGATTCTATTTTCAACCTTTAATTTGGTTTCAGCAGTAAAATGTAAAAAACTGATTCCCGAGATTCCTGTAGGATTTTTGATGGAAACGCGAATGGATAATATCGCTGGTCTTGCGGGAGAGAATGATGTGGAGTTTTATCATCCCGGTATGGCGGTCCTGACAAAAGAAGAAATTCATAATTGCCATGATAAGGGAATTGGGGTCAATGTCTGGACTGTAAACAAAAAGAAGCATATGAAACAGATGGCGGAATGGGAAGTAGATGGAATCTTTACCAATTATCCGAACAAAGCAAAAAAGTTGAAAGAAAAAGGAATGATTTAATCTGAGTAAACAAAAAGGCGGGTAGATCCGGATAAACATCCGTGGAACACTCGCCTTTTTGCCTATATAATAGATAGAAGCAGAGAACAATTTTATTCTACTACTACACCTTTCTGCAGCATAATATTTGCGTACAGAGCTTTTTCGCTGGTGGCAATGATTGCGTAAGCTGTTTTTGCTTCTTCATAGAAAGCAAATCTTTCGATATGACCGATTGCGGCACCGCCACGCTCATCATGTTTTGTGACAATTTCTTCATAAGTATCCCAGATGGGTGTCTCAACGGTATCACCAGGCATAACCTCCATCAGATTTACCGGTTTTTCCACATAAGTGTCCAGTGGGAATACTTTAAGAATTGCATCCAGAATTTCAGGTACGCCATGTCCGTCACAGCGGATCACAATAGCATTTTTTCCCATGGATTCTGCCGGGAAATTGCCATCTGAAATAACCAGACGGTCACTGTGTCCCATTTCACATAATACTTTTAATAATTCGGGAGATAAAATTTGCGGAATTCCTTTTAACATAGTATGCTCCTTTCCCATATCGTATTTTATGATGTTAAAAATATGATAAATCAAATTTTATGATAAAACAATATAATTTTTTCCGAAAAAGGGTAAAAATCTGCTATAATAGAAACAACAGAAGAATTGAGAAAAATGAATGGAAAAAGGAAGGAGAAGAATAGTATTTTTATGGAAAATATGAGTATTGGGAATAAAGAGATGGATCAATTAGAACTGAGGTATCTGGAACGGCTTGCTGAGATATATCCTACGATTGCCAAAGCATCTACGGAAATTATCAATCTGCAGGCTATTTTAAACTTACCTAAGGGAACAGAACATTTTCTGACGGATATCCATGGGGAGTACGAAGCATTTTCCCATGTTCTGAAAAATGGTTCCGGTTCTGTGAGAAGGAAAATTGATGAGATATTTGGTCATACCTTAAGCAGACAGGATAAGAAGGCACTGGCTACGCTGATTTATTATCCAAAGGAGAAAATGAAACTGGTGAGCAAGACGGAAAAGCACATGGATGAATGGTATCGGATTACTTTGTACCGTTTGATTGAGGTATGTAAACGAGTGGCTTCCAAATATACCAAATCCAAGGTGAGCAAAGCTTTGCCGAAAGATTTCGCATATGTGATAGAAGAATTGATCACAGAGAAACCGGAGCTTTTGGATAAGGAAGCATATTATGATCAGATTATTACGACAATTATCGAAGTAAGACGTGCAGAAGAATTTATTGTGGCACTTAGTGAATTGATCCAAAGGCTGGTAGTGGATCATCTCCATATTCTTGGAGATATTTATGACAGAGGTCCGGGACCACATCTGATTATGGATAAGCTGATGAATTATCATTCATTGGATATTCAGTGGGGAAATCATGATATTATGTGGATGGGAGCGGCCGCAGGTCAGACCACGTGTATTGCCACTGCGATACGGATCTGTGCGCGGTATTCCAATCTGGATATTCTGGAGGATGGTTATGGGATCAATCTTCTGCCGCTGGCAACATTTGCACTTTCCACTTATGGGGATGATCCCTGCGAATGCTTTAAAATCAAAGGAAATAATGAATTGAATGATTTGGAAGCTGAGCTTACCAGAAAGATGCATAAAGCAATCTCTATTATTGCCTATAAGCTGGAGGGACAGCTTGTGAAGAGACGTCCCTGCTTTCATATGGACAGCAGATGTGTTTTGGAACGAGTGAATTATGAGAAAGGAACACTGGAGATTAATGGAAAGGAATATCCATTGTTGGATACGAATTTCCCGACGATCGATCCAAAGGATCCGTACCGCTTGTCTGATGAAGAAGCAGAAGTGATGGAACGTCTCACGGCAGCTTTTGTAGGATGTGAAAAGCTTCAGACACATATGAGATTCCTGTTGAAAAAAGGAAGTCTTTATAAAGTATACAATAATAATCTTCTTTATCATGGATGTGTGCCTCTGGAGGAGGATGGATCTTTCAGTAAAGTGGAAATATACGGTAAAGAATACAAGGGCCGTGAGTTATATGATACATTGGAAGCTTATGTGAGAAAAGCTTTTTTTGCCATTGATGAGGAAGAGAGAGAAAAGGGGAAAGATATCCTCTGGTATATCTGGAGTGGCCCGAATTCTCCTCTATACGGAAAAAATAAGATGGCTACTTTTGAGAGATGTTTCCTTGAAGAAAAAGAAACGCAGGAAGAGTATAAAAATGCTTATTACAAATTCCTGGAAAATGAAGAAGTGGTAGATCGGATTCTGGATGAATTTGGTGTGAAAGGTACTGACAGACACATTATCAATGGACATGTGCCGGTTCATCATAAAGCCGGTGAAAGTCCGGTGAAATGTAATGGAAAAGTTCTGATTATTGATGGCGGATTTTCCAAGGCTTATCAGAAAGAGACGGGAATTGCCGGCTATACTTTGATTTTCAATTCCTGGGGATTGATTTTGAATGCACATCAGCCATTTACTTCCACAGAGGATGCAATTACCCAGGAAAGTGATATCCTTTCAGACAATATAGTGGTTAGCAGGGTTTCCGTTAGAAAATCTGTTGGTGATACGGATGCAGGAGAAAAGATGAGAGAACGGATCAGAGAATTGCAAGAACTTCTGAAAGCATACAGGAGTGGTTTGATCGTAGAGAAGGTATGATGATACCGAATTTTAGCTTCGCAAACTGAAAAAAGACATCCTCGATAGTATCAGGGTTTCCGGTACTCTGATATTATCGAGGATGTCTTACTTTAAAAAGTGAAAACCTGTCTGCTCAAATTAGCTCATTTTCTTTTTCAGCAGGATTCACATGAACCATGATATGTTTTACCTTTGGAAAGTTCTGTTCAATATTATTGTGCACTTCTTCTGCGACAGTGTGTGCTTCTTGTAATGTGTACGATGCATCTGCCTCAATTTCCACGTCAACGTAAATTTTATTGCCGAATATTCGTGTCTGGAGTAAATCTATGCCCATAACGTTTGGATTCTTCATAACACAGTCATACATTTGCTTCTCTGTGTTTTCATCACAGGAATGGTCCACCATCTTATCCATAGCGTCCATAAAAATATCAAAAGCAGCTTTGGCTATAAATACGAAAATAACCAGGCTGGCAATAGAATCCATAACAGGAAAACCCAGCCGTGCACCGGCTATTCCGATAAAAGCACCTATGGAAGAAAGGGCATCGGAACGATGATGCCATGCATCTGCCATCAGTGCGCTGGAATCAATCTTTCTGGCATAATGTCGTGTATACCAGTACATGGCTTCTTTACTGATGATAGATATAACTGCAGAAATCAATGCCAAGATTCCGGGTACCAGTATGTTACCTTTATTGCCCGCGATAATATTTTTCAATGCTTCCACGCCAATTCCCAATCCTGTGATGAACAGGACAACCGCCAGAATAATAGCGGCTACACATTCTAATCGTTCATGACCGTAAGGGTGTTCTTTATCCGGCTTTTTTGAGGCCAGTCTGATGCCGATGATAACAATAAAAGTGCTGAATACATCAGAGGCAGAATGGATTGCATCACTGATCATCGCATTGGAATGTGCTATAATTCCAGCCAACAGTTTCACTATGGAAAGAAGCACATTTCCAATGATTGTAACTATAGATACTTTTTTCGCAATTCTTTGAAAATCCATTTCTGCCAAACTCGTTTCTTTTTTCCAGGATCTGATTTTTTTCACACTATTTACCTCCAGAATTATGATGGCTCTATGACACCAGGCAGCTGTGGGATTTTATAAGACCTGCTTTTGATAAAAAAGTATAAAAAAACACCCACGAACCAGTATTAGCAACTACTGTCCCGTGGATGTAAGATTCCACTGTCACTTATGCGACCCGACTCCATAACATAAATGTTACGGCCTGCTCAGTTTGTACTGTAGATTTTATGCAGTGCAAAGAGTCATTATAAAATAACATATGCAGGAATACTTGTCAAGGTTAAAAATGTTTGGAAAGAAAAATACTTTAGTAAATGATTACAGCATATCCTTTATCAACGGTTTCATATATGATTTTTGCCTGATCTATAGGAAGATTTACGCATCCGTGGCTCCCATTTGTTTTATAGATCTCACCACCGAAAGCACTGCGGTTGATGTCGTGGAGACCCTGGCCATATACGAAAGGCATCCAGTAAGTTACGGGAACTTCATAACCATAGATATCACTGCTAAGAGTATAAGGGCTTGCTTTATAAGCAATGCTCCATGCCCCTTTATATGTAGAAGTTTCATCACCGGGTTTTCCGCTTACAATATCCGTTTCTGTAATCAGAGCCCCATCTTTGTAAAGCCACAGGTGCTGTTTGTCAATACTGACTTCCACATAACAGCCTGCAAGGTCATCTTTTCCATTTCTTTTGTATCCGCTTTTACTATATACAGGTTCTCGTTCAATTGCTTCTCCGGAAGAGAGATCCTGATATAGCTGCTGGTATTCAGCTTCCTGATCAATACGATATCCGTATTCATTGTGTTCCAATTTTACCGTTTCCCCGGTGGAAGTGGTAAAATTTCTGTCCCGGTATATGGTGTTGTAGGAGCTGGCAAGCTGAGAAATGTAATCTCGAATCAATTCTTCTGAAAGATGAACAGAATTCGTTTCTTTATCAACTATCAGCCAGGAAGAAATCAAAGAACCATCAATAACTTCTTTTGTGTCTCCGAACAGGTAGGTGATCGTTGTATTGCGATACCGCCCAATCTCATCATTTAATGCATTCACTTGATTTATAAGATCTTCATTAGAGGAAGTAATCTCCGGTTTTATGTATACAGAGTCGTTCAGATTGACTTCAAGTGTTTCAGGAATCACAACAGGATTTAGTTGGGAACTTATAGACTCACTTACCAGATCTTGAAGGGAGTCGTCTGCGATTTTATTTCCCGCTGTTTCAGGAATAATTACAAATTCTCCCAGCGTATCATCATATGTCAGATAGGCATTCACAAAATCTGTCCGTTCTCCGGAAAGATGATCTGCTGTAATGGTACTGAAAAAAATATCATCCGCCCGTTGGTACGGATATTCAACAGATTGATCTTTTGGTTCTTTGAAAAAATGTAATCCCGGTTTTTGACTTTGAATCAGTTCTTCCAAGGCTGCAGTAAGTGCAGAAGTATCCAGAGAATATCCGGCGTCTCCCATGGATAGTTCATACACAGAAGAACCGTTTTCCAGAATACTCAGTTGGCAGTTCTGAAATTCATTGTCGAGTTTTTGAGCAACTTCTCCAGCTGTCATACCATAATAGCTTTGCCCATTGATTGTAATGCTGTGACCGAACTGCTCCTTTATACGAAAATAATCTGCAAGATAAAATGCGCCTGCGGCAAAGAGCAGAAACAAACAAAGAATTCCCACAGAGATTCCCGCTTTTTTCAGAACAGAGTTTTTTGTCAGTTGTTTTTTCCCCCCGTTGTTGTGCTGCTTTTCTTTTGTCATAATACAACCCTCCACTGTTCACTCCGTGATCAGCAACATGATTCGCAATGTCACTCATTGTGAGAGAGACATTTTCATCAACATATTTAAACACATGTTCATGTGTTTGTCAACCAATTGCATCCGGGCTTTTTGTGACGTTTTTGTGACATTTTTCTGTAGATTTTCAGTGGGAAAAAAGTAAAAAAGTATTGACACTAGTAGGAAGAGAAGGTATGATAAAAGAAAGCGAAACGTTTCGGTTTTGCGATATATTATAAAATTTCAGGAGGAAATCATTATGCCATTAGTTACATCCAGAAAAATGTTAACAGACGCTCAGAAAGGCGGATATGCAGTAGGAGCGTTCAATGCGGAGAATATGGAGATGGTGAAAGCCATTATTAAAGCAGCAGAGGAGCTGAAAGCTCCGGTTATGATTCAGACAACTCCTTCCACAGTAAAGTACGGTACTCTGGAGACTTATGCTGCGATCGTTGCAGCAGAAGCAAAGAAAGCATCTGTGCCGGTGTGTCTCCATCTGGATCATGGGAATAGTTTTGAACTGGCAGTACAGGCGATCAAGGCCGGTTATACTTCTGTGATGATTGATGGTTCGCACGAAGATTTCGAAGGAAATATTGCTGTAAGTAAAAGAGTAGCAGATGTGGCGAAAGCCGTAAATATACCTGTAGAAGCTGAACTTGGAAAAGTAGGAGGAAAAGAGGATGATCTGGAAGCAGAAGCCGATACGAATACCGATCCACAGCAGGCAAAAGAGTTTGTGGAGCGTACCGGTGTAGATTCTCTGGCAGTAGCGATCGGGACGGCTCACGGATTTTATGTAGGGACTCCTGTTCTGGATAAAGAAAGACTGACAGAGATTCGCCAGGTGGTAGATATTCCGCTGGTGCTTCACGGAGCTTCCGGTCTTAGTGATGAAGATGTAAGTGATTGTGTAAAACGTGGAATCTGTAAAGTGAATTTTGCAACAGAGCTCCGGGCAGCTTATACAGCGGCAGGCAAAAAGCTGATGGAAGAGAAACCGGAAACAATTGATCCGAAAGCATTGGGAAAAGTAGGAATGGCAGCTGTGACAGAACTTGTGAAAGGAAGAATGAAAGTTTGCGGATGTGACGGAAAGGCAGAATAAAAGCAGGAGGAACAGATGGCGGCTACAATCAAAGACATTGCCAAAAAAACCGGACTGGGACTGGCAACCATTTCTTCTTATTTAAATGGAGGAAATGTGAGAGAAAAAAATAGAATAAAGATTGAACAGGCCATTGATGAACTGCATTTTGAAGTAAATGAAGTTGCCAGAGGACTGCGGACAAACATTACAAAAACGGTTGGTGTGGTGATACCGGAGCTTACCATGGTTTTTTGTGCGGAGATCATAACAGCGGCGGAAGATATTTTGAGAAATCATGGATATGCAATGATTGTGTGTGATTGTCGTACGGATGCCAAAAGAGAGCAGGAGGCGGTAGAGTTCCTGATTCATAAGCGGGTTGATGGATTGATTAATATGCCTGTGGACAAAACCGGAGCACATCTGCAAAGTTTTATAAAAACCGGGAAACCATTGGTACTCATCGATCGTGATATTGCTGATCTGGATTGTGACAGTATTCTCGTAGATAATAGGATGGCAGCAAAACAAGCTGTGAGACTTTTTCTCGAATATGGACATAGACGGATCGGACTGGTGGCAGGACCACAGGACATTTCTGTTGCCCGGGAGAGGCGGATTGGATATGAAGAAGCATTGAACGAAGCAGGAATTCCTCTGATAGAAGAATATATTTACTATGGAAATGATGATATGAACAGTGGTGCCGAGGGAATTCAGAAGCTACATAGAGAGCATCCGGAAATTACAGGAGTTTTTGTGGCAAATCATGCCATGACGACCGGTGCGGTAATCGGACTGAATGAACAGAATGTACAGATCGGAAAGGAATTGTCGTTGATTGGATTTGATAACCGCCAGTTCGCCAGAGCATGTAATCCTCAGCTAACAATTGTAGCTCAGCCAACGGAAAAAATTGCAGAACATGCAGCAAATCTTCTGCTGGCACGGCTCCGGGAAAATAAGGAGCAGGTGCATACCGTTGAAAAATTACAGACACAGGTACTGATGGGAAAATCAATCAGAAGAATATAAGGAGTAACAGGAAGATGCCAAATAAAAAAGAATATCTGCTGGGTATTGATATAGGAACCAGTGCCTGCAAAACGGCACTATTTTCCAGAGAGGGCAAGGTTGCGGCAGCAGCTACAGAGGATTATCCGGTATATTATCCTCATCCGGGATGGGCAGAGCAAAATCCGGAAGAGTGGTGGAGCGCTGTCTGTCGGGCGATTCAAAAGGCTTTGCAGTCAGGAAACATTTGTCCGGATGAGATTGCCGGAATCGGTATCGACGGTCAGAGCTGGTCTGCAATTCCCATTGATAAGGAAGGGAAAGTTCTTGCCAATACACCAATCTGGATGGATACGCGTGCACAGGATATCTGTGAACGTCTGAATGAGAAAATAGGAAAAGAGAAAATCTTTGAACTGGCGGGGAATTCGCTTCAGCCTTCTTATACAACAGCGAAGATTATCTGGTATAAAGAGAATCTTCCCGACATGTATAAAAAAATTGATAAGATTCTTCAGTCAAACAGTTATATAGCTTTTAAGCTTACCGGCGTGACCAGCCAGGATCTCTCACAGGGTTACGGACTTCATTGCTTTAATATGCGTACAGGTACCTGGGACAGAGAAATGTGTGCACTTTTGGGGATACCGGAAAGTTTTCTTCCTGAGATAGTACCTTCGGATGCTGTTGTAGGTACAGTGACTAAGAAAGCAGCCGCAGAGACAGGACTGACTGAAGGCATTCCGGTAGTTGCCGGTGGTCTGGATGCAGCCTGTGGAACGCTTGGAGCAGGAGTGATACATCCGGGTGAAACCCAGGAACAGGGCGGACAGGCAGGAGGTATGAGTATCTGTATCGACAGTTATCAGGCAGATCCCCGACTGATTCTCGGATATCATGTAATTCCGGGGAAATGGCTTCTGCAGGGAGGTACTGTTGGTGGAGGCGGTGTTATGCGATGGTTTGAACGAGAATTTGCCGATTATGAGCGAAGCCTTAAAGAAGAAACCGGTAAATCTTCCCTGACCCAGTTAAACGACATTGCTGAGAAAATATCTCCTGGATGTGACGGATTGGTATTTTTGCCCTATATGGCAGGTGAACGGTCGCCAATCTGGGATCCGGATGCAAAAGGAGTATTTTATGGACTGGATTTTTCTAAGACAAAAGGCCATATGGTACGTGCATGTATGGAAGGAGTTGCCTATTCGTTAAAACACAATCTGGATGTGGCAAAAGAAGCGGGAGCTGAGGCGAAGATTCTTCGGGCAATGGGCGGTTCTGCCAATTCCCTTTTGTGGACACAGATTAAGGCGGATATTACAGGGAAATCTATTGTAGTGCCTTCTTCTGATACGGCTACCACACTGGGAGCAGCCATGCTTGCGGGAGTAGCTGTTGGCATGTACCGTGATTATGAAGAAGCAACGGCCCTGACAGTAAAAGAAACGCGGCGTCACGAACCGAATCCGGAAAATTGTGAAAAATATGAGAAAAATTATCACACATATCTTGCGTTGTATGAGTCTTTAAAAGCGTTGATGAAGGAGGTTAAGTAAATGAAAGCAGCAGTAGTTGTAGCAAATGAAGATGTACGGTATCAGGAAATTGAGGAACCTCAGGCAGGTCCGGGAACGATAAAGGTCAAGGTTGTTGCCTCGGGAATCTGTGGTTCTGATATTCCGAGAGTACTTCATAATGGTGTTCATTTTTATCCTATTGTTCTGGGTCATGAGTTTTCCGGTGATGTAGTAGAAGTCGGTGAAGGCGTGACAAAGATAAAAGTGGGCGACAGGGTTTCCGGAGCACCTCTGCTTCCGTGTATGAAATGTGACGACTGCCAGAATGGAAATTATTCTCTTTGCAAACACTACAGTTTTATCGGTTCCCGTCAGCAGGGGAGCAATGCGGAGTATGTAGTGATCCCGGAACAGAATGCGATTCCTTTTGATCCTTCTATTCCGTATGAGCAGGGAGCAATGTTTGAGCCTTCTACGGTAGCTCTTCATGGTCTGCTTCAGAATGATTATCAAGGCGGACAATATGTGGCAATTCTGGGGGGAGGTACCATCGGAATGTTCACAATGCAGTGGGCGAAAATCTTCGGTTCGAAGAAAGTGGTTGTTTTTGATATCAGTGAGAAGCGTCTTGCACTTGCGAAACGTTTGGGAGCTGATGAAGTGATCAATACTACAAAAGAAAACTTTATGGAAGAAGCTATGGCAATCACAGGAGGAAAAGGTTACGGCTTTGTATATGAGACGGCGGGACAGGTTCCTACTATGCACATGGCATTTGAATTGGCAGCAAATAAGTCTCATGTATGTTTTATTGGAACTCCGCATGTGGATCTGACCTTTACACCAAAGATGTGGGAAAATATGAACAGGAAAGAATTTAAACTGACTGGTTCCTGGATGTCATATAGCTCTCCATTTCCGGGAAAAGAATGGGATCTGACAGCTCATTATTTTGCTACAGGACAGTTGAAATTTGACCCGGAATTTGTTTATAAGAAAATGCCTATGAGCCAGGCACAGGAAGCATTTCAGATGTATAAGACACCGGGGTTGGTTCAGGGAAAAATTCTTCTGATGAATGAGGAGTAACAGTATGATTCTTACAGTGACAGCCAACGCCGCCATCGATAAACGGTATGTGGTGGAAGGCTTTGGTGTGGGAAATGTGAACAGAGTAAAATCCTGCGCAGCTACTGCAGGCGGAAAAGGGCTGAATGTATCAAGAGTTGCCCATCTTGCAGGGGAACAGGTGACAGCTACAGGTTTTCTTGGAGGACATGCAGGAGCGTTTATTGATGAACATGTCAAATCAGAAGGAATTATCAGTGATTTTGTCTGGTGTAACGGAGAAAGCCGTACCTGCATAAATATATGGGATGAAGTAAATAAAAAACAGACAGAATTTCTGGAACCGGGCTTTTCTGTTTCGGAATATGAAATGGATAAAATGCGGTACAAATTTGACAGGCTGTTGGCAAAGTGTGATATTGTAACCATATCCGGAAGTACACCGAAAGGGACAGATGCGGGACTTTATAAAGAGATGATCCGCAAGGTGAAGGAGGCAGGAAAAAAAGTAATCCTGGATACCAGCGGAAGATTGTTGGAAGAGTGCTTACAGGCACAGCCATCCATGATCAAGCCAAATATCGATGAGATTCGTATGCTTACCGGAAGACCGATGAATACCAGAGAAGCTCTGATCGGCGCTGCAAAAGAAATCCATGATGAGGGGATCGAGGTGGTAGTCATATCACTGGGAGGTGATGGCTCTCTGGTAGCCTGTGAAGAAGGTATTTATCAGGTAAGGGTTCCAAAGATTCAGGCAGTGAATACTGTGGGCTGCGGCGATTCTATGATTGCCGGATTTGCGGTGGGATTTGTCAGAAAGCTTCCGATTGAAGAAACTATCCGTCTTGCCAGTGCCATTTCAGCGGCCAATGCGCTTCGTCTGGAAACAGGATTTTTTCTGAAAAAAGATATGGAAAAACTACTGCCGGATATCGAGATAAGGAAATTGCGTTGAACGAAAACAATATGAGTTCAAAATAGCGCGAAATAGAATAATTGAGTAGTATAGCAGAAAAAACAGAATAGTAGACAAAATAGAATAACAAAAAGAGTAAAAGACAGGAGGAAAGAAAAGATGACAAAAGTAAATCCGGAAAGTGTTCCTCAGAGAATATTGTATACAGGGGCAAAAATGCCGGCAGTAGGAATGGGAACCTTTGGTTCTGATCATGTGACGCCGGACGAGGTGGCAAAAGCAGTGGCAGGTGCCATAGAAGTTGGATATCGTTCTTTTGACTGCGCAGCATGCTATGGAAATGAAGAAAAAATAGGAGAAATACTTGCAGATGCATTTGCAAAGGGAACTGTAAATAGAGAGGAATTATTTATTGCTTCCAAAGTGTGGAATGATATGCACGGAGATGGAGATGTTCTGATTGCATGCGCAAAGACACTGAAAGATCTGCAGCTGGATTATTTGGATATGTATTATGTTCACTGGCCATTTCCGAATTATCATGCTCCGGGATGTGATGTGGATTCCAGAAACCCGGATTCCAAACCATTTTCTGTAGACCGTTTCATGAAAACCTGGCGTCAGATGGAACGTCTGGTGGATATGGGGCTGACAAAGCATATCGGAATGTCAAATATGACAATACCGAAATTGGAAGCAGTACTGCCACTGTGTCGTATCAAGCCGGCAGCTATTGAAATGGAACTTCATCCATGTTTTCAGCAGACGGAATTGTTTACTTACTGCAAAGAAAAAGGAATTGAACCGGTAGGATTCTGCCCGATCGGTTCACCGGCCCGTCCGGAAAGAGATAAGACACCGGAAGATATCGCCGATATTGAACTTCCGGAGATGAGAGCAATTGCCGAAGCACATGGTGTACATCCGGCAGTGATCTGCATCAAATGGGCAGTACAGAGAGGTCAGACACCGATTCCTTTCTCAACAAAAGAGAAAAACTATTTGAAAAACCTTCAGTGTGTAACAGAAGATCCGTTAACTGATGAAGAAATGAAAATCATGGAAGGACTGGATAAAAACAATCGTCTGATTAAAGGACAGGTATTCCTGTGGCCGGGAGCTAATGACTGGGAGGATCTGTGGGATCTGGACGGAGTTATCACGAAATAAAAAGTTGTTTGATAAAATAGTATGAAGTAAATCAAGTGTTCCTATGCAATAGTGTTTTGCATGGGAGCACTTTGTTTAATTGATTAAATGATGGAGTTTGTCTATGCAAATTTTCATTTTTTTGATACAATATAATATAGTGGAAAGAATTTCCTGAAAAATGTTTGAGGAGAGGGAAACTTTTTCGGGTTTTTATGGAGGTATTATGATGTATCGTGTATTGCTGGTTGATGACGAAATACTTGTTCGAGATGCCATCAGAAAGCGTATTGACTGGGAAGGTCTTGGCTATGAATTGGCGGGTGACTGTCAGAATGGAAAAGAGGCGATTGAGTTTATTAAAACGCATTCTGTAGATGTAGTGCTGACAGATATCTGCATGCCTTATGTGGATGGAATGGAGTTGAGCCATTTCCTGCATGACAATTATCCTGAAATTTTAATTGTTATATTCAGCGGTTTTGGAGAGTTTGAATATGCGAAGAAAGCCATTCAGTATAATGTGAGTGAATATTTGTTAAAGCCCGTGACTGCTGTAGAGTTGTCTGAAGTGCTTGTCAATATGAGAAAAAAACTGGAGTCTGCCAGAAAAGAAGAGCAGAAGATTCAGCATCTGACAAAAGTGTCCAAGGAATATCAGAAAAATGAGCAGATGATCCGTTCTCAGGCAATTTCTTCTCTTGTCACATGTTCAAAAGATATGAGTGAATGTGTAGAAAATCTGAATGATATGGGGATTTCTCTGAATGCATCGGATTACCGTGTTGCCGTACTGAGTATTGATCTGTATTCCGAACTATATGAGCAAAATATAGAACAAAGGCAGGAAAGTGCTCTGATGGCTTTTGTTGTTTATAATATCAGTGATGAGATCGTAGGTAATTATGATGCCGGTATTGCTTATCAGGAATCAAACAACAAAACGGGAATCCTGTTTAAAACAAATCGACCAAGAGAATTCTGTACCACAGTTCGAAAAATCTGTTATGAAATAAAGGAAAAAATATATGAAACCATGAAACTGGAAATATCGATTGCTGTAGGTCCTTATGTGAAAGAAATGGAAGAACTGCATTTTTCTTATGACCGTGCAAATGAGGCACTCAGTTATCGGTATCTTTTGGGTGGCAATCTGCTGTTAGATCTTGAAAATGATGATGATTTTGAGAGAGATATTTCCCTTTATAATGAACTTATGGCTATGTCAGAAGCTGTTCGTAAAAATCAGAGACAGGAACTGGATGGAATTCTGATCAAGATTCGTAATAAAATAGTCGAGAGCCGGGTGAATAAAAGCAGAGCCTGTCTATATATGCAGCAGGTTGTCAGAACTTTAAGTGAGCTGGTGGAAAAGGTACATCCGGATCCACGCAAAATTCAGGAGGAAAGAAATCAGCTTCTTGGGAAAATATCTGAGAAAAAGACGTTTCAGAAAGCATTTGATATAGTGGTTCGTTATGCAGAAGGAGTTTATGATTATCTGAAAATGGAAAACAGTTCTTCAGGTAAACGTCAGGCTTTGGAAGCGGTGGAATACATCAAGGAAAATTATGCAGATCCCGATCTGAATCTGAATGGAATCTGTGCACATCTGGGAATCAGTACCAGTCATTTCAGTTCCATATTTAAGGAAGAGACAGGAGAGACTTTTATGGAGTTCCTGATTCGTATTCGGATGGATAAAGCAAAAGATCTTTTGGAACATACTTCACTTAAAAACTATGAGATTGCAGAAAGAGTGGGTTTTGCCGATCCGCATTATTTTGGGATTTCATTTAAGAAAATGACCGGAAAGACACCAACGGAATATGCAAAGGGGAAACGCCGATGAATAAAAACAGACATGCCGGAGCGCTTTTGGGAAAATTCCGAAGCATACAGAATGCTATTTTTCTGGTAATGGCTCTGCTTGTGCTTTCTGCGATTGGAATCGTGACTGTGATTTCTCTAAATTTTACCAGAACTTCTATTTATGAAAATACGATTACATATACCCGTCAGCTTACCGGACAGGTAAACAGCGATATAGATTCTTATATTAATTATATGGAAAATATTTCGTCTATGCTTGCTGAGAATTCGGACGTACAGAAATTTTTGTTTGGATCCGGTATTCAGGCGGAGGAAGCAGGAGAACAATTGATGTCGCAGTTCGCTACGGTATTAAATAGTCGGTCGGATATTTATAATCTGGGAATTCTTCAGGCAAATGGAAAAGCCCTTTTCAATAAAGGGAACAGTTACATCAATTCTTATGTAGATATCAGTCAACTGGCATGGTATAAGGAAGCAGTTGAGAATAAAGATTCGATCTGTCTTTCTTCTGCTCATGTTCAGCATGTCATCAGCGGAGAGCGCCCGTGGGTAATTACTTTGAGCCGCTACATACCTGATCAGACAGGAAAAAAAGAGGGTGGCGTACTTTTTGTTGACTTGAACTACAGTGCAATCCGAAAATTGTGCGATGACAGCAGTGTAGGAAAAAAAGGATATATTTTTATCATTGATAAAGAAGGCAATATTGTCTATCATCCACAGCAGCAACAGCTTTATAACGAACTGCAGACAGAGAATATTGAGGAAGTTATGAATTGTACGTCAGATTATCTGGAACTGGGGAAAGGTGATTCTAAAAAACTGTATACGGTTTCCAGATCCGAGAAGACAGGCTGGACGGTAGTAAGCTGTTCCTATACATCGGAGCTTTTGAAAAGATCGAACCAGGCGCAGGAATTGTATATGCTGATGGCAGTGATTCTTGTGGCGGTTGCCTTGATTATATCAAGTATCGTATGGAAGGGCATTACCCGTCCGATCCATAAGCTGCAGTCCTCTATGGCACTGATCCAGGAAGGTGATTTCCAGGCCGGAAATGTGGAAGTGGATTCACGCAACGAAATTGGAAGTCTGACGGAGACTTTCAATGTTATGACACAGAAAATTCAGGAACTGATGGTGCAGATCATTGAAGAACAGCAGGCTAAAAGAAAAAGTGAACTAAAAGCACTCCAGTCCCAGATCAATCCGCATTTTTTGTATAATACACTTGATTCTATCATCTGGATGGCAGAAGAAGGAAAGAACGAAGAAGTTGTAGTAATGACCGCTTCTCTTGCGAAATTATTTCGTCAGATCATCAGTAATGAAGAGGAGGAAATTTCTATTTTCCAGGAGGTGGAATATTGCAGAAATTATCTGATCATTCAGAAAATGCGTTATAAAGACAAACTGGAATTTGAGATTGATCTGGATCCGGATATTAAGGGCGAAAAAATAATCAAGTTGGTTCTTCAGCCTTTGATAGAAAATGCTATTTATCATGGCCTGAAATATAAAGAGAGCAAAGGAATGCTTATGCTCAAAGGTTATGGGCAGGGAGACGATATTATATTTGAAATCATAGATAATGGTGTTGGTATGGATCAGGATACTATGGAACACATTTTTGAACGTCATAAGGTGAATTATCGTTCAAACGGTGTAGGTGTATATAATGTGGAACGAAGAATCCGATTGTCTTATGGTCAGGAATACGGGATCTCATATGAGAGTGAATTGGGTAAAGGAACGGTTGCAACAGTGAAGATACCGAAAGAGCGGAGGGATGTTCATGAAAAAGCATAAGGGATGGATTGTTCTGATTTTTATGATGATTCTCGCGTTATCGGTTGTGGGAATATATGGATACAGGCGTCAGATGAAAGAGAGCAAAGAGATTACCCTTGTTTATATTCCCAAAATAATAGATGAAACCAATGATTTCTGGACCACATTGATAGCGGGAGCGGATACTGCTGCAGAAGAATATGGTGCTGTTCTTGAAGTAAAAGCACCTGAATCAGAGACGGATTATGAGGGACAGAATGCTTATCTGAAAGAGATTCTCGCAAGGGATGAAAAACCGGATGCACTTCTGATTTCTCCTGTCAGTTATACACAGAGCACGGAACTTCTGAAAGAGATTAAGGCACAGGGGATCCGTCTGGTGATGATTGATTCCAATATTGATGAAAATATTGAAGACATTCAGGTATCTACAGATAATTTGGAAGCGGGGAAAAAACTGGGGGAATATGCAGCTTCCCTTCTTGAAGAGGGAAAAAAAGTAGCAGTAGTCGGACATGTGGAAGGATCTTCGACAGCTATAGAGAGAGAGCAGGGTTTCCGGGAAGGTCTGGGAGATAAAGCGGACGCATATACAGAAGTGGTATATTGTGGTTCTCAATATGAGAAAGCATATGAACTTGCTGAGGAATTGATGGAGAAATATCCTGATCTTGGGGTAATCGCAGGACTAAATGAATACTCTGCCCGGGGTGCAGCAAGAGCCGTACGGGATGCGGGAGCTCAGGATCAGATCAGTATGGTAGGAATCGACAGTTCACAGGAAGAAATCAATTTGATGGAGCAGGGCATCTTTAAAGGATTTGTGATTCAGAAGCCTTTTAAGATAGGGTATCTTGGAGTTAAATATACGATTGAGATGCTGAAAGGAGAAGACGTTCCCCGGCAGGTGGACGCAGGAAGCGAACTGGTAACACCGGAAAATATGTACACAGGGGAAAATGAAAAGCTTTTGTTTCCTTTCAAATAAATTTAACCGTAAATTTTTAACCTTTTTTTAGAAAATATTCCATTCAACTATTCATATTTTAGACATATACTATTCACATAATCCATGAATGTGGAGTGAAAAGACCCAAAACGATAAACGGGCGGAAATGGAAGGTGGAGAGATGGGTGATGTAATCCTGACAATGAAGGACATAGACAAGTCCTTCCCTGGTGTACATGCACTTGACCACGTAAATCTGGAGATCCGCAAGGGTGAAGTTCATGCTCTTATGGGAGAGAACGGAGCTGGTAAGTCTACTCTGATGAAGGTCCTGACCGGCATCTATAGTAAGGATTCCGGAACCATTACCTTTGAAGGAAAGGAAGTGGAGTTTTCCAATCCAAGAGAGGCACAGGATGCTGGAATCGTGATCGTGCATCAGGAACTGAACATGATGAATCATCTGACAGTTGCACAGAATATTTTCATCGGCCGTGAGATGATGAATGGTAAGCTGATCAACGATACGAAGATGAACAGAGAAGCAGCAAAACTGTTCGAGCAGCTTAACATTGAGATCGATCCTTCGGAAAAGATGGGAAATCTGACAGTTGGAAAGCAGCAGATGTGTGAGATCGCGAAAGCGATATCCCATGAAGCAAAAGTGATCATCTTTGATGAACCGTCAGCAGCTCTGACAGAATCAGAGATTGAAGAACTGTTCAAGATCATCCGTGATCTGCGCCAGCGGGGAATGGGAATTGTATATATTTCTCACCGCATGGATGAGATCAAGGTGATCACGGATCGTGTAACGGTT
>JBJFCH010000029.1:2587-4288 GCA_051888835.1 Oliverpabstia sp. | reverse complement strand
ACCGTTGCAATCGCCGCACCCGCAGCATCCAGATGAAATCCTGCCACCAGCACCAGGTCACCTATAACATTGACCACACATGCCACTGCTACAAAAATCAAAGGCGATCTGCTGTCTCCGAGGCCTCTGAAAATTGCAGCCATAACATTGTAAGCAACAATAAAGAATATTCCCGCCCCACAGATGCGCACATACACAGAGGTTAATCCAACCGCCTCCTCGGGCGCCTGCATAAGCAATGAAATCGGGCGCGAGAAGCATACCATAATAACAAAAAGTACCGCTGAAATAATAGCAAATACTAATGTTGCGCCTCCAATCAGAGAACCGATCTGCTCCTCTTTCTTTTCTCCTATAAATCTTGCGATCAGAACCGTAATTCCCATCGCAAGCTGTACAATAATAAATGTAACAAGATTCAGCACCTGACTTCCTGTAGATACTGCCGAAAGCCCTGATGTAGTACCGAATCTCCCCACCACCATCAAGTCTACCGCCCCGTAAGCCGCTTGTAAAATAAGGGCTCCCAGTATCGGTATCATAAAAGTGATTAATTTTTTAATAATACTTCCCTGCGTAAAATCCGAATTGGAATTATTCAAGACAAATCCTCCTTTCACACATAACCTGATACAATTTCTTTATAGTAGAAATCATACAATCAGCCTCTTCTTCTGAAATATGGTCTAAATACTTCGACAGTTCACTATAATACTTTCTATCGTATTTATCAGATAGTTTTTCTCCTTCTTCTGTAATAGAAATATAAGTGATACGTCCATCTTCTTCCGATGAAGATTTAACAAGATAACCTTTTGCCACCATTTCCTTAACCGTTCTGGTAACTCCCGGTCTCGGAAGGTTCAACTCCTCGCTGACATCCGAAATTTTCACTTTTCTATTTTGAGCTTCCAGTTTATGAATCGTATCCAAAAACTGGATATAAGAAGGTGCTACCCCATCCGGTAATTCAGGAAGCATATCCCGGATTCTTTTTGCCAGATAACAGGCATCCATCATTCCTTTTATTTTTTCACTCTCCATACCGCTCTCCTATAATTATCACAATTAATTATCATTGGTAATTATATGCAGTATTTCTTAGATTGTCAAGTCTAATTCCGTTTCTATTCCATCCTTTTTAAGAATTCTGCCATTTGATTCTCTTTTTCTCTTCTCCTATATGGGGACAGGTTCCGTGACTCATAATTGAGTCACGGAACCTGTCCCCTTGGTCGTTTTTTTCTTTCTATAGCGAAGCCACAAAGCATCCCCGTCCAAAGGTTTTGCTTCGCTCAATGAAAATGCAACCGTTTTCCTTGACGGTAAGAAGCCGCTACGCTCAAAAATAGAAGCCGAAGTTGTATTCCCATCTGCAAGCGGCGAAACCACCAGACTCAATTCGTCGATCAGTTCATCCTGCAGAAAAGAAGCATTCATAATACCTCCTCCGGCAACCATCAGCCTCTCAATACCGAATTTTTCTTTTAGTTTCTCCAATAGTAATTTGCAATCCAGGTATCCTTCCCCTGCAAAAATATAAGATACTCCTGCATTTCGCAGATACCCCAGATATTCCGCTCTCACTTGAGATGTCAACACTTCTATCACATGGGCACGAGGGCGCCCTTTCTTCTCAATAAACCCTGAGTGAAATCCAAGCACTCCTTTCGGATCGACTGAAACAATATACCTGTCCGC
>JBJFCH010000029.1:0-2487 GCA_051888835.1 Oliverpabstia sp. | reverse complement strand
GCATTGTGAACCGGGTCAAAAGAGATTGCTTTCAGTTTATCGGAGTCTATCATTCCATCTTCACCCAGGATAGATTCTTCTGCGTTGACATTGACAATCTCACCAATGATATTTCCGTCTTCGGTGGTTTTTGTAAATTTACATTCTAACGCCATAGGAAGCTCACATATAATCGGTGCATCTACAAAACTGCTTTTTTCTGTTGTAAAACCTGCTTTTTCCATTTTGTCCGATACATTATTGGCAGAAGCCAGTCCGACATAATCTGCTTCCACAACATGCGAAGCATCTGCAAAGCTTACGGTAAATGCGCCTCTTGCTTTGATGTTCTTGGTCGTCTTATGTCCTTCACTCAGACAAAGGACTACATGATTGGAATTATAAATTCCTCCCCAGGCTGCATTCATGGCATTTGCCTTTCCATTCTCATCATAGGTACCGATAATCAGTACCGGCAGTGGATACATCCATGGTTTTGCTCCAAAATTTTTTCTCATGGCTCAATCTCTCCTTTACTTTATTGTTTTACCAGTTTTTCTTTTCCTTGCTGCTGTCATGCTTCGTCTTGCGTTCTTCAACCATCTTTACAAACCACTCGACCATGTTCGGATCATAATGAGAAAAGAAAGAACTGGTCTTGGTATTCAGTTTTGCGATCGTCTCCATATCTTCATCCGTCAATTGGAAATCAAACACATTCAGATTCTGGATCATACGGTCTTTATGCGTAGATTTCGGGAGTACGATGATACCTCTCTGGATATTCCAGCGGAGCATGATCTGCGCAGCGGTTTTTCCATATTTTTCACCAATCTGTGTTAAAATCTCATTTTCAAAAAGTCCTCCGCGGCCTTCTCCGAAAGGAGCCCAGGCCTCATGGACAACATGATATTTATCCATCCATTCGTGGTCTTCCGTGCGTTGGTTCAGGACATGAGTCTCAATCTGATTCACCATCGGCGGAATTCTCGTAAAAGAAGCAAGATCAACCAGTCTGTCCGGATAGAAATTGGAAACACCGATTGCACGCAGTTTTCCCTCGTCATACAGATCCTCTAATGCACGGTAAGCGCCATAATAATCGTTGAACGGCTGATGGAGCAGCATCAGATCCAGATAATCGGTCTGAAGCTTGCGAAGAGATTCTTCTACAGATTTTCTGGTCTCTTCATATCCATAATGCTCTACCCACACTTTAGAAGTCAAGAAAATCTCCTCTCTTGGAATACCGGATTTCTTTATGGCCGCTCCGACCTCTTCTTCATTAAAGTATGACTGCGCTGTATCTATGCTGCGGTATCCCACCTCCAAGGCATCCAGCACACACTGTTCACATTCATCCTTCGTCACCTGATAAACGCCGTATCCGAGAATCGGCATTTTTACACCATTTGATAAAGTTACATACTCCATAGCAATACCTCCAAATTTTGCACTATTATTTCTGTTCATCTACAGGCGGCACCATCTCTGCATAAGCTTTCAGCATATCCGGCGTACTGTAATAATATCTCTTATTCTTGTGGAGTGCCGCAATCTCTGCCATTTCCACATCATCCAACTCAAAATCAAAAAGATCAAAATTAGCACGGATATGATCCCCATTCTTAGAACCCGGAATGACTACATTTCCCGCCTGCAGATGCCAGCGCAGAATGATCTGAGCATTACTTTTTCCGTATTTTGCGGCTAATTTCGAAAATACTGGCTCTTCCAACAGGGTTTTATCGCCATGTCCCAGCGGATACCATGCCTGAATCACTATATCCTCTTTCGCCAGGAAATCTTTTAATTCCTGCTCCTGAAAATAAGGATGTACCTCTGTCTGTAAAATGGTCGGTTTTACTTCACACATATCCAGAATTTCCTGAATCTGAGAAGCAGTGAAATTGGACAGCCCGATTGCTCTGACTTTTCCTTCTTTATAAGCCTTCTCCATCAGTTTGTATCCTGCGATGTAATTCCCGGCCGGCTGATGGATCAGCAGCAGATCAATATAATCCGTGTCTAAACGCTCCAACGTTTTATCTACTGCATCTGCCTGTTCATAAAAGGACGGCCACAGCTTCGTTTCCAGAAAAATCTCCTTCCGGTCAATACCGGATTTCTTGATTGCCCGTCCCACCGCTTTTTCATTAACATAAGCATTAGCCGTATCGATCAGACGATAACCTGCCTGCAATGCACTTGCCACAGAAGCCTCTGCCTCATCCGGACTCAGCAGGAAAGTTCCAATACCAGCCATTGGCATGTTGACACCGTTATTTAATGTTACATAACTCTGATTGCCCATTTTCCATTTCCTCCATTTTCTGATTTTATGAGTTTATTATAAATCTTAATAGCCATAAATTGAAGTTACCTTTGGTTTTTCAGTGTATACCTTTAGGTTATAGAGGGGGACAGGTTCCGTGACTCATAAATGAGTCACGGGTCGAGTAGGCGCACCCCTTGCGGTCGTGCGCCCCTCACAGAATCCGGACGTGC
>JBJFCH010000028.1:0-4327 GCA_051888835.1 Oliverpabstia sp. | reverse complement strand
GGAAATTAAGGGGAAAATGCTGACTTCGGAGGAACTGGCGGAGAAGATCGATACCCTGGGAATACGCGGAGTCAGTCATATTATGTTTATTATCGGCGGGTCGATCGGTCTGGGGGAAGATGTGATGAAACGGTCTGATTTTGCTCTCAGTTTTTCGAAAATGACATTTCCACATCAATTGATGAGGGTAATTCTGTTGGAACAGATTTACCGGAGCTACAGGATTATTACGGGGGAGCCGTATCATAAATAATGGCGATAAATCCCACTTACGAAATATAATTATACTGCCCATTTCTTGCCGTGTTTCTGCCTATTTTTTGTACATTTTACACCTTGCTATTTGAAAAAAAGAGACTATAATAGAGGCCGTTAAAGGATTAACAAGCAAGGAGGCATTTGTAATGGCAAGACTTAGAATGATGCGTGCACCACAAAAATATGTGCAAGGAAGGGATGCTCTTTTCAAATTTCATGAAGAGATGAAAGAACTGGGAGATAAATGGTTATTTATCTGTTCAAAAAGCGGGCATAAGATGTGCCATGACAAAATTGAAAAGAGTTTTGAAGGAACGGAGGATCTTCGCGTTTATGAAATCTTCGGTGGAATATCCAGTACCGGTGAGATTGAAAGAATGCGTAAAATCGTAAAAGAAAATGGAATCAATGTTGTTGTGGGCGTGGGTGGAGGATCAGCAATCGATACTGCAAAAGCTACAGCATATTATGAAAAATTACCTGTTGTGATTGTTCCTACCGTGGTAGCAACGGATGCTCCTTGCACAGGACTTTCCGTAATATATAACGATGATGAAACATTTAACAGTTATCTATTCTATCCAAAGAATCCGGAAGCTGTCATTGTAGACAGTGATGTTATTGCAAAAGCGCCTGTAAAATTCCTGGTTGCAGGTATGGGGGATGCACTTGGTACATATTTTGAAGCAAGAGCATGTGAAAGAACAGATGCACCAAGTCTTGAATTTGGCGGAATTACCAGATCTGCAATGGCGTTATGCAAGCTTTGCTATGAGACATTGAAAGAATATGGAGCAGCAGCAAAACATGCATGTGAGAATCAGGTAGTAACCCCTGCGTTGGATGCGATTATTGAGGCGAATGTATATTTGTCAGGCGTGGGCGCTGACAACGGAGGACTTGCAGTAGCACATTCATTTTACAATGGTCTTACAGCACTTGGAGGACACAGTGCGCCACATGGTAATTGTGTAGCATTTGGAACGCTGGTACAGCTTGTACTGGAAGGTGCTTCAAAAGAAGAGTTCAAAGAAGTACAGGATTTTTGTCGGGAAGTAGGACTTCCGGTTACGCTGGAAGAAATTGGAGTGACTACCAAAGAAGAAATTGAAGTGATTGCAGAAAAATCTTGTGTGGAAGGAGAATCCATCCATAATATGGTGGCAGATGTTACTCCTGCACAGCTTTATGATGCGATTGTTGCGGCTGATTCCCTGGGAAGAGCGGTATTGCAGAAGTAATAGAAGAATGATATGAATGGAATCAGCGGAAAGAATAAATCTTTCCGCTGATTTTTTTATCTCTAAATCTATATTTTATATCTCAATATTAAACTGACAGTCGATAATAATTGTGATATGATGAATAAAGGTGTTGTTAATTTATAAATAATTAATCAGAATATTGTTCCTATGGAGACAATATTAAAAGAATATGTAGAAGCACTTGAGAATGGAGATAATAAAAATGATTCGAGATCGTTTTTCAGATAAAATCAGGAATAGGATGAGCACAGATGATTGGCTGATCCTGCAGAACAATTATAGACCAGAAGAAAACTTAAAATATGAAAGTCTGTTTACCTTATCCAACGGATATATGGGAATCCGCGGAAGTCACGAGGAAGGAACCAGAATCACCTTGCCATACCTTTACATCAACGGTGTATTTGACAGATCTGAAACCTTCATGCGTGAGCTGGCGACACTGCCGAACTGGCTTGGCGTCCGAATTTACGTAGAAAAGGAATTGATCGGGATAGAAAACTGTGAAATTCTGGAATTTTCCAGAGTACTGGATATGAAACAGGCAGTACTTTTTAAAAGAGTTATGCTGAGGGATAAGAAGGGGCGGGAAACGTTGATAGAAGGCGAGCGTTTCGTTAGCCGCTCCCAGGTGCACCGAATGGGAATCCGTCTCTACATAACGCCCATGAATTACAGTGGAATCATAGAAGTGGAAAATATCATAGACGGGTCGATCATCAATTTTTATGATGCGCCTCGTTTTAAAGTAAAGCATACAACTATCACCGCGAATGAATGTCTTGGTGAAAATGGCATTTATATGGAGGCTGAAACCAGAGATAATCATTTCCACGTGGGAACCGGATGCTTTATGGATGCGTATTGTGATGAAGAACATATACTTCATAACCGTATGTTCCATGCCTTTGGAGAACAGGTTATCGAATTTGCTGATTTTATAGCAGAAGAAGGAAGATGCGTAGAACTAGTAAAATACGTTTCCATGTATACGGAAATGGGATGCCTGGAAGAAACGCTGCGTGAAACAGTTCGCAGAGAAGTGACCGGATTTGTGAAAGAAGGGTATGATGCGGAGCTCTCCAGGCATTTACGAGTATACGAGCGCATGTGGCAGGAGGCAGAAATTCGCATTGAAGGTGACTGGGAGCTGGACCGGGCAGTCCGTTTCAATATTTTCCATCTGATGAGTACGGGAAATGAACGATGTGATCGTGTCAATTTGGGAGCCAAGCTGCTGTCGGGAGAAGAGTACGGCGGACATGCTTTCTGGGATACAGAACTTTTTATGCTTCCTTATTTCGCCTATGTATTTCCAAAAACAGCACAAAATCTGGAAAATTACCGGTTCCATCTGCTGGATGCGGCCAGAGAAAATGCAGTTAAAAACGGTTATCGGGGCGCACAGTATCCCTGGGAATCCGCGGATGACGGTACGGAGCAATGTCCGGACTGGACGATTGAATCGGACGGGAGCTGCACGCGATGTTATGTGGCTGTTTATGAGCATCATGTGACAGCTGCGGTTGCCTATGGAATTTATAACTATGCGAAAATAACCGGTGATCAGAAATTCCTGTTTACAAAGGGTGCGGAAATCTTGACAGAAACTGCTAGATTCTGGGCGAGCCGCTGCAACTTCATACCGGAGAAAAACCGCTACGATATTCTACAGGTAACCGGTCCGGATGAATGGCATGAGCCGGTTGATAACAATGTGTATACAAATTATTTGGCACGGTGGAATCTGCGATATGTCATTTCCCTTGTGCGTAAAATGATAAATGAAGATCGGGAAGCGTACATTTCTCTGATTCAGAAAACCGGCTTGACAGATGACGAGATCGAACTCTGGGATCAGGTACAGAAGAACCTGTATCTTCCCCAAAAAGAAGGGACCAGACTTCTGGAGCAGTTTGAAGGATATTTTGATTTGGAGAAAGTACTGATTGAAGAGTATGATGAAAATGACTGGCCAATCCGGCCGCAAAAGCTGAATGAAATGAGCAAGAGTCAGACTCAGATCATCAAACAGGCAGATGTGGTTATGCTCCTATATCTCATGGGAGAGGAATTTGACGAAGAAACCATAAGGGAAAACTATAAATATTATGAAAAACGCACTCTGCACGGATCGTCCTTAAGCCCAAGTATTTACGCCATAATGGGACTTAGAACAGGAGATACTTCCAAAGCGTATCGCTATCTGCGAAGATCTGCATTTATTGATCTTCTGGATCTGCAAAAGAATACGAGAGAAGGGATTCATGCGGCTAATACCGGCGGAGTATGGCAGACAGTTGTTTTTGGGTTTGCCGGTGTATCGGTGGAAGAAAATGGAATCCTGAGCATTGATCCAAAAATGCCGGAAGAATGGAAGCAGCTTACTTTCCGGCTCCATTACAGAGGTGCCTGGCTGAAGATCACTGTGAATCATGATAATCATGTGAAGGTGACGAAATTGGACGGTGGTCCGATTGACGTGCGCATAAATGGGATTGCTTATGAAATGTAGGAAAATATAGAAATGAAATGTCAAATAGTGCTGGAAGTTAATTGATAATTTGTTTAGAATAAGAATAGATAACATTTTTTATAATTCCGGAAAAGGGAGGTTATGCTACTATGCCAAAAACTGCTGCAATCGGAATACAGGATTTCGGGGAATTGATCCGAAAGAATTGTTTTTATATAGATAAAACGGATTTCATCAGAGAATGGTGGGAAAGTATGGACAGCGTAACACTTATTACCCGTCCGCGCCGATTTGGAAAAACGCTGAACATGAGTATGATAGAACAATT
>JBJFCH010000027.1:0-4347 GCA_051888835.1 Oliverpabstia sp. | reverse complement strand
TTTCTACTTTAATGATATCGCCTTCGGCTACTTTGTACTGTT
The DNA here is from genome assembly GCA_051888835.1 of Oliverpabstia sp. Lineage (GTDB taxonomy): Bacteria > Bacillota > Clostridia > Lachnospirales > Lachnospiraceae > Oliverpabstia. The sequence continues at coordinate 4,305 of JBJFCH010000027.1, read as the reverse complement.
TACCACCTGTTGCAATAATTGCGTACATATGGCACACCTCCTATTATCATTACTCGCCAAATACGGTGATCCTTTTGGATGCTTCTACCTCTTTGTGCGGCATACTTCGTAATATTAGCACGAAATTTCCATTCCGTCAACTATCTGGATGAAATTTTATCATAAAATTTCATTGTTTTATTCATTATCCAGGCAATGACTGGCAGCTATTGCAAGTACGCCAGGACCAGTGTGACATATTACACTGAGAGAAAGTGTATCCACACTGCTGATTGGGAGATCCGGAAACGCAGCCCGCACTTCTTCAGTCCATTCTTCTGCTTCTTCCCTGCTTGATGTATATGCAATATGCAGCTTTAGTTCACCCTTTTTCACATAATCTGCAAATCGGGTATCCAGATCTTTTTTCATAGCCTCCAGCATAGTTTTCTTTGCCGGTTTCATTCCCCGAACTTTTTTATATGCGTCCAGCTTTTCTCCCTGAATCTGAAGAATTGGTTTCAAGTTTAAAGCAGAACCAAGTAAAGCGGCTGCAGGTGTGATCCTTCCTCCCTTTTTCAGATATTTCAGTGTATCTACTACAAGATAGATGCTGGCTTCCAATGCTTCTTTTTCCAGAATTTCTTTTACTTCCTCAGCATTTTTTCCCTGCTTGACAAGTGCAATCGCATCCATAACAGACTGTCTCATGGTAACGGAAATTCTTTGATTATTTACAACCTGTACCTTTCCATCATAATCCTGGGCAAGTCCCATTGCAGTCTCACAGGATGCGCTAAGGCCACTTGACATAGGAATATGGACAATCTGATCATATTCTTTCAGCAGTTTATTCCACAGATCCATAACATCTGCAGGAGATGGCTGAGATGTAGAGACATTAACATCCTGAGCAAGCAGTTCATAAAATTGCTCCAACGATAAATCCACTTCCTCATAACATAGTTTTTCATTTACGAAAAAAGGCATTGGCATAACATAAATTCCCAATTGTTTCGCTTCAGCCTGTGTAATCCCACTGTTACTGTCTGTTACAATGGCAATTCGACTCATATTTTTTCCTCCCTGTAAAATGCAATCTTCACACATCTTTTTTATTATATCATTATTTTTGTCATTTTTAAAGTTTTTTCGTTTATAAACAATGCTGAACTATACACATACCTACCTTCCAAAGATAACGCTCCCTATACCGAATTGGTTCATAGAATCCTGCAGCATATGTTTCATAACCGGGTCAAAAAGTATTCCACAAATGATCACAATAACTCCTGTTCCAAACAACAATACTGTCGGCAAAAGTATGCCGATAATTGTTTTCCATCCTTCGTTCGCAGGAATGAATGTTCTTCGCACTCCCTTTTTATAATGCAGCAGATAATTTCCAAGATACAGGCCAAAAGGCGCTGCAGCTGCAAAAACTGTATAGATTCCGACACTTACCAGAGGAACCTGAATTTCTGAATTATTGCGAAGCATCTGATCACCCACCTGCTGAGCTTCCTGTAGGATACTGTTTTGTAATGAACCATATAAAACCACTTGTAACAGTATCGGGAAAAGATTGTTTATGCAATGAAAAAAGGACGGATACACCATATTCTCCGTTTCCAGCATAATATAAGAAATGGCAGCTCCGAGAATCCCGGTGGGTAAAAATCGAAGTGGATCCGAATGAAATAATCCAAAGTAAATTCCCATAATCATCACAACAAGCCATTCTTTACGAACAGAGTATAGGGTATGTATGATCACACCACGATGAACAGCCTCTTCACAGACAGCAGGCATTATAGAAACAACCAGAATGGTCACAAAAACAGGCACACTAAACATAACTTCATTCAGACCGCTGTTAAGCTGCTCCATTTGCATGGGAAACAGACGATATTGTATCAGCATAATAACCATATCCAAAAGATAAGTGCTGCCCCATATAATTAAGGTTCCCAGGATTGGAAGAAATTCCGGTTTTCTTACCGGAAATAATACTTTCAGCGGATATCCCATCACTTTAGCAAAAATTAATGCCATCACCAATATCAAGATTTCCGTAGCTGCCAGTCCATACATTCCCCAATAAGCCTGCATCGGCACACAGATAAAGAAAAAAGCTGCCATGATCAGAATAAAAAATATAATTCCATGCCATGGTTTTAATGCCCTGCGTCTCATCGTCCGTCACCTCCTGTAATTTCAGTCACCTGTTCTCGAATCGACTTTTCTTCCTTTTTACGTGTCAATTCCATGATTCCAAGAGCAGTCACATCTACAACGGTTGTCGTAATTCTGTCATCTCTCACAAAATCTTTCATGGCACGTACAAGCTCTGATCGATCCTCATATTGGTTCATATTGATAAAATCAATCAGAATCATACCATACAGGTTTCTTAATCTCAGCTGACGTGCAATCTCCCTTGCAGCTTCCAGATTAATCTTTTTATATTCTTCATCAGCCTTTTTTTTACTCATATACTTTCCGGAGTTTACATCAATCGCTACAAAAGCTTCCGTTTGCTGAATGATCAGGAAACCGCCGGACTTTAACCACACTTTCTCATCCAATGCCTCTTTCAGGCCATGTTCCAGCCGATAAAGCTTATACAGAGGAAGAAGTGTATCCTGATAAAGTTTCACTTCACATCCAGATTTGGGATTCAATTTGCTTGTGTATCTCAGTATTTTTTGATAGATTCCCTCATCATCCGTGACAATATGATCCAATTCATCCCAATATACATTTTTCATAGCATTTGTCACAAAATCCGATCCCTCTTTAATTTTGGTAAAGCAGGGGTTAAATCTCCCACGCCGGATAGTTTCTTCCATTTCTCTCTTCAGTTCTTTTAGTTCAGCAAGAATATGTTCTTTCGAAGCTTCGGCTGCATTCGTTCGAATGATCACTCCAAAATCACATTTATTTCCAAGGGTCTGTTCCAAAAGTCCTTTTAGTTCTTCCCGTTTTTCTTTTGACAGTTTATTGGATACACCAATGGTTTTATTTTCTGTAGTAAGTACCAGATAAGTACCAGAAAAACTTAAATTGCAGGTAACACAGGGAGCCTTTGTTTTTAAGGCTTCCTGCGTTACCTGAACCAGTAATTCATCTCCCGCTTTCAAGTCCTTTGTTTTTTTTTCACATGTAAAAATCGGATGATGATGTTCTGTATACGGGTAAAAACAGGGAAGTCTATTTTCAATTTCAACAAAGGCCCCCCTGATATTCGGTAACACACGCTGTACTTTTCCCACATGGATACTTCCCAGCAGATATTCCTTTTCAGGACTTTCCAGATGCAGACCAGTCAACCTGCCATTTTCCTCCTGAGCGATTACCCGACAGGGATGGTTATTCCAATTCATTTTTGTCAATATAAGTCGCTTCATTTTTTCATCTCTTATTCAATATCTTCTCCCAGATTTTCTAACGTTATCAATTTCCGCTGTGCTTCTCCACCGATATCTGCATACACTTCTTCTCTGTGAATCATCAAGGCAAAAGGCGCCAGCTCTGTTCCGAGAAATCGTGCAAAAGCCTCCATCACCAGATCCGGTTTCAGATTATGCACACTTCCGCTAGAAAGCTGCATCCATATCTGATCCCCCCGAAGTTCAAGATGATATATCCAGGGTTTAATATCCGTCTCCTGTTCACTTCTCTTGGTCTTTCTCATAATGACAATTGAATCCTGAGCATAAAACTGCTGCAGTTTCTCTTTCCAGTCCCTTGAAAGCTCCTTTCCCTCACGAAAGCTGACCGAATAATCCGCAGCAGCAACAAGTGCCATACAGGCACTGGCTTTTGCATCAGGAATCTGTCGTACACTCAGCACTTTCATGCCGTCAGCCATCGTATCATTCAGACGTTTCACCATCTCTTTGGATGACATCTCTTCCGTAAGCTCCATATCAAAATACTCACCGCTACTGGTTACACCTACTCCCAGCGGAGCTGCAAAGGACATAATCATGTGCGGCGAAAACCCACCGGAATAGGCAATAGGAATCCCGGCTCTGCGAATCGCTTTTTGGAAATAACGCATAATATCCAGATGTCCGATAAATTTCATGGCTCCTTCTTTTGCAAATTTAACCCTTACTTTCAACACAGACACCTCCTTTATATTTTCCGGCTCCACATCCGGAACACTTCATCCGACAATTCGGAGTAACTTTCTCTTCCTGCGCATTTTTCCATTCCCGAAGAAGGAATTGTTTTGATACTCCAATGTCGATAAAATCCCACGGGAAAACTTCATTGTCTTTTCTTTCACGTATTGTATAAAAATCTGTGTCAATATCC
>JBJFCH010000026.1:0-25784 GCA_051888835.1 Oliverpabstia sp. | reverse complement strand
GACCATTCATAACATCCTGTCCGATTGCCCGTTCCTGAACAGCTTTGGTAAACTGTTTTACCACCTTAAAACTGACATCCGCTTCCAGGAGAGCCATCTTGACCTCTTTCAAGGCTGTCTTTACATCTGCTTCTGTGAGACGACCCTTACTTCTCAGGTTTTTAAATACATTCTGCAGTTTTTCTGTTAAACTTTCAAATGCCATCTGCTATAACTCCTCTAATATGCTGTATGAGAGAGAACCAATCCTGTTCATCAGGTTTTCCAGATCCTGTCCCTCATAATCCTGTGTCAGCCCGTGAATTTCATGGACCTTTTCACGGATTGTCACAAATCTCTCAACCAAATGTAGTTTCTGCTCATAATCTTCCAATATTCTGCTGCTTCGCTTGACCAGATCATGTACACCCTGACGGCTGATTCCCTGATCTTCTGCCACCTCACTGAGAGAATAATCATTCAAAACTACTTCTTCATATATGGTCTGCTGATGCTTTGTCAGCAATTCTCCGTAAAAATCATATAACAATGCCTGTCTCTCAAGCTTATCCATGTCTATCACCTTGGCTATCATACAACAGGTTTTTTGATGTGTCAAGTATTTTTTCTTGACATTTTAAAAGTTTCTTATTTCTACAGTTATTATGGTTTATCATTGCTTACGCATCATATTCACAGACTCATGTACAGATTTCATTACTTCATTAAATGCTTTTCCTGTTTCCCGGCAGCATTTTTTCACATCTTCGTACTCCGGATAAAACATGTCTTCTCCCTTAAATCTGCAGACTTTTGTTCTGATCGTGCCATAAGGTGTATCAATACTCTCTATTCTCCGTTCAAGTATTGTCCGTTGTACCGGATATGTTCGGATTCCGATCGTAGTCGTTTCTTTAAAAATAATATTTTCAAGTTTTTCACTATCTTTTCGATGGCAGATTACCTGCAGCTGATAAGCCGGCCGGGATTTTTTCATCAATATCGGACGATACACCGCATCCAAAGCTCCATTTTCCAAAAGCAGTTCCTGCAGATATCCCAGTAATTCCCCAGAGCAGTCATCCACATTCGTTTCCATGACTATTGCTGTATCAAATTGATTTTCATCACTCTGTCCCTCATCTTGCTCCTGTAAAATCATAGCTCTAAGGATATTGGCATGAGGAAAATCTTTCTCTCCGGATCCGATACCGATTTTTTCCACTAAAAACTGTTTTGGTATCTCACAGTTTCTAAGAGCTGCCGCAATAGCTGCACCTGTAGGTGTGATCATCTCGCCATCTACATCAATGATTTTCAACGGAAGTCCATATTCTTTTATCAATTCAGCAGTAGCCGGTACAGGCACAGGAATCCTGCCATGTTGACACCATGTAGTACCCTTTCCTTCTGTAAGTGTTCCAACTGCCACCTGTGTGATTCCCAGCTCCGTAAAACAAATTGCCGAAGCCACAATATCAACAATCGAGTCTACAGCTCCCACCTCATGGAAATGCACATGTTCCATGTCTGTTCCATGTACTTTCGCCTCAGCTTCAGCCAGAACAGTAAAAATCCTCAGTGCCAGATTCTTCACACATTCTTCCAAATCTGAATCCATAAGCAGTTCTCTGATCTGGCGATAATCTCTCATAGGCTGCAGGACATTATCATCGAGCTCAACAAAAAAAGCACAGGCATCAATGCCATTTTTCTGTGTTCTTCCTATCACTATATGATATCCTTGTAACGGCAGCTTCTTCAATTCCTTCTCAAGTTTTTCTCTTGAAACTCCCAAATCAAGCAAAGCACTTACTGTCATATCTCCACTGATTCCGGATGCACATTCCAAATATAAAATACGGTTCATGTTGTTCTCTTGTCTCCTTATTCAATATTCATGATTCATCGATTTTAAGAGTGCAAAGCGCGAAAAAATCGATGTCAGGCTCATTTGTCGGGTAACTCATCTTCATCAAATTGCCCATGTCATCATTGCCAGGCAGAAAATACCACAGTAATACAATGCCAGCGCCCAGTAATCCAACTTTTTCGGTAATTTTTTAAAAAATCCTTTTCCTACCATCATATCGGAAATACTGAAAAGTAATGCACCGACAGCTGCCCATCCATACTTCCTGCCTGCTATAAAAGGAAGTGTTACAGCCATAGCCATCATAGCCATGAGTACAGCCGGATATAATATCATTAAATAAATTTGAGGATTTTTCTTTCCCCCAGAAATCTCTTTTCTAAACAAAATCAACATTATAATCATTCCCATAAGCCATACCGGAAGGACTGCTATCGTTAAATGTCCCTGAGCGATCAGCCATCCAATCAGCCAAAAATGCCCAATTGCAAATATGATCATACCCAGGAAAAAGTGAATTTCCAGAAATGCATCTGCAAAAAAGAAAAAACACATAGCATACAAAATCCACACAGAGGACTCTTTGTTTCCATTCAGGTAAACTCCAAGCGCAGCTGTACATACGATCATCCAGGTAGAAAGACATTTGGGCAGAATATTCCATCTTTTGTCACTCTGTTCTTTCATCTTAAAATGCAAAGTTCCACCGGCAACAATTACAGGAATCGCTGTCACCATCCACAATTCATACGGCATGTGTGTTCCTCCCTTTTCCATACGGTCTTTTCTTTCATAGCCATTATATCCCACAGATTTCAAAAGAACAACCATTACTTAACCGACGATAAAGCAAAAATTCCCTCCAGTCACTCAAATTTATTTTGAGGTATCTGAAGGGAATTTCATTATGTTATGCCAACTCTGTATATAATTCTTTTACTTCCGGATAAATTTTTACAAATTTCTGATACTGTCTATCATACTTTTCAGCCAGATCCGGTTCCGGTTCAATCGTCTCCACAATCCTTACAATTTTACCCGCTGCATCTTCCACAGAGGTAAAGGTTCCATCTGCTACGGCTGCCAGCATTGCACCGCCCAGAGCAGGTCCTTCTTCAGATGCAATTCGATCAACCTTGATATTCAGTACATTAGCAATAATTCTTCTCCATAACGGACTCTTAGCACCTCCGCCACAGATTTTGGTTCGTTCCATATGAATCCCCAATGATTTTGCTATCTCAAAAGAATCACGAATCGCAAAAGCAACTCCTTCCAGAACCGCCTGTGTCATATCTGCCCGACTGGTATCCATAGTCATTCCTATAAAAGTGCCTCTTGCATTCGGATCATTGTGCGGGGAACGTTCTCCCATAAGGTAAGGAAGAAAAAACACATGATTCTCTCCCAACTTTACAATCGATTCCTGTTCTTTCCCATAATTTTCGGTTCCGATAATTTCATCCATCCACCATTTATTACAGGAAGCTGCACTGAGAATACATCCCATCAAATGATAGTGTCCATCTGAATGTGCAAATGCATGAAGGGCATTATTCGGATCCACGCCAAACTCCTTACTTGAGATAAATACAGTTCCACTGGTTCCCAGTGATACATTACACTGTCCATCCCCCACGGTACCGGTTCCAACTGCCGCAGCAGCATTATCACCTGCCCCCGCAGCCACAATACAATTCTCAGAAAGTCCCAGTTCCTGTGCTACTTCAGGTTTTAGGTTTCCCACTTTCTCATAGCTTTCGAAAAGTGTGGGCATCTGCTCTTCCCTGATACCACAAATCTCCATCATTTCTTTTGACCAGCACTTATGCTGCACATCCAGAAGAAGCATACCGGAAGCATCAGAATAGTCACAGCAATGCACTCCTGTGAGCCGATATGCCAGATAATCTTTAGGAAGCATAATTTTGCATATACGAGAAAAATTCTCGGGTTCATTTTCCCTTACCCACAAAATTTTCGGTGCAGTAAATCCGGCAAAGGCTATATTTGCTGTATATTTTGAAAGTGTCTCTTTTCCTATCTCCTGATTCAGGTAGTCTGTCTGTTTTCCGGTTCGTCCATCATTCCAGAGGATAGCCGGACGAATCACCCGATCCTCTTCATCCAGAATCACAAGTCCATGCATCTGACCTCCGAAACTGATCCCGGCAACCTGTTTTTTATCTACTGATTCTACGAGCTGACGGATTCCTTCTTTTGTCTGCTCCCACCAGTCTTCCGGCTTCTGCTCCGACCATCCGGGATGCGGAAAATATAAAGGATATTCCCGTGATACAATATTTTCCACTGTTCCGTTTTCATCCATCAAAAGAAGCTTTACCGCAGAAGTACCCAGATCAACTCCTATATAATATTTCATCCGTTACCTCCTGTGTAATTACAAAAACTCACTGTTCTATGCAAATGGATTCTCCGTAGGATACCGATCTCCCTTTGGATGATTATATCCAATCTCGGTCGGTGCCACGCCAATATATTTAAACACTTCATAAAGCGCTTTTCCGATATGACCAAAAGCAACTGCACCATGATGCGGATATCCTTTCTCGATCAGTTCATGGCGATAAAATCTTCCCATCTCTGAAATAGCAAATACACCAATACCTCCAAAGGATCTGGTAGCTACAGGCAAAACCTCTCCGTTTGCGATATAAGCACGAAGTTTTCCGTCCGCCGTACTCTGAAGTCTGTAGAATGTAATATCACCAGGAACAATATCACCTTCCAGCGTTCCCTGTGTAACCTCTTCCGGCAATGCTCTTGCCATGATCAGCTGATATTTCATACTACAGGATGTAAGCTTTCCGGCTGCAGTATTGCCACAGTGGAATCCCATGAAAGTATCTTTATGAGTATAATTGTATTTTCCTTTAATTTCAGTTTCATACATATCAGCCGGAACTGTGTTATTAATATCAAGCAGTGTCACTGCATCATTACTTACCAGGGTTCCTATGTATTCACTAAGTGCTCCGTATATATCCACTTCACAGGAAACCGGAATACCCATAGCAGTAAGACGACTGTTAACATAGCAAGGAACAAAACCAAACTGTGTCTGGAAAGCCGGCCAACATTTTCCTGCAATAGCCACATACTCTCTGGAACCTTTGTGAGCCTCTACCCAGTCAAGCAGAGTCAGCTCATACTGAGCCAGTTTCGGGAGAATCTCCGGTTTTTTATTTCCTGCTCCCAGCTCTTTTTCCATATCAGCAACAACTGCCGGAATTCTCTCATCACCCGCATGTTTATTAAATGCTTCAAAAAGATCCAGTTCGGAGTTTTCTTCAATCTCCACACCGAGATTATACAGCTGTTTGATCGGTGCATTACATGCCAGGAAATCCTGAGGCCGTGGACCAAAGCTGATAATCTTAAGATTCTTCAGCCCGATGATCGCTCTGGCGATCGGCACAAATTCAGCCATCATTTCAGCAACTTCTTTTGCTGTACCAACAGGATATTCCGGAATATATGCTTTCAGATTACGCAGCTGCAGATTATAACTTGCATTCAGCATACCGCAATAGGCATCTCCTCTGCCTTGAATCAGGTTATCTCCTCTTTCTTCTGCGGCTGCCACAACCATACACGGTCCATGGAAATATTTTACAAGCAGAGTCTCTGCACTTTCAGGACCAAAGTTTCCAAGATATACTACCAGAGCATTACATCCGGCTTCACGAAGCTCTTTCAGAGCTTTTTTCATATCTTTTTCACTTTCTACAACGGTAGGACACTCATAAAGATCTCCCTGATATTCCGCTGCTACAGCTTTTCTTCTTGATTCAGACAGGGTAATCGGAAAACAGTCTCTGCTTACTGCTACAATACCCAATTTTACTTCCGGCATATTTTTCATGACGGTTCCTCCTTATTTGATTTTTTGTGATTTTTATGTCTTCCTTACAGGTCTGTTTCTTCGTTAAATACAACTTCATATGATTTTTATATGAATTTGTTTAATTATTAAACTAATTATACTGTATCACTTGCCTATATGTCCGTCAAGATGTTTTTTTAATTAATTTTATTGTTTTGTTTACTTAATGAACAAATTGTAGTATTCTATATATGATGAGACAAGGGACAAAAAGTCAGTCACTGCATGCTTGTGACTGACTTTGGGATCGCAAAAACATGAGGAGGGAATATGGTAACAGGAAGTAAAGAACTTATACGTGAAATGAACAGAAGACTGGTACTGGAAACTATTATCAATGACGGACCATTGTCCCGTGCCGCGATATCAAAAAAACTGGGATTGACCAAAGCCACTGTCTCTGCAATTGTGCAGGAACTTCTGGACACTTTATACGTTGAAGAAATAGGAAGTGACCAGACTTTACACGGACGAAAACCAATCCTTCTGAGCTTCTGCCGACATAATGGTTATATTATGACGCTGGATCTTGGTGTTGATACAACTACGCTGATGACCTGTGATTTGATGGGACAAAACCGCAGACTACACCAATATCATCAAAAACTGAATCCTGAGAACACGCTTTCCTTTTTGACCCGTATTCTCAGGATCCATCTTGATGCACTCCCCCAGACACCTTTTGGAGTCATCGGAATCAGTCTGGGGATTCATGGAACTGTAAAAAATAATGAAATCACTTTCACACCTAATTATTCTCTTGCAGAGCTTCCTCTGGCCCGGGAACTTGAAAAGATGTTTAACATACCCGTTTGGCTGGAAAATGAAGCAAATTTGTCTGCACTGGCTGAAAAAACTTTTGTTGAAAACCATAAAAATCTGATACAAGTCAGCATTCATTCCGGTGTTGGTGCCGGCATTATTCTGGAACATAATCTATATACCGGAATCAGCGGTACAGCCGGTGAATTTGGTCACATGATCGTGGAACCCGATGGTCTTCCCTGTCCCTGCGGTAATCATGGCTGTCTGGAGCAATATATCTCTGAACCGGCTGTTCTTTCGTATTATGCTTCACAAAAAAATACATTTTATTCGCCAACCATGGAGGACCTTGTATCTTCTTATATCAACAAAGAACCTGCTGCCGTAAATACAATTGTCCGCTTTACAAAATATTTATCCTGTGGAATCAACAATCTGTGGAATCTTTTCTGTCCGGAATGTATCATCCTGAACAGTCAGCTGATTACTTATCTTCCGGAAATACTCACGATGACGGAAGAATTGCTTCCAAAACGCTTTCAGAAACACTGTATATTAAAATCCTCTGCCCTGCAGGATACGGCTGTTTTGCTTGGCGGTGCAAGAATATGTATCAGCAAGTTTCTCGGAATAGAAAAACTGGTAATCACATGAAAACTATACCGTGATCAGCTCATATTCTTTGGTTCCCAATCCCAGCTTCTCTGCATGCTCGATTGCGGACATCCAGTTTGTTTCCGGACTTACTTTATGGAAATGATCTCCTTCATGGATATGTTCATGATCCCCAAGAACACTGTTCTTGATCACCGGCTGTCTGTTTACTGCATCAGCGCAGGCAACATCTAAAGCTACAGGGTCAAAAGAAGCAAAAAATCCCACATCAGGAACAATTGCCGCATCGTTTTCAGCATGACAATCACAATATGGAGATACATCTATAACCATATTAATATAGAATGCAGGTCTTCCGTCAACAACAGCCTTGGTATACTCCGCAATTTTTTTATTCAGGATATCGTTAGACTCATCGGAAGCCGGTTCAACCGCATCATGTGGACAGACACCGATACATCTTCCGCATCCTACACATTTGTTATGGTCAATCGAAGCTTTTCTGTCAGTTACTGTGATTGCACTATGAGCACAGATTTTTGTACACATTTTACATCCAACACAATTATCATGATTTACGTGTGGTTTTCCTGCACTGTGCTGTTCCATTTTTCCGGCACGAGAACCACATCCCATACCGATATTTTTCAGAGTTCCTCCAAAGCCTGTCGCTTCATGCCCTTTAAAATGAGCAAGTGAAATGAAAATATCAGCGTCCATGATTGCCTGTCCGATTTTTGCTTCTTTTACATATTCGCCGCCCACAACCGGAACAAGCGCTTCATCCGTGCCTTTCAGTCCATCAGCGATAATGACATGACATCCGGTAGAGAATGGTGAGAAACCATTTTCATATGCACTTTCCATATGCTCCAGTGCATTTTTTCTTCCGCCCACATACAAGGTATTACAATCCGTAAGGAACGGTTTTCCGCCCAATTCTTTTACTACATCAGCAACTGCTTTTGCATAATTTGGACGAAGATATGCAAGATTACCCGGTTCTCCAAAATGAATTTTGATTGCCGCAAATTTTTTATTAAAATCAATATCTGCGATTCCGGCTTTTTTGATAAGACGTTTCAGTTTTTCTGGAAGACTGATAGAGTTATGAGTTCTCAAATCAGTAAAATAAACTTTTGATGGTGCCATTACAAATCCTCCTTAAAAATGTCTGTCAGATAACAGACGTAATAACGTATTCATAGATTGTAACACCAGGCAAAAAACCGGTCAATATGAATCCCCTTTTCTATGCAAAAAGAATTCATTATTTTTCTTTTTCCAGATAACGAAAGCGATTATTATAACCAGAATTATAAAAGTCGTAATGCATCCAAAAAATAATGGTTTGTTCATAAAAAACTGCACCCAGTCACTTGTAGTTACCAACACATTGTAGTCCTCAGTCTCGGAAATATTGCCGGCTGCATCTGTGCTTACGATCTTTATCTTCTGATAGCGGTTTTTACTGTTGACATTGAGATATATTTTTCCATGATCTATACTCACGATATCTGTATCCTGCTCCACATTGACCAGGTTTTGGCCTTCCAGTTTATAATTCTTATAAAGTTTATCATCCAGATAGATTGTTACATATTGTAATGACAGATTATCTTTTACATTCAATGTATATTCATGGCTGTCTTCTTTGTACCGCCCGCGGTTTTCCAGATTACTTATCGCCATCACCGGCGGTGTTTTATCCACGACAAAATCAATATTTACAGCTTTCACTTTGTTATTATTGACATTATCTGCTTCATCCAAAGAGGATATATTGATCCTGTATTCACCTTCTTCGTCAAAACAGGATGCAAACACTGTATAAGTATATTTCTTCCACTGATTTTCTTCCCCAATCACCTCTTCCTTAAAGTCTTTTCCTTTTTCCAGTTTAACGATTTGTCCATCTTTACTATAAGAAAGCTCAATATATTTTAGAAAGTCCACATTAATCTCCTGAATTATAATATCCTGCGGATAATTTGTAAAACCTTCTTCAAGCAATCGTTTTGTAGTATCATTGATCACATAAGAAGAACCTTGACGGTTTACTGAGAATGTGATTCTTTTCGTAGTTTCATTTCCTGCTTTATCAACCGATTGTGCTGTCAGTATATAGATGTCGTCCATATTGCTGTCGAAATTCTGAAAGGTAATTTTCTTTCCATTCTGTGTGTTTTCTGTTTTAATCATATTTGCTATATTGACTTTTCCCTTTTTTATACCTGTCAGATCCAGTGATGCCCCTTTTGAACTGAAGTTTGCATCATTGATCTTGATGATTGGCATCACACTCCCTTTATTTGCTGATTTATCCTTCACACCGGTAATCTCTATATATGGTTTTGTACAGTCAATGGTAAACGGATCTGCGTCATAATCTGCTGCTGTATTTCCCGCCAAATCTTTATAACTGACAGAAAAATCATAATCTGCGTCACGTCCAAACTTTATAGTTGTTGTATGATGATCTCCCATATCGGACCAGACAATGGCAGCAAATTCCAAACCATCAGAAGCAGCAACCGTTACTTTCACATCCTCCGCTCGAAAATTATGCTCTGTTATGGATATGATCGCTGTTCTCGGTTCCTTGTAATATCTGCCGTTTTGTGCACTGTTATTATCGTAAGACACATTGATGATCGGTAAGGTTTTATCAATCGTAAATTTTTCAGATTGATATGAGTTTTCTGCCTTATTTGACGCCATATCTGCAGCACTCACTGAAAACATATACTCACCATCCTCTGAAAACGTGATCATCGCAGTGTGTGTTGTATTATCCGATATACCCGTGCCGACACTGTGACTCCACCCGGAAATATCAGCTTTTGTCCCATTGGCATTTATTACATTTATCTGTACATTATTAGGATCGAAGTTACGTTCTTTGATCGTAACTGTTGCCGTTCTTGTATCTTGATAATAACTTCCATTTATTGAATTATTGTTGTTAAAAGTAACAAAAATTTCAGGTCTGGTAATATCAATCTTCAAATCCAATATCTGTTCAGAAATATTATCTGCATTATCCACTGCTTTTACAAATACCTGCACATTATTGCTGTTATTCTTTTCTGCAATCACTGTAATCACATTCTCTACCGACTTTTGTCTGGCAGTACCTGCAGTTACATTCAAATTACCCGATTGTGTAACATCTCCATGACTGCGAACTTCATAATATACAGATTTTAATCCTGAATAATCCTGATTTCCTGTCGGATCAGGATCAACAACTTTAATTCTTATCTTTACATTACTGTTATATATATGGTTTTGTGGCTCTGGAGTTACAATATCAATCTGCGGTTTGCCTATCTGATCATCCAATACAAAGCCGTCGGTGCTCACATAATAATAATTACCTGCTTTATCTTCAATTCTCCCATAAACGATAGCCTGCTGATTTGGTTTCATAACAATTGAACGTTCATCTATCCATTTACCATCTGCATATAATTGGTTCAGCTGCGTTATTGTCAGTTTATCATGACTCTTTAAAACAGATATCTTCTCAACACCTGCTGTCTCATCATTTTCATGAAAAACTGTTGCCATCTCGGTTTTCTTTGAAAAAATACCAAAAGTAAGTGCTTCAACTATTTTATTCCACACATTTGAACAACTGGTTAATTTAATTTCTCCGGTTGGAGCCATGGTATCCACAGTAAAATAAGCCTTATCACAATTTTCTTTCAGCTGATTGCCTGCCTTATCTGTATATGTCAGATCAAAGGTATAATTGGCATCTGTAAGAAAAGTGACTTTCAGTACATGTACATCTCCATTCGTACTCCAGGAGCCCAGAGTATCTGCAGGAACATCATTGTTATTGCTGTCAACAGCTTTTACATGCAGACTCAGCCCACCAACATAAGAATCGGCAGCCATCCTGTTCTCAAAATTTTGCTCAATGACTGTATATTCTGCACAAATAATATCTTTAGCAAAGAACCTTTCTTTTTCAGCTATTTCTTTTGTGATTTCTCTTTCATTTTCTTCATCGTGCATAAAGTATTTTACGTTTGTTATCTCCGGCTTTGTTTTATCTACAATAAAAGCTCTGTAATGATCCGGAACAGGATCGGGAATGTTTCCTGAATCTCCCATTTTTGACAGGTTTCCCGCAGCATCCGTGATAGAAACATCAAAATAATACTCCCCATCCTCACTGTAACAATATTTCATTTCGTATGTATAATTATCAAGTTCTTTCCAGCCTTTTTCATATCCGTCAGCCGGACAGGCATACTCTATACCTGTAAAATCACTCTTTCCATAATCGTTACGTTTGAAATATGCATCTGTTACTTTTACAGTTACTGTTCGATCTGCATTAAAATAAATATCATTTTTTGCTTCTCCATCAAAGGAAACTTTCAGTGCGGGTTTTGCAATATCGTAATCAAATGAGATTGCATCTTTCACCTGTACATTTCCTGCATAATCTACTGCAGTAATCCGGACAGTAACACAATTAATTGCATCCGGCTCAGCAGAAACTACTCCTGCATAAGGTATCTCAAATTCACCTGAAAACCTCATTGCCTCTTCATTTGCTTTTAAATCTGCGGCTGTTTGTTCCGTGACCACGTAATCTCTGGATATCGTTCCCGACCAACCATATGCCGTCTGCTCTTCGCCATTTAAATATGCCTGATAATGAATTTCTTTTACACCGGAAAAGCTGTCACAGCCTTCCAGTATATCTGTTGCTTCAAACGAAACCGTCACATTTTTATTATATATCCCGTTATCACTTGGATTTTTAATTTCAGCCTTAATCAAATTTGGTTTCTGACTGTCAATGACAATTCCATTGGAACCTGCATACTGAATATTTCCAACATTATCGATGGTACGTGCAAATACAATCTGACGTCCTTCATAAAACGAAACTTCTTTCTGTTTTGCATCTGCAGTACCATTCCAATTATTTTCAGCTTCTAATAAATCCTTTATATCTTCCGTTGATTTTCCCTGAATCTCTTCATATTCCTTTAGCACATATTGAACAGCTTGTACTCCACTCTGCTCATCACTCCCTGTGACAGATGCACTGGCATTCTCTGTATTACCAAAAACTCCTAATGTCAGCAGACTGGTAATTCGTTCAAAGTTATCCGGAGCATCACGATTGCTGTTTGCAGTTACTGTAATGGATGCTGTAGTATGCGAATCTGTTATAAAATCCACTTTTTTAATAAGCGAACATGTGTCCGTTGCTTTGTTCTTCAGCATAAAATAGAAGCAGTTCCTGCCGTCAACAGAAAAATCAAGTGGTTTCTCATGACCGTTCTGATCACAATATACAACTGCATCATATCCGAATCCTTCCTTTACAACTATAGGATCCACATTCGTTGTATCTTTTTTAATCCAGATCTTACTCTTGCTTTCATTTACACAGATCTCAGAATTTGAGAAAGAATACTCATCATCTGTAACTTTTCTTCTGTTGATTATCAATTTTCCTACCGGCATACCTCTCAAATCAAACTGATAATTATTCAAAGCTTTCGATTTTGCATCAACCGGATCAGAAGCATAGATATTGTATTCTCCTGTACCGGATTCTTTATTTGCCGGAACAGTAAATATTGGCATATACGATTCTTTAATACTATTTATCAGCACGGAAATATCGTCCGTTACTATAAAACCCGAAAACACTTTATCCGCATTCGCTTTTACCAATGCATTGATATCCGGATTCTCACTATAATAATTTTTTTCGATTCTTACGCCTGTCAGATCTACCTGAATTGTTGCCGGAAGAATATTACATTTAAACTGTTCAACATTGGATACGTTTAATGTATAATTATCTTTTGCTTTCCCAGCCAATTCCATTGTTATTCCACCATTCGCAGGATCCACATTCAGAGGAATTCCATCTTCTGCAACATTACTGTCTTTCAACATATATGTTTTTTCGTTTCCTGTACTTACATATATTTCATCACTATTAACGATTCCCGACAAAATAACATTTTCCAGATTGATATTTTTTGTTCCATCGTATGTTCTGTCATGCGGGAATGAAATACGGTTGATCATTAATTCTTTTGGAATTACTTTAACATTCCCTGTACCATTCACAGGGTTACGAAAAGCCTCATCCTCATTCCATGAATCATCATAACTTACTGTAATTACAGTATTTCCGGCTGACAATGTACCAAATGACACACTGCCTGTCACTTTGTATAATTCACCTTCGAAAATTACAGAATCTATCTGTACCGAAATATTTGTAAGAATATTTTCAGAATCAGCAGCACTCCAGCCATCGGGATTCTTGATCTTAACTATTTTATCCACAACATTTATATCTGTATCATCTGTAATCCATGCTTCAAAATTCAAATACTGTATCCTGGATGCTTCCTCATAGGGAATCTGTGTTACACCGGTAAATACAATTGTTTCTGTCCTATGATTCATAGTCCGCGTAAAAGCTTCACCATTCACATTCCTCGCAGAAAACAATATTATGACCGATGCAGCCACAATTACCAGACCAATTAGAAATAACCACCCTGCTATTGTTCTCTTTCCTTTCATCTATTCCTCTCCTATTACTTCATCTGTATGAATTTCCACAATACTTCTTTCAATCACAAACACATCATCTCCATCCCACTTCTGCATATTTGTCCGGTTTATCACAGAAATCTTATTATCTTCCATCATTTCACTGATCGCCTTTCTTGCATCTCGTCCTGTTATTTCTCCAATCACTTTGGGAATCTTAAGAACAAAGAACAAAATAATAGTGATTATCAGTACAATAAGTGATGCGATTGCACAGTACACAAAAATACTGTGATATAATCTTATCTGTTGCTCAAAATTCTGGACACCCATCAACTATCTCCTTCCCAATTCTTTGACACAGTACCGGAAGCATACGCAGATGCGATATTTCTTTTTGCCATCTGTATGTTTTCTCCAATTGAAAGTATCAAATCTTCTGCCTGCCTGTTTTTTCCTGGATCCAATGCGCTTAGTCTTTCCTTGATATTATCCAGTACCTGAACCAGGGCAGTTTGCTCCAAACCTGCATCTTTGAATTCTATCGTTCTGCTGAAAACCTGATACACGATTTCATAATAGAGGCGTAGTTCTGTAATCACATTATCACGGTCTGCTACGTTTTCATCCATCATTGATATCAGATCATACCAATAATCTTTATACGAAACCTCTTCATCCCCTGCTTGATTGGCCACACCGATCTTGCCACTGTACTCACAGATTTTTCCAAGGATCTCGGCTCTTATTTTCCATGCATCTTTCTGAGAATTATCTTCTCCCAGATCCACAGCGTCCATATCTGCATCCATAACATTCCGAAACCATCCTTTTGCGGAAGCCTTGTCTCCACCGCTTCCTGAAGAATAATAGTAAGCCAGACCCAATTGATAAGAGAATTTGATATATCCACTTTTATTTGTTTTAAAATATGTATTGTTATCTTTTTCCCGTCCGTTATCCTTAGAATCCAGAACGATATTAATCATCACATCTTCCTCTGTAGAGAATTCATTATCCTGTAGCATGGTATCCAGCATTCCCAGATACCCTTTTTCGGATACAGGATTCAACGCAATCGCTTTACGGTACTGATTCAGTGATTCCGTACCGGATGAAGTCTCTGCCTTACTGATATAGTAATCAAACCCACTTTTTTCTGTATTGGAACCCATGATTTTTCCGAACAATGAGACTCCTCCTAAAATCGCTGTCATAGCTGCACACCCTCCAAAGGCAATCACTTTCTTTTTCAGCTGCTTACGATAAGGCATTCCCAATCCTTCCGGATGCTCAAGATCATATTTTAACTGTGCACAGGATTGATATCGATCTTTCATCTCATATTTCGTACATTTTTCAATAATCATTTCCAGACCAAGAAGTGTATTTCTCCATTCACGAGATGACGGTTCCAAAAGTGACGGTCTGCACTGGGTAATCCTTGGAAAATTAAATGGCGTTGCTGCCGGATTTCTTCCGGTAATCAGATGATGAAGTGTTGCTCCCAGACAATAGATGTCCGTCTGTGGTCCCGATTGGCCGTTCCCTCCATACTGTTCCGGAGCTGCATACCCCGGAGTTCCGAGGCAGGTAGTATCTTCTGCATTGCCTGATTTGAACACTCTGGCAGTACCGAAATCAATCAAGGCAATCTCTCCATTAGGCCTCAACATAATATTGGCTGGTTTCATATCACGGTAAATAATCGGATTTGGTCGCGTATGAAGATAATAGAGCACATCACACAATTGTTTTCCCCAGGAAATCGTATCCTCCAGAGAAATTGGTTTTCCTTCCTGCTCCATCCTTTCGTTTAATATCGTATGCAAAGATTTCCCCTGAATATAGTCCATAACAATCAGACAGGTATCTCCGTCGTCAATAATATCCACAATGCTCGGCAGATATTTGTGGCTAAGGTTTCTCAAAATATCAATCTCAGCGATAAGTCCATTTTTAACTGCAGTAAAATCCTGTACTCCTTCTTTTCGTATTTCCTTGATCGCCCAGGTTTTATTTGCCCTTTCATTTAAGGCCAGGTAAACCACACTCATACCTCCATGACCGATGATGCTTAACACTTTATATTTCCCGTCTACTACAGATCCGATCTGAAGCATCTTCTATCCCTCCCGACAAGTTTTGATCAATACTGCGGAAATATTATCTGCTTCCCTGCGCTGCTTGTTCAATTCAGTAAGAAAAACTACATTGTCATGCATAATCTTTTCGTTGACCAAAATTGATGGATTCAGATATCTATAAATCTCTTTCGAAGTGATAATATGACGAAACCCATCACTACAGAGCATAAACACGTTCTCAGGGTAAGCCTGCCCCTCATAAAAATCAGGAATCACTACTTCGGAAGCTCCCACACACTGTAAAAGAACATTACGCAATGGATGATATTTTGCTTCGTTCTCCGTAATATGTCCAGCATCCAACTCACGCTGTACAAAGGTCTGATCTTTGGTAAGCTGATAAAGCTGATCAGATACCAGATATGCCCGGGAATCTCCTACATTCATAAGATAGTATTGATCCTGCATAAGCAAAATTGCTACAACAGTAGTTCCCATACGTATGCCGCGCTTTGAAGCATAGGAAGCAAGCTTCTGATTCTGTTCCAACACCATTGTATTCCACTGAAGCTTCAGATCTTCCGACCGAAAACCACGTTTTAACATAGTCGGGAACACAGTCTCAAACCACTTTTCTATAGATCTGATTATGGTTGCTCCCGCAAGTTCACCTTTTGTCAATCCTCCCATTCCGTCACACACGGCTCCCAGACAAACCTTACCAATACTCGTCTGTGCAACTTTGATCAGTAATGCATCCTGGTTGATTCCTTTCTTGATACCTGGATCACTATTTGCTGTGATCATATAATTCATAGCTTCATTCACCCTTCCCCTTCTTATCCTCAGATAGTTCATCAATTAATTGTTCTATATACCGTATGGTTTCTTCCAAACTGCTTACATGGGGAGTTTTCATAAAATCCCGGAAAAACTCAGACAGTATTTTTGTAAAACTCTTTTCTTTCAATACAAATCTGATATTATCTTTTTTTGAATCGTATATAAATACAGCTTCGGTCAATCCACAAGAATATATATGAAGCGCTTTCGGAAAATTAATTTTATTCTCTTCCATAAAATATAATTCATATTTTTCATGTTTCAGTGCATCCAGCAGCTTCCGTAATAAAAGCAATCGATTATTACCATTCGACGAAGCACTGTGATTTCCTTGTTCCTTAACTTTTGTGTCTTTTTCCGCAAATAAACGCAAACCTTTCTTTGTACAATAAGAAATGATTTTAGCCGGATTCTCCATTTTCAGTTCACCGATATATGGCTGCTGAGACGCTGTATATATAATATTTTCCGTTTTATTTTTTGAATCGAAGTATTTACAGAGATTTTCCTTAGATTTGATCCATTTGAGCAAAATCCGACATCCCTGCTTCAATTCCCGAAACAGGTTATCGTAAAATTCAATTATTTCTTTGTCTTTGATCATTAAACCTTTATTCATGGAAGCATTCATATTGATAACATAATGATTTGTTAAGACCACACATGGCAGAAGTGAAGCAGAACTGAAATGTGATGTGACCTGATCATAATAATGATAAATCCTGTAATTCTCATTATTACTGAATATGAGGACAGGAATAAGAAATTTCAACATTTTAATATTATATAGTTCATCTTTTTGATATCCACCACCTGGTGGATGATCCAGGCATATGATATGATCAATCCTGAGATTTTTATTATTCTTACATATTTCCGGCAAAGTACTTTTCAACACGGGCATATCCGGCTGCATGATGATACGTATATAACCTTTGGGATCTAAAGCCTCCTGTTCCATCACAGCTTTGATCAGATATTCCAAATCCATCCGGTTATTCACTGTTTTAACATCCGATATCTCATGTCGGTGAGACGACCGGATGAATACATCGGAACTGTTATTAAAGCTTTCCAGGAAATCAATCACTGCCTGATTCCTTTCATATATGGAATCCCCCATTCTTGCCCTGATATATTCCGACCATATTTCATCGTATTCATATGGCGGTAAATTCAGGGTATCAATCAGCTTCATCATCTTTCCCGTATCCGGAGATACTCGCAGCCCATTTTTCATCAATGCAATATAGCTGCGATTAAACCCGCTCACTTTCGCCAGCTGGTTCTCTGTCATCCCGGAACCAATGATACATTGTCCCAGGTGCTCTGAAAATTTTGACATATACCGTTCCCCTTTTCGTTAATCCTTCATAAACTAAAAATGAAATCGTTTCTATTATTTTAATGCAATTACTTTTTGGCAACAATACGTTACATTAAATGTTACTATTATATTCACTTAGTCGTTTTTTTATGAACCAAAAAAAGACATAACCCATTGGGATTACGTCTTTTTTGGTTTGCGATATACGAATGATTCCGGAAAGGATTACAGATTCGGGCGAATCAGTTTTGGACGATACCCCGCTTTTTCCAGTTCTCCGACAATCTGCTGCTTGTGTTCTGTTCCAAATGCCTCCATCGTAATCTTCAGCTCAACAGCTGCATTACGATTGGTGCTGTAGAACTGGTTATGATCCAGTTTAATAATATTACCCTGCTGTTCAGCGATCAGCTGGGATACACGGGTCAACTCACCGGGACGATCCGGAAGAAGTACAGATATTGTAAAGATTCTGTCTCTCTGAATCAGACCAAGCTGTACCACGGATGCCATAGTGATCACATCCATATTACCACCGCTTAAAACAGATACGATCTTTTTATTTTTTACATTCAGATGTTTCAAAGCAGCTACTGTCAGAAGTCCGGAATTTTCCACGATCATTTTATGATTTTCTACCATATCCAGGAAACATACAATCAGCTCATCATCTTCAACTGTGATGATACCATCCAGATTTTTCTGAAGATATGGGAATATTTTTTCACCCGGTGTCTTAACCGCTGTACCATCTGCAATCGTATTCACGCTGGAAAGTGTAGTTACTTCTCCTTTATCCATGGATACCTGCAAACAATTGGCTCCGGCCGGTTCTACACCGATGACTTTGATATTGGGATTCAACAATTTTACCAGAGTAGATACACCGGTTGCCAGACCGCCTCCACCGATTGGTACAAGAATATAGTCCACCAACGGCAATTCTTTTACAATTTCCATAGCAATTGTTCCCTGTCCGGTTGCTACAGCCAGATCATCGAACGGATGAATAAATGTATATCCATTTTCCTCTGCCAGTTCATAAGCACGGGCACATGCTTCATCATATACATCTCCATAAAGCACAACCTCTGCACCATAACTCTTAGTTCTTTCCACCTTGATGAGAGGGGTGGTAGTCGGCATAACGATAACCGCCTTCACACCAAATGCTTTGGCTGCATAAGCCACACCCTGCGCATGATTGCCAGCAGAAGCAGTGATCAATCCCCTGTCTCTCTCTTCTTCTGTCAGTGTGCTGATTTTATAATAAGCACCGCGAAGCTTATATGCTCCGGTTCTCTGCATATTTTCCGGTTTAAAATAAACCCTGTTTCCTGTCATATTGCTGAAATAGTCGCTATGAATCAGTTTTGTCTCCTGTGTTACCTGTTTTACAATTTCTGAAGCTTCTTCAAATTTCTCTAATGTAAGCATTTCTTTCCCTCTCATTCATCCTCTTTAACGTTAAATAATGCATTTACAAACTGATCTGCATTGAATTTTTGTAAATCATCTATGGTTTCACCAACTCCGATATACTTTACAGGAATATCCAGTTCTGACTGGATGGCAACGGCGATACCACCCTTTGCCGTTCCATCAAGCTTTGTCAGAATAATTCCGGTCACGTTGGCAACTTCCTTAAACTGACGCGCCTGTGCGAGGGCATTTTGTCCGGTAGTTCCATCCAGGACAACCAGAGTCTCCAGATAAGCTTCCGGGTATTCCCGTTCCAGAACGCGATAAATCTTTCTCAGTTCTTCCATCAGATTCTTTTTATTATGAAGACGTCCCGCTGTATCACACAAAAGTACGTCTGCATTTCTTGCTTTCGCTGCTGCCACGGCATCATATACTACTGCTGCCGGATCAGCTCCCGGCTGTCCGCCGATCAGATCCACATTGGCTCTGTGCGCCCATTCACTCAGCTGTTCTCCTGCAGCTGCACGGAAAGTATCTGCCGCAGCAACAATTACCTTCTTGCCCTGATCTTTTAATTTTCCTGCCAGCTTTCCTACAGACGTGGTCTTACCCACACCATTGACACCGATTACCAGGACAACAGATTTTCTGTTTTCAAATTCATAGGCGGTATCACCTACATCCATCTGCCTTTTGATCTCATCAATCAGAAGCTGTTTACACTCGGATGGTTCTTTAATCTTTTTCTCTGTAACTTCTTGTTTCAGATGTTCGATAATAGCAGTCGTTGTGTTGATCCCAATATCTCCCATCACGAGAATTTCTTCAATTTCTTCATAAAAATCTTCGTCAATACTGGAAAAACCACTGAAAATAGAATCAATTCCAGCCACAATGTTATTTCGCGTTTTTGCAAGTCCATCTACAAGACGCCTGAAAAACCCTTTCTTTTCCTCTGACATATTTACTCCTCACTTTCCTGTTACTCGGTCACACACTATCCTGTCATTCATCCAGCTGATTTTCTATCAGATTGACAGAAACAAGAGTAGATACACCTTTTTCCTGCATCGTGATACCGTACAGACGGTCGGCTGCATTCATGGTTCCTCTTCTATGTGTTATAATAATAAACTGTGTGTTTTTTGTCAACTTATGTAAATACTGGGCAAACCTGGTTACATTGGAATCATCAAGCGCTGCTTCAATCTCATCCAATAAACAGAATGGGGAAGGCTTAAGATTTTGAATGGCAAATAAAAGTGCAATCGCCGTAAGTGCTTTTTCCCCACCGGAAAGCTGCATCATATTCTGCAATTTTTTTCCCGGCGGCTGAGAAATGATTTTAATTCCGGCTTCCAGAATATCTTCATCCTCCATCAGTTCCAGCGTACCTTTTCCTCCGCCAAACAGCTGCTTGAATGCCTTATCAAATTCGATCCGAATCTGTTCAAACTTCTCTGTAAACTGTTTGCGCATACCCTCATCAAGCTCTGTGATGATTCCTTTTAAAGTCTCTGCCGCCTGTACAAGATCGCTGTGCTGTGCACTTAAAAACTCATGTCTCTGAGACACTTCTTTGTATTCTTCAATTGCATTTACATTTACATTGCCAAGTTTTCTAATAGAATCTTTCAGCTCTGTAATCTCTTTTCGAATCACCGTGCGATCCGGAATTTCTTCCATTTTATACCCTACAGCCTGACTGGGTGTGAGCTCATATTCTTCCCACAGATAATTAATCTGATTTTCCTGACGTTCATCCAGCTTTTCTATCTGGCTGTTCAGACGGAAACACTCTTTATCCATCAGACTGATATGACCGGAAAGTTCATCTCTTCGGCTAAAGAAGCTTTTGTGCTGAGTATTCAGCTCTTCTTTTTTCTTCAGATATTCTTCCATCGCTTTCTCATCATCAATCTGTGCTTTTTCAGCTGCTTCAATGCTTTTTTGAATATCCAGAATATTTGCTTCTTTTTTCTCCATATCCTGGCTGCTTTCTTTCATTGAAATCCGGATATGATCCAGTTCCTCTTTCAGACCTTTTTCTTCCTGTAAGATTCGTTCGATATTTTCCTGTGAAAAACTGTACTTCTGTTCTAAAGCGGTATATTCTACCTGAATCTCATTCAGTTCATTCGCATATTGAGTCTCTTGCTTTTGATACTCTTCCAGCTCTGCCTGTTTTTCACTGACCAGATCCTCCTGCTCTTTTTCTTTCGCACTGGAAAGTTCCATCTCTGCCTGAATAAGGGAGCTGTTCTCCTTAATTTCCCGAATCTGTCCTTCTATTTCCCTTCCTTCAGACTTAAGCTGTCCATAGCCTCCACGGATTTCCCGGATTCTGGATTCCGCCTGTGTTATATTCATTTTCTCTGTATTTTGAGAAATCTGTAACTTCTGAAGCTGTTCCGTCAAATCAGACAGATGATCTCTGCGAACATTTCTGTCATCTCTGTTTTTGGCGATGGATGCCTGCATTTTCTGCATATCTCTCTTCAGCGTCTCAACACTTAGTTCCAGCTCTTCCATCTCTCGTTTTCTTCCGAGGAGATTACTGCTGTTTTTAAAAGCACCTCCGGTCATGGACCCACCCGGACTTAATAACTCTCCTTCCAAAGTAACAATTCGCAAAGAATGGGAATATTTTCTCCCGATTGCAATGGCATGGTCAATGGTATCCACTACCAGTGTTCTCCCCAAAAGCTGTGATAAAAGCGTATGATAAGATGCGTCCGCTTCCACCAAAGTATCAGCAGTTCCTACAACACCCTGTTCTTTCAGGGCAGCCATATTCGTAAAGCTGCTTTTTCTCATGCTCGTTAATGGCAAAAAGGTAGCACGCCCGTATCGATTTCTTTTTAAAAATTCAATCAGATATTTTGCCGTCTGATCATTATCTGTCACGATATTTTGTATACTTCCGCCAAGAGCAGTTTCAATGGCAACCTCATACTTCTTCTGCACTTTAATCAGATCTGCGACTACACCATGTATTCCCGGATGATGTGCTTTCTGCTCCATCACTTTCCGGATACTGTTACCGTATCCTTCGTAACGCTCAGACATATTTCGCAGAGATTCCAGACGGGAAGCTTCCCTGTGATAAGATGTCTGTGCGATTTCAAGCTGCTTGTTCTGATCGTCCATCAACTTTCTGATGGATGCCACTTCTCGCTCAGTTTTCCGGTAATCACGATTCAGTTCATCCATCTTGTCACTGATTTCCTGATATTTTTCCTGATGTACTTTGATAATCTCTGCCTGTTCAGATTCTTCACTTTTTAGTTTCAAAACCCTCTGACTTAATGCCGCTTTTCGAATACCAATCTGTTCCAGCATGGCATCATATCTCTGCATTTTTCCCTTCGTTGATGCCCTTTGATTCAGGATCTCAATAATTTCATTTTTACTATCTTCGATTTCACCGCTGCAAATCTCAATCTCTGATCGAAGTTTCTTTAGTTTATTCTGTTGTACATTTTTCTTTTCTGATATTTCTTTGATTTTTAATTGCTGCTGCTCTTTTTCCGCAAGATGGCCTTTTGCTTCTTCCGTGCGGCGGGACAATTCCTGTTCAATAAATGAAATCCTCTCCTGATAATGTTTGTCATTCTGATGCGCTGCACGAATCTGCTCTTTTAAAATCTGAATATCATTTTCCAACTGTTGTTTATTCAAAGCATTCTGACTGGACTGTTCTCTTGCCTGTTGAATCTTTTCATCCAATTCTTCCAGTTCTTTTTCCAGCTCTTCATACTCTGCTTTTGTCTGCTCAAAAACGCTCTGTGTCTGGTTCAATTCCTCCTGTGCAGCCTGATATTTATCCTGCACATCTTTCAGCTGCTGACGGATATAGGACGTCTCCACCAGAAACATATTCACATCCAGCTGTTTTAATTCTTCTTTCTTTTTCAGATATACTCTGGCCGTCTCTGACTGCTTTTCCAGGGGACCCAGCTGGCGCGTCAGTTCAGACAGAATATCTGTCACACGAACCAGATTTTGCTGTTCCTCCTCCAGCTTTTTAAGAGCAGTATTCTTTCTTCTCTTAAACTTTACGATTCCGGCCGCCTCATCAAAAAGTTCTCTTCTCTCTTCCGGTTTTCCACTGAGGATTTTGTCAATCTGTCCCTGACCGATAATCGAGTATCCTTCTTTACCGATACCCGTATCATAAAAAAGTTCATTGATATCTTTCAGACGACAATTGACACCATTCAGCAGATACTCACTCTCACCTGACCGGTAGAGACGGCGGGTGACAGTCACTTCCTCATACTCAATATCAAGCTTATGATCGGAATTATCCAACGTAATGGCAACAGACGCAAACCCTAACGGTTTTCTGGTTTCTGTTCCGGAAAAAATAACATCCTGCATATTGCCCCCACGGAGCTGTTTTGCACTCTGCTCGCCCAATACCCATCGAACCGCATCACCAACATTACTCTTTCCGCTGCCATTTGGTCCGACAATTCCGGTAATTCCGTTGTGAAATTCAAATACGATTTTATTGGCAAAGGATTTGAATCCCTGTACTTCTATACTTTTTAGATACATATGTCACCTGCTCTGTCAAAATTCTATCTTATTTATCATCTTTCAGTTTGCAGATTGCCTGATAGGCAGCCATTTGCTCTGCTGCTTTTTTCGTTCTTCCATTTCCTTTTCCCATGGACTTTTCTCCGATCCAAACCTCTGCAGAAAATATCTTGTCATGATCCGGACCCTCTTCCCCAATCATATGATAAGAAATTTCACCCGGAATTTTCCCCTGCACCATTTCCTGAAAGATAGTCTTGCTATCGAAAAAGAGCTTTTTATGTTCAATATCATTCAGCACAAATCTGAGTATGAACTCTTTTGCATTAGCAAATCCACCATCCAGATAGATGGCTCCGATCACAGCTTCCATCGCATCGGAAGTGACCGAATCTCTGTGACGACCGCCGGTCATTTCTTCTCCTTTTCCCAGACTCAGATATTCTCCAAGCTCCAGTTCTCTTGCGCAAAATGCCAACGTAGGTTCGCAGACGAGGCTTGCCCGCAGACGAGTCAATTCTCCCTCCGGCATCTGGGGATAATTACGGAATAAATGCTCACTGCTCACCAGCTCCAACACTGCATCCCCTAAAAACTCAAGTCTTTCATTACATTCCAGCCGATTCATCCTGTGTTCATTGACATAGGAGCTATGTCTGAGAGCCGTTTCCAGCAGTTCAATATTATGAAACTGATACTTTATCCTGTTTTCCAGTTTCTGTATCTTACTCACCATTCTTTTCACCTGTTAACTTTCTAAGAGGATGCTGCGGATAAATCTTCTCACAACATCCTCATTTTATTTTTATTCAATCGCTTTTTTAATAGCTTCCACCGCATCTCCTACGGAAACAATCTTTTCGGCTTCTTCCTGATCAATTTCAATATCGAAAGTTTCCTCAACTCCCATGAGGATCTGAAATACATCGAGAGAATCTGCTCCCAGATCATCTGTAAATGTGGTGTTCATGGTAACTTCAGATGTATCAACATTCAGCACATCTGCAATAATGTTCTGTAATTTTTCCAGTTCCATTCTCTTACCCTTCCTTTTTCTCTGTTGTAATATTCTCCTTTATCTTTCCGCAGATATCTTCCTGCGTGAAAGTAATACATTGAAAAATGGAGTTTCTGATCTCATTAGCTTTGGAATTTCCATGGCTTTTTACTACCAGACCTTTTAATCCCAAAAGTGGCGCACCACCGTACTCACTGGCATTAAAAGTTTTCATTGTTTCCTTCAGAGCCGGCTTTACAAGGAGTGCACCGATCTTACTTCTCAATGAACTCATCATTCCTTCTTTAATCTTTTTAATCAGTGTACCTCCCACACCTTCATAGAGCTTCAGGATTACATTGCCCACAAATGCCTCACATACTACAACATCACACACTCCCTTTGGAATATCTCTCGCTTCTACATTTCCAATAAAATTGATGTCTTTACACTCTTTCAGCAGGGGGAATGTTTCTTTGACCAGGGCATTCCCTTTTTCCTCTTCCGCACCGATATTTACCAGACCTACCCGAGGATTTTTGACACCCATCACATTCTCCATATAAATGGATCCCATTCTGGCAAACTGTATCAAATGAGACGATCTGGCATCAACATTTGCTCCACAGTCAATCAACAAGGAGAAACCTTTCTCTGTCGGAATAAGCGGTGCTAAAGGTGCCCGTTCCACACCTTTGATTTTTCCTACCAGAACCTGTCCGCCTACCAAGACCGCACCTGTGCTGCCACAGGATACAAAAGCAGAAGCATCTCCCTGTCGCACAAGACGAAGAGCCACAACTAATGAAGAATCTTTCTTTTTCTGAATTGCATTGACCGGAGGTTCACCCGTCTCAATCACCTGAGAT
>JBJFCH010000025.1:0-4422 GCA_051888835.1 Oliverpabstia sp. | reverse complement strand
CCGCAGGTGCAGGCTTCATCGTAGCTCTGACAGGAGAGATCATGACCATGCCTGGACTGCCGAAAGTACCGGCTGCTGAGAAGATCGATGTAGACGAGAACGGAAAGATTACCGGTCTGTTCTAATCCACTACTCACGCAATATACAAAGAACATGTCATGAAATAAAAGTTCTAAAGCAGGACAGCTGTGACTCATTTCCGGTCACAGTTGTCCTGCTTTATGTAAAAACTGGAGATTATTTTGACCACTTTAAAACAGAAAATATTTTCTATTGATAAACCTTTTTACAAAATGGTATTTGCCATTGTACTTCCGATTATGATTCAAAATCTGGTCAACACACTGGTTAATTCTATACCAGTGATTCCGAAATTATTGACGCAGGCATAAAATATTTACGCTTGTTCTGGCAAAAGAATACGCCAAACGTTTTCTTCGACTCGGCTTATGCTTCGGTATATTCGGTGGAATCCTGATCCTACTGTTCCGTCCCTTGTTTTTGACCATGGGACACTTAAGTGAAAACGCAATCCACTATCTAAACCTCATGCTGTTTATCAATACCTACTATGTCATCGGTATTGCTTTGAACAGCACATGGATCAGCTCCGTGTTCCGGGCCGGCGGAGATTCAAAATTCGGTTTTTTGTGTGACTTGTTCACCCTGTGGTGCTGGATCATTCCAATTGGCTTTTTTCTGGCATTCTACCTAAAACTGTCCCCGATGTTTGTCTATATTTTCCTGAGTGCAGATGAATTTTTTAAAATTCCTTTCGTCTACAGACATTATAAAAAATACGGATGGCTGAAGAATATCACACGATAGTAGAAGGGGCTGTTCAACTGATCAGCCCCTTCTACTATGGATTACTTATTCTTATTTTCATAATCTTTTGTTATCTTAAGCACCACTTTGATACAAGCCAGCAGTGCAATCAGGTTCGGGAGAACCATCAATCCATTGAACATATCAGACATATTCCAAACAAGTTCTACCTTCATAGCAGATCCGATCACAACACAGATCACCACCAGAACCCCATACAATTTTATAGCTTTTTCACCAAATAGATGACGCACATTCACCTCGCCAAAATAGTACCAGCCCACGATAGTGGTAAATGCAAAAAACAGCATACAAACCGCAATAAACACTTCCCCAAAAGATCCAAATCCCACATTAAAGGCGCTCTGCGCCAATTCTGCTCCGGTCATTCCATTCCCAAGAACTCCCGTAGAAAGAATTACAAGTGCTGTCAGAGTTAGAATAATAAAAGTGTCAATAAACACACCCATCATAGCAATAATCCCCTGATCACATGGATCTTTCACGTCAGCCGCTGCATGCGCATGGGGTGTAGAACCCATACCTGCTTCATTGGAGAAAAGTCCTCTGGCAACGCCATAACGCATTGCTTTCTGAACGGTCACACCCAGAACACCACCTGTCACCGATTGAGGTGAAAATGCGCCCACGAAGATAGATTTCAATGCACCTCCTACTGCCGAAAGTCTCATACAAAGAATAATCAGACATCCAACAATATATAAAAATGCCATCAATGGTACTATTTTTTCTGTCACACGAGCAATTCGTTTAATTCCTCCAATAAAAATAACACCCACCACAATCGATACACAAATTCCCACGAGCAGCGGATTTACGTGAAATGCATTGCTGAATGCTGCGCCTATGGAATTAGACTGTACCATATTCCCCATAAATCCCAACGCAAGTATAATAGCAACAGAGAAAAATCCAGCCAAAAATCTTCCAAATTTTCCTTTAAATATGTATTTGATATAATACACCGGTCCGCCTACAATAGCTCCGTTTTCTGTTTTTCTGGTGTGCTGTGCCATCACCGCTTCCGCATAAATAGTTGCCATACCAAAAAATGCACTTATCCACATCCAGAAAATAGCTCCGGGACCACCGGATGCCAGAGCTGTAGCTGCGCCTGCAATATTACCCGTACCTACCTGTGCTGCAATCGCAGTTGTCAGAGCCTGGAAGGAACTAAGACCATTTTCACCATTTTTGCCATGAAGTGAAAACTCTCCAAATAGCTTTTTCATTCCTTTTTTAAATTTGCGTACCTGGATAAATCTGAGACTGCATGTGAAAACTATGCCGGCACCCAACAACAAAATCAAAAGCGCATAGTCCCATAAAAATGTGTTGACACATTCTACCACTTTAGCAACGTACTCCATTTTTCTTTCCTCTTTTTTCTACGTATTTTCCCGCATATTGAGCTTTCTTCTCGATCTTACTGCTCATACCTGTTGTCGTCACTAAAGCATAAACAAAATTGCATGCCAACATGCATTCTGTTTATGCTTTGTGACTGGACTTATGCATTAAAAAAAGATCCAGATAACTATCTGAATCCCGAATATGCATTCACAAAAAAACGCAGAAAACTTCTCTGCTGCCTTTTCCTATCGCATCTTCACTGTCCTTTTGCCTGAGAGATTCGCGGACTATTTTCCACTTTCACCTTCGGCACCCGTTTATCGGGATTCTCCAGAGGGCCATCCGATTACAGTCCCGTTTCCTTACTTAGAAACACCTGAGAGTATTATTCCTTCGGCGAGCAACTTTGCTTACTTTCCTGCAACCTTCTATTGGCTCAATATGCAATTATAAACTAACCTGATATAACATTTTTACATTTACCTCTTTGTCGCATCAGGCAGTCAACGTGAATTATTATAACGTTACTATATCCTTCTGTCAATCCTGGAAAATATACTTTTTAAATATACTTTAGCTTAACTTCTACTACCGGAGGGCTTTCTTTATTACAAAAAACGCCGAAATCCTGTTCGATTTTTAGGATTCAAACAAGATTCCGGCGTTCTCATTACTTTCTATCTTTCATGTGAAGCTATATCTTTTACAGACTTTCAATAAATCTCATAAATGCTGCTCTGCCTTCTTCTGTACATTTGTATACACCGGCATGTTCCAGAACTTTCATAAATACAATACCGATTTCTTTTTTCAGTATATCCTCTACATTTTCAGCAGTAAAGGTGTATTTCTCTTTCAGTTCATCCACCCAGTCAGCATGTTTTTCCAGATTTTCATCAGCACGCAGATCATCGCCTGCCACGATCGCTTTGCAAAGTCCTTCGATTTCACCTTTCAGACGAGCCGGAAGAACTGCAAGACCCATAACCTCAATCAGACCAATGTTTTCTTTCTTGATGTGATGTAACTCTGCATGAGGATGATATACACCAAGCGGATGTTCTTCGGTTGTGATATTATTTCTCAGTACCAGATCCAGTTCAAACATATCTCCGCGCTTTCTTGCGATCGGAGTGATCGTATTATGCGGTTCTCCGTCTGTCTCCGCAAAGATAAATGCATCCGCATCGGTATAACCTCTCCATTTAAGAAGAATCTTATCTGCCAGATCAATCAGTCTGTCTGTGTCCAATCCACTAATACGGATAACAGACATCGGCCATTTTACAATTCCGGCTTTTACATCTTCGTAGCCCGGAATCGTCACTTCTTTTTCGATTGGTGCTTTCGCCATAGCAAACTCATAATGTCCGCCCTGGAAATGATCGTGGCTCAGGATAGATCCGCCAACAATTGGAAGGTCCGCATTGGAACCTACAAAGTAGTGTGGGAACTGCTTTACAAAATCAAACAGTTTTGCAAAAGTAGCTCTCTCAATTTTCATCGGAACATGCTGTGAGTTAAACACGATGCAGTGTTCGTTATAGTAAACGTATGGAGAATACTGGAATCCCCACTGACTGTTATTGATCGTCACCGGAATAATTCTGTGATTCTGTCTTGCCGGATGATTCAGGCGTCCGGCATAACCTTCATTTTCCATACAGAGCAGACATTTCGGATAGGAAGTCTGTTTTGCAAGTTTAGCAGCTGCAATCGCCTTGGGATCCTTCTCCGGTTTGGAAAGATTGATGGTAATATCCAAATCCCCGTACTCGGTAGGAGCAACCCATTTCATATCTTTAGCAATACGATAACGGCGAATATAATCCGTATCCTGACTGAATTTGTAATGTGCATCCGTAGCTTTTACCGGATCTTCTTTATACATTTCCCAGAAATGTCTGATCACATTGCTGGGGCGATCCACCATAAGGCTCATCACTTTCGTATCAAACAGATCACGATATCCTACACTGTTTTCTTCCATCAATCCCTGCTCATACGCATAATCGCAGATATAGGAAAGGATACTCTCCAGTTCACCCACAACCGTCTGATCGCTTCCGTCAAAATCCATGATCTGCTGCAGTGCCTCATCTTCAATCGCATCAATCTTCAAAAGTTCCAGGATTTTATTGGTCATATATCTCTTATCTTCCGCACATACCAATCCGGTTGCCAATCCATACTGCACCAGTTTTACAATACTTTCTTGAA
>JBJFCH010000024.1:0-26239 GCA_051888835.1 Oliverpabstia sp. | reverse complement strand
CAGGAACATTTTCTGACGGTAAGCTTAACACTTCTGTAAAAGATCCTTACGGAAGAAATAGAAAAGTATTGGAACTTTTTGTGGAATGTGGTGCTCCGGAACAGATTTTATACGATCATAAACCACATCTTGGAACAGATCTTCTGATCACAATAATTACAAATCTGCGCAGGCAGATTGAGGATATGGGCGGTACCTTCTGCTTTAACAGTCAGGTAACTGATTTTTTCATTGAAAATAATACAATAAAGAAAATTGAAATCAATCATAAGGATTGGATGGACGTACAGGTGCTTGTTCCTGCCATTGGTCACAGTGCAAGAGATACCTTTGAGATGATGAAACAGCGGGGAATTACCATGGAGGCCAAATCCTTCGCTGTGGGAGTACGCATAGAACATCCACAGGAGATGATCAATCAAAGTCAGTACGGCCTTTCGAAAGTGGATGCATTGGGAGCTGCTAATTATAAACTGACTCACCAGTTTTCTGACGGAAGAGGAATCTATTCTTTCTGTATGTGCCCCGGCGGTTACGTGGTAAATGCTTCTTCTGAAGAAGGTTTCCTTGCGGTAAATGGCATGAGTTATCATGCCAGAGACAGTATAAATGCCAATAGTGCCATGATCGTTACCGTAAGTCCATCTGACTATACAGACTATGCTTTTACCTATTTAAACAAAATGAAGAGCGCCGAAGCTGACAGAGTCTACGAAAATCCTCTTGCCGGTATGTATTTTCAAAGATATCTGGAACAGGCTGCTTTCAAATTATGTGACGGTAAGATACCAGTTCAGAGATTTGAAGATTTTTGTGCCGGTAAAACAAGTACCTCTTTCGGAGATGTTACTCCCTGTATGAAAGGTGCTTATGGTTTTGAAAACCTTGCCGGGATTTTTCCACCTTTTCTTCACCATTCACTAAGTGAAGGAATAGCAGCCTGCGGAAGCAAAATTAAAGGTTTTAATCGTCCGGATGCTCTTCTTTCCGGTGTAGAGAGCAGGACTTCTTCCCCCGTACGGATTCCAAGAAATGAAGACTATTTATCTAATATTGAAGGTCTTTATCCCTGCGGAGAAGGTGCGGGATATGCGGGAGGAATCACCTCTGCAGCTATGGATGGACTTCGTGTAGCGGAGGCAATCTGTAAAAAATATGTGAATTTCACCTGATTACGGTATACTTTGCAGCGATTTTATGCTAGAATGTTAACCGAATTATTGGATTTTTTTGCTCTCTGCCTGAAGAGACAGTAAGGAGGGCAATATGAACAATAATCATTCCATCAAAGAAATACCAACCGATGAACGTCCTTATGAGAAATGTCTGCTTCGGGGACCGGAAGCTTTAACTGACAGTGAACTGCTGGCAGTAATTCTGCGTTCCGGGACAAAGGGGATATCCTCCATTGAACTGGCACGCAAAGTACTGGAAGCCGGAAGAGAGGAAGGTCTTTTAGGTATTCATCATTTATCTTTTCAGGATTTGTTGGATATCCGAGGGATCGGTCAGGTAAAAGCGATACAGATCAAATGTATTGGCGAATTATCAAAACGAATTGCCGTTTTATCAGCAAAAAAGCTTCTTGACTTTCAGAATCCGGATACCATCGCAGATTATTATATGGAACGTATGCGGCACGAAGAACAGGAAATGATGATCTGTATGATGCTGAATACCAAAAGCCAGCTTTTAGGAGAAGAGATCATAGGAAAGGGGACAGTCAACTCCTCTTTAGTTTCCCCCAGAGATTTGATACTGGCGGCTTTCCGTTATCACGCCGTTTATATCATTCTGGTACATAATCATCCAAGCGGAAATCCTCACCCAAGTAATGAAGATATTTTATTTACACAAAGGATACGGGAAGTATGCAGTCTTGTTGACATTCCTCTCTTAGATCATATCGTGATAGGGGATCAGCGATATTTCAGCTTTCATAAAGAAGGAATTTTAGACTGAAAGATGCAAAACAGAAGGGATATGCATTTATGTTTACAAACCATGTATATGGAATTGATCTGGGAAGTAACATGATCAAGATTTATTCCCAGAGAAGTGACGAAATATTAAAAGAGAGAAATATGATTGCCATACGGAACAAGGAAAATGTACTGGCAGTGGGAGATGAAGCATATGAAATGTTTGAAAAGAATCCCACGAACGTAGAAGTGACTTCCCCCATGTCCGGTGGTATGATTGCAAATATCAGTCAGCTCGAGATTGTTCTTCAGATGCTGTTGGAAAAGACCGGCCGCAGCGTAGGACGCCATCCGGTGATCTACTTTGCCGTTCCGGTAGATATGACAGAGATAGAAAAAAGAGCTTATTACGCAGTAGCACAAAGCGGCCGCTTTCGAAAAAGCAAAGTATTGCTGGTAGAACGTCCGATCGTTGATGCGCTTGCTCTGGGAATCCCTATAATTAAAACAAAAGGATCCATGATTGTAAACATAGGTGCAGCCGCCACAGAGGTTTCTGTCATTGCTGATAACCGTGTAATCATCAGCAAGCTTATTCCCCTGGGAGGAGATCATTTCACTCAGGATATTCTGACAAACATCAGAAGAAGAAATAATTTTTTTGTCAGCCAGCGAACTGCCGGAAGACTTAAAGCGTCTCTTGCGGACCTGAAACAGGAACAAAAGCTTGCACGAAAGATCATCGGTATGGACTGTGTTTCCGGTCTTCCCAGAGAAAGAGTTGTTACCTCCGCCACGATCAACGAATCTATTCTGAATTCTGTAAAGGGAATTGCTGCTGAAATCAGAACTTTCCTTGAAAGGACTCCGCCGCAGATCCACAAAGTGATTCTTGCCGAAGGAATCTACCTTACAGGAGGAAGTACCATGATTCCCAATATCGACCGGGTATTATCGGAACAGATCGGGTGTCCGATTCTGCTATCCAAGTATTATGATCTTTGTACCGTTTACGGTCTGAAGGAAATCGTCACCCATGATGCGCTGCATCACTGGGCATTTACTCCAAAAAATCGTAAGAGACAGTAAAGGAGTTATCATGAAAAAGAATTCCAGACATAAACTCAAATCGAAACATTTGATTACGATGATGACCATCCTGTGTATCGGGCTGATTGTCTTATCCTTATCATCCAGATTTTCATTTGCACCTGTACGAAGTGCTCTTGGATATGTTGTCGTTCCGTTCCAGAATGGAATTAATCAGGTCGGAACCTGGATGAACGATCAGAAAAAAGGATTCCAGAGCATGAAATCCCTTGCTGAAGAAAATGAAAAACTGAAAGAACAAGTTGAAGAACTGAAAGTTAAAAACAGTAATCTGGTTCAGGACCAGGAAGAAGCAGCACGCCTTAGAGCTCTTTACGATCTTGATCAGGAGTATTCCGAATATGATAAGATCGGTGCGCAGGTTATCGGAAAAGATACAGGAAACTGGTATAGCACGTTTATTATCAATAGAGGAAGCGAGGACGGGGTTGAGACCGATATGAATGTCATTGCTGACGGCGGACTTGTCGGTATCGTTACCGGCACCGGTGCACACTGGGCAACTGTCCGTTCCATAATAGACGACAGCAGTAATGTCAGTGCTTCTGTCACATCTATTTCCCAGAACTGTATGGTAACCGGCGATCTGGAAATGATGGATGAAGGGAAAATCCGTTTTATTCAGCTTACAGACAAGGAAAATCAGGTACAGGAAGGAGATAAAGTAGTTACTTCTTCTGTGAGTAATAAATTCCTAAAAGGTATTCTGATCGGCTATATCAGTGAAGTCCAGGACGATTCCAATAACCTGACAAAAAACGGAACGATTATACCGGCTGTTGATTTTAATGATATTCAGGAAGTACTTGTTATTAAACAGTTAAAACAGCAGGCAGTGGAGGAAGGAGCAGAAGAATGAAAAGGAAAGTGACTCTTGCTGTGTTGATATTAATCACTTTTATTCTGCAGAGCACTGTGTTTCAGTCACTTGCCATAGCTTCCATATCCCCTAATCTGTTATTGATCCTCACCGTATCTTTCGGTTTCATGAGAGGGAAAAAAGAAGGACTGTTCGTTGGTTTTTTCTGTGGCTTGTTGATTGACATATTCTACGGAAATCTTGTAGGATTTTATGCATTGATTTATATGTATATCGGATTTCTCAATGGTTTCCTATATAAAGTTTTTTACGACGAAGATGTAAAAGTGCCTATGGTTCTGGTCGCTATCAGCGATCTTGCTTACGGTCTGGCAGTCTATGTACTGCAGTTTATGTTGAGGGGACGTCTGGGTATTTTTAATTATCTCAGACACATTATTATTCCGGAAGTGGTTTATACCGTATTGATTACCGTAATCCTGTACCGTCTGCTTTATAAACTGAATCACTGGCTTACGGAGAGTGAATGGGAGGGACCGAGATTACCCTGATGAAAAGATTAAAAAAATTTTTAAAGAAAAATTCCATACCCAGACATGTGATACTGATTATTATTTTTCTTTTTATGTTCTTTGTGTTGATCCAGAAGCTTTTTTCTCTGCAGATCATTCACGGACAGGAATATGCTGATAATTTCAGTATTATGACTACAAAAACCCGTACTTTAAAAAGTACCCGTGGAAATATTTATGACAGAAACGGCAATGTTCTTGCATCCAACGAGCTTTCTTACTCTGTCACTCTGGAAGATAATGGTTCCTACAGTACCACCAGAGGAAAAAATCTTTCACTGAACGGTGAAATCTATAAAATCATCAAAATTATTGAAGAACACGGAGATAGCATCAATCAGGATTTTCATGTCATTCTGGATGAAGCCGGAAGATATGCTTTTGATGTAGAAGGGGTATCATTATCCCGTTTTAAAGCCGACGTATATGGCTACAATAAAATCGACGAACTGAAAACAGATGAAGCGAATGCATCCGCAGAAAAAATAATCAAAGATTTATCAGAGCGTTTCGGTATCGTCAATAATGACAGACCTTATACAGAAAAAGAACTTGCTGATGCCGGACTTCCTGAATCATTCACGAATGAGGAACTTCTAAAGATTATAACCGTGCGTTATGCTCTTTTTACCACTAGTTTTCGCAAATATATGCCGGTAACAATAGCTTCTGACGTAAGCGAAGAAACTGTTGCAGCGATTCTGGAAAATCAGAATGAGCTTCAGGGAGTGGATATTGAAGAGGATTCCATCCGGGTTTATACCGACAGTGTTTATTTTGCTTCCATACTTGGATATACCGGTAAAATTTCATCAGAAGAACTTGCCGATCTGAAAGAAGAGAATCCGGATGCCGGATATTCCACCACTTCCATTGTAGGTAAATCCGGTATTGAACAGGTGATGGAAACAACTCTTCAGGGAAAAGACGGATCTGAAAAAGTATATGTAGACAGTATGGGTAAAGTATTGGAGATCGATGAAGATTCAAGACAAGAACCTACGCAGGGAAACGATGTATATCTGACGATTGACAAAGATCTTCAGATTGCATGCTATAAGATTCTGGAACAGCAGATTGCCAGTATTGTAGTTGCCAATATCCGCGATATTAAAACCTTTGAAGCTGATGAAGATACTGATGCATCTACAATTCCGATTCCGATCTACGATGTCTATTATGCGCTGGTAAACAATTCCATTATTGATATTACTCATTTTACGGAAGAAGATGCCAGTGAAACAGAACAGAAAGTAGAAAGAGTTTTTGAAAGAAAGCAGGAAGAAGTTTTCCAACAGATCAGTGATGAACTGACTGGTGTGGATCCTGTCCCTTATTCTGAACTTAGCGATGAGATGCAGGGATATGTAAGTTATATCGTCAATGAACTTTTAATGAGCAAAACAGGAATTCTTTCCGAGACTGCCATTGATAAAAATGATCCAACCTATAAGGCATGGGCTTCTGAAGAATCTATCAGTCTTCAGGAGTATCTGACCTATGCAGCCAGCCAGAACTGGATCGATATTTCACAGATTTCAGATAAGAACACCTATCTGGATTCTACAGAAGTTTATCAGGAGCTTGCTTCTTATATTTCTTCTTACCTGAAAGATGATACAGAATTTAATAAAACGCTTTATAAATATATGCTTCTTGACGATGAAATTTCTGGGACTGACTTGTGCATCATACTTTACGACCAAGGTGTCCTTTCAAAAGATGATGGTGTATATGAAAGTTTTATTTCCGGGAATATATCAGCCATGGATCTTATGATATCCAAAATATCCAATCTGGAGATCAAACCAGCGCAGCTGGCTCTGGATCCCTGTTCCGGTTCTATTGTCATTGTTGACCCGAACAGTGGTGAGACACTGGCCTGTGTATCTTATCCCGGATATGACAATAATCGACTGGCAAATAATATGGATGTAGCGTATTATCGCCAGTTAAGTAAAGATTTATCCAAACCATTTTATAATAAAGCAACACAGGAGAGAACAGCTCCCGGTTCCACTTTTAAACCAATCACAGCCATTGCGGGGCTCTGTGAAGGTGTTATTGATGACAATACTTACATCAACTGTAACGGTACTTTCGACAAGATCCAGGCTTCTGATCTGGACTGCTGGTATAAACCCGGTCACGGACTGATTTCCGTGACAGGTGGTATTACCAATTCATGTAATATCTTTATGAGTGAAACTGCTTACCGATTGGGTCAGGACATAAACGGTAATTTTTCTGACAGCAGAGCCACGGAACAGTTGATGAAATATGCAGAATTATTCAATATGGACAAGAAATCCGGCCTGGAGATTGCAGAGGCAAGTCCAAGGGTTTCTGATCAGCTTCCGATCCCTTCCTCTATTGGACAGGGTACTCACAATTATACGACTTCCCAACTGGCTCGCTATGTAGCAACACTGGCGAACAGCGGGACAAGCTATAATATCTCACTCTTAGATAAAACCACAGATTCTGAAGGAAACATACTGGAAGATTATACCCCTGAGGTTTTAAGTACCATTACCCTCGACCAGTGGATCTGGGATGATGTGCATGAAGGTATGGAAGGTGTTATTAAAAATGATTCTAACTGGCCGATCTTCCAGGACCTTCAGATTTCTCTTGCCGGCAAAACCGGTACTGCACAGCAGTCTTACAAAAGAGCCAACCATGGTCTGTTTGTCGGTTATGCACCGGCAGATGAACCCGAGATTGCTATGGCTGTCCGTATTGCATACGGCTATTCTTCCACAAACGCTGAATATGTTGCAAAAGATGTGCTGAACTATTATTTTGATCTTAAAGATGAAACAGAAATTCTCACAGGTCAGGTAAACTCAAGTAAAGTTTCCAATACACGGACAGATTAATGATTAAGCTGCCAAGGATAACCAGTTTATTTTGACAGAGCAGGAGGATAGAATATGAGTGAAGTAATTGTAGTAACATCAGGCAAAGGCGGGGTGGGAAAGACGACTACAGTCGCCAATATCGGCACAGGCCTTGCTGCACTGGATAAAAAGGTTGTACTGGTGGATACCGACATCGGTCTTCGAAATCTGGATGTGGTACTCGGACTGGAAAATCGGATTGTATACAATCTTGTGGATGTAATTGAGGGAAACTGCCGATTGAAACAGGCATTAATCAAAGACAAGCGATATTCCGGACTATATCTGCTGCCATCCGCTCAGACCAGAGACAAAACATCTGTTACACCGGAACAGATGAAAAAACTTTGTGAAGAACTGAAAAATCAATTTGACTATATTATATTGGATTGCCCTGCCGGGATCGAACAGGGATTCAAGAATGCCATCGCCGGTGCTGATAAAGCCCTTGTGGTAACGACTCCTGAGGTATCTGCCATTCGTGATGCAGATCGTATTATAGGTTTATTGGAAGCGGAAGAGCTTCGGGATATCCATCTGATCATCAATCGCCTGCGTATGGATATGATACGCAGAGGTGATATGATGTCTGTGGATGATGTTGTGGATATTTTAGCAGTTCCCTTGATCGGTACCATTCCGGATGATGAGAATGTAGTCATCGCAACCAATCAGGGTGAGCCTCTTGCCGGAAAACCAGGAGTATGCGGACAGGCTTATGCAAATATCTGTAGGCGTATTTTAGGAGAAGAGGTTCCTTTCCTGAATCTGGACAATAAAAAAGGATTTTTTGGACGTCTGTTTCACAAATAGGAGGGATACTATGAGTTTCTTT
The DNA here is from genome assembly GCA_051888835.1 of Oliverpabstia sp. Lineage (GTDB taxonomy): Bacteria > Bacillota > Clostridia > Lachnospirales > Lachnospiraceae > Oliverpabstia. The sequence goes on along the minus strand of JBJFCH010000024.1, from coordinate 18,077 downwards.
AGCAAAAATCGGAAAACTTCAGGTTCGATTGCCAAGGATAGACTAAAGCTTCTTCTGGTTGCTGACAGGGTAAGCTGCTCTCCCCAGACTATGCAGATGTTAAAGAACGATATGATAAAGGCTGCCGGAAAATATGTACCTATTGACAGTAGAAATGTTTCTATCTCTTTCCGACAATCGCCCCCTGTACTGATGGCCAGTATACCTCTGAAAACACAAACAGATATTTAGAATTATTACAAACGAGACAATCTACAATAAGGATACAGGTGTATAGATATGCTAAAACTTTACAAACTTAAAGATTATAATTTTCGGCTGGTATTATGGCTTATCATGATCAGCGGAATCGGAGTCTTACTGGTGGGAAGCGCCATGGAATCACTGCAGACCAGACAGCTTGCCGGAGTAATACTTGGTCTTGTCGTGATGGTCATAGTTTCTCTATTTGACTATAGCTGGATTTTAAACTTTTATTGGATTATCTATGCAGGGAATATTATCATGCTGCTGTTTGTTCGAGTTGCGGGTGATACCTCCGGTGGTGCTGCAAGATGGCTGGACCTGGGTTTTGTTCGTTTCCAGCCCACAGAACTTTCTAAAATCCTGTTGATTATGTTTTTTGCCAGATTTCTCATGGAGCATGAAGATGATCTGAATACTTTTAAAACAATCATAAAATCTGTAGCATTATTGGCAGTACCTCTTTATCTCATACTGGATCAACCGGATTTAAAAAATACAATTACTGTCGCTGTTGTTTTCTGTATTCTAATGTATATTGCAGGATTAAGTTACAAAATCATAGGAGGAATTCTTGCGGTAGTCATTCCTGTACTGGGGATCGCATTTTTCCTGATCACACAGACGGATATAGAGATCATTGACTCTTATCAGAAGACCCGAATCATGGCATGGATGTATCCTGAAGATGAGACCTACAAAGATGATATCGTACAGCAGAATAATTCAATCACAGCTATTGGTTCTGGTCAGCTTACAGGAAAAGGCTATAATAATAATAAAGTTTCATCAGCAAATAAAGGAAATTTTGTTTCCCAGATTCAAACAGATTTTATCTTTGCTGTTGCCGGTGAGGAATTGGGATTTATCGGTGCATCCGGAATAGTATTACTTTTATTTCTTATTACATTAGAATGTATTCTGGTGGGAAGGAAGGCAAAAGATCTGTCAGGTAAAATTATTTGCTGCGGGGTAGGTTCCGTGGTCGGCTTTCAGAGTTTCTTAAATATTGCCGTTGCCACGGGTCTGTTTCCAAATACAGGAACCCCATTGCCATTTGTAAGCTACGGACTAACATCCATTGTAAGTTTATTCGCAGGTATGGGACTTGTTTTAAATGTAGGACTGCAAAACAGGAAATATTTAGGAGGTTGAAAAGATGAATATCGGATTTATTGCACATGAATCAAAGAAAAAACTGCTGCAGAATTTCTGTATTGCTTATAGAGGAATTCTGTCAAAACATGAATTATATGCGACCGGCACATCTGGTCGACTGATCGAAGAAGCAACCAATCTTTCTGTTCACAAACTCCTGGCCGGGCATGTAGGAGGAGAGCAGCAGATGGCATCTATGATTGAACAAAATGAAATGGATCTGATTATTTTCCTCCGCGGACCGTATGAGCAGAAAAAGCATGAGCCGGATGCAAATAAAATCTTTCGTATCTGCGACACACATATTATCCCTCTTGCAACAAACCTTGCTTCGGCAGAACTGTTAATAAAATCCCTGGACAGAGGAGAACTTGACTGGCGTGAAGTATACAAATAAAAAACTATGGAAAAAGAAATGGAAAAATACGCTTATACTGATAGCGATTCTTATCGTAGTCGGCAGTCTGGGCATAACTTCTTTGATTTTTTTAAGGCGTTCCAAGCAGCTTGACATGACTTTCGCATATAATATGGAGGACGAACTCTACGGAACCCACGGTGCGGAAATTCAAATGCAGAAAGCAGATTCTTTTGCTTCTTCTCTTTGCGTTTCCTCGAAGAATGTAAATCTGGATGGCGTGGCCATATCATCAACTACTCTGGGAGGACTGTTCGACCTTGATCACAGTAAGGTACTTTTTGCTCAGGGAATCCATGAGAAAGCATATCCTGCAAGTATTACTAAGATTATGACTGGAATCCTTGCTTTAAAGTATGGAAATCTTGATGATGTTGTAACTATTTCTGAGAATTCTGTCAATCTGGAAGAGGGTTCCACAGAAATCGGTTTTCAGCCGGGAGATAAAGTAACCATGGATGAACTTTTTCATGCACTTTTGATTTATTCCGGTAACGATGCAGCCATGTCCATTGCAATGCACATTGGTGGAAGTGTGGAGACATTTGTAGATATGATGAACCAGGAAGCACTGTCTATTGGTGCTACCAACACACATTTTGTCAATCCTACCGGACTCCAGGATGAAAACCACTATACAACAGTATATGATATTTATCTTATGCTGCAGGAAGCTATGAATTATCCTCATTTTATGGAAGTCATGCAGATGGGTTCTTATAATCTGACTTATATGAGGGGAGAAGAAAAAATTGTTACTCACCTTGACTCAACAGATCAATATCTTACTAAGCAGGTGACTCCGCCAAAAAATGTAACTGTTCTGGGCGGAAAAACAGGTACTACAGGAGATGCCGGATCCTGTCTGGCTCTTCTTAGTCAGAATGCATATGGTGAACCATTCATTTCTATTATTCTTCATGCACCAACGAAGTCTTCACTGTATGACAATATGAATCAGCTGTTAAGCAAAATAAATTCATAAATTTTTTAAAAATTTGTATTTAGCCATTGTAATTTTTAGGCATTTATTCTATAATTGTACCAAGAACAAAGAAGTTTTTAGTAAATACATACTATAAAATATCTAAGGAGGAAACTGCTATGGTTCAATTAATTGTAGGCAAAAAGGGGAAGGGGAAAACTAAGCAGCTTTTGGATAAGGTGAATGGAGCGATTAAGTCTGCTGATGGAAACATCGTATATTTAGATAAAAGTACGAAACATATGTTTGAGCTCAACAATAAAGTACGTCTGATTGATGTATCTTCTTATCCCTTGAAAAACTCTGATGAGTTCATCGGCTTTATTTGTGGTATTATTTCTCAGGATCATGATTTACAGGAAATGTATCTGGACAGCTTTTTAAAAATTGCAAAATTAGAAGATCAGGAAATTATTGATACCATGAATCAGCTGAAGAAAATTTCCAAGTTATTCAATATCAATTTTATAATCAGTATATCTCTTGATAAAGAGGAAATACCGGATGAACTTCAGGAGGATATCATTATTGCTTTATAATGACTGACCAAAGTAGTCAATTGATAAATGAAAGAGGATGTTACAGATTTTCACTTTTGTGACATCCTCTTTCATTTTAGAATTTTTCTTAAATTATCTCTGATTACCGTCACTGAGACGTCCAAAAAACGTGCAATGATACAGACCAGCGATTCCCACCAGAGTGTAAATAATTCTTGACAGCCAGCTCATGTTGCCGAATAAGAATGCTACCAGATCAAATCGAAATAGTCCAATCAATCCCCAGTTCAAAGCACCTATTATTCCAATCACCAGAACTGTATAATCCAATCCTTTCATATTCTTTCCATTACCTCCTAATTATTATGGTCTTTCCTAGTATTTCACATACTTCCATTTTTTATACTTGTGTATTGGCAAGTAGAATGGTATTATAAATTTATATGGGTATTAATACCGAAAGGGAGTGTTTATTTGGCAGATAAGAAAAAGCCTAAGCTTTTTATAAATGCCGGAAGTATTATGGGAAAATTGAAGGGTAAAATCCCATTAAATATCGGTACTTTTATATTCGGGGCTATTTTTGTTTATATGATAATAACCGTTGTTTTGTATCTAACTGCAGATCATATTGAATCTTATCAGGTTACTGCCGGTCCACTGGCCAAGAATAAGACTTATACCGCCCTTGCTTTGCGGGAAGAAAAAGTTGTTACAGCCAATGCATCCGGATATATCACCTATTATGCAAGGGAAAATTCTAAAGTAGCCAAATCAGGAGTCGTATATTCGCTGGGGGATAATCAGACTTCGGCAGCAGTTGATGATCTGACCGAAGAAGATTATTCTCGAATCCGATCTTCCATGGCTGCTTTTTCATCATCTTTTGACAGCAGTAACTTTTATGATACCTACAACTACAAATACAAACTGGAGGGAACCATCCTTCAGTACAGTGGTCTGACATCAACCAAAGATGGCAAGGCTCCACAAACGATCGGTGAACAGACTGTGTATACCTCTGCACAGGATGGGATCATTCTATATTCTTTAGATGGATATGAAGATGTGACAGAAGATAATCTTTCACCGGATTGTTTTAATAAAAGAAATTACAGTATTACTAATCTACAGACGGAACATAAAGTTTCCGCAGGCGATACTGTATATAAGCTGATTACCAGTGAGGAGTGGTCTATCATTATTCCACTCACCAGCGAACAGACTGTACAACTATCCGGAAGAAAAACAATCCGTGTCAAATTTCTGAAAGATGATACCACTCAGGTAGGTAACTTTTCCATAATTACAGACGATGAAGGGAATTATTACTGCAGAATCAAGTTTTCCAATGGAATGATCCGTTATTCCAACGACCGTTTTCTTGAGATTGAGCTGGTTACCAATACACAAAGTGGTTTAAAAATCCCTTTAAGTTCTATTGTCACCAAAGATTTTTTTATGATTCCAAAAGAATATGTGACATATAGTGACGAGAACGGAAAAGCCGGTTTCAACAAATTGATCCGGGAAAAAGGGAAAGAAACCGGAAGTACGTCTGAATTTATTCAAGCAACAATTTATGAAGAAGACGATGAATATTACTATGTAGATACCACAACTTTCTCAGAAGGAGACGAGATCATCAAGCCGGATTCTCAGGCAACTTACACAGTAGGAAAAACAAAATCCATCGAAGGAGTTTATTGCATTAACAAAGGATATGCTGTTTTTCGAAAAATATTGATTCTGGATCAAAACGATGAGTATTGTATCGTAGCTACCGGCACAGATTATGGAATTGCTCAGTTCGATCATATTGTCAGAAATGGGAAATCAGTAAAAGAAGATGATATTTTATATTAAGGAGTGTTTATAAATGATAGTTGATCAGTTGCAAATAGTAAGAAATGAAATTGCAGAAGCCTGCATAAGAAGCGGACGAGATCCCAAGGAAGTTACTTTAATCGCTGTAAGCAAAACAAAACCTGTAGCAATGATTGAAGAGGCGATTGAGGCAGGACAGACTGTATTTGGGGAAAATAAAGTACAGGAACTTTGTTCCAAATATGAAGTACTTCCCAAAAATCTTACCTGGCATTTAATCGGTCATTTACAGAGAAATAAAGTAAAATATATTGCTGACAAAGCAGCCTTAATCCACTCTGTAGATTCTTTTCGTCTGGCACAGACGATTGATCAGGAAGGAAAAAAGCATAATCGCGTGATTCCCATTCTTATTGAAGTCAATGTTGCAGAAGAAGATACCAAGTTTGGTGTCTCCGTTGACGAAACTCTTCCATTAATTGAAGAGATTTCCGTTCTTCCCAATATTCAGGTGAAAGGCCTTATGACAATTGCACCATTTGTGGAAAATCCCGAAGAAAATAGATGTATTTTCCGAAGATTGAAGCAATTAAGTGTTGACATTAGCGATAAAAACATGAATAATGTGTATATGGATATTCTGAGCATGGGCATGACCAATGATTATCAGGTAGCCGTAGAAGAGGGGGCTACTATGGTCCGTGTGGGAACAGGTATCTTTGGAGAACGCGATTACTCCAAAACAATTTAGATAGGAGATTATAAAATGAGTGTTTTAGATAAGTTTTTAGATGCAATCCGACTGAATGATGATTTTGACGATGACGACGAGTTTTTCGATGATGAAGATCTGGAAGCCATGGATGAAGAAAAACCAAAACGCCGTTTCTTTAAAAAACTCGAGGATGACTATGATGATGACGACTTTGAAGATGATGATTATGTAAAACCGGCCAAAAAAGAAACTGCTAAAACTACAAAGCAGACCAAACAGACCAAACAGACCAAGCAGACAGAACGTCAGTCATCTTCCTCAAAGATCACTCCGATGCGCGGAAGAAAACAGGGATCTACTGGAGCTAATATGGAGGTATGTGTAATCAAACCTTCTTCTATGGAAGATACCAGAGATATCGCAGATACATTGATCGACCGTTGTACCGTTGTATTAAATCTGGAAGGAATCGATGTAGATGTTGCCCAGAGAATCATCGATTTTTCATCCGGCGCTTGTTATTCGATCGGCGGAAGTCTTCAAAAGATATCCAGCTATATCTTTATCCTGACACCTGCTAATGTTGAGATTTCCGGTGATTTCCAGGAAATCTTAAGTGGTGCGTTTGATGTTCCTTCCGTAAGAACCAGCTTCTGATGAAAGAGCAGGAAAACGTATTCAAAAAAAGACTTCAGGATTTATCAAAACGGGCATATTACAGAGATATTGCCATATTCACCGATTTTCTTGATCTCAATGAACTTCATATGGTACATAGTTTTCATCCTGAAGAAAGTGGAATTCATGTTCACTTTTTCGGAGGCTATGAAGGAGCAGAGCGTCAGATAGCAGCATTTCTTCCTGATGCTCTTTCTTTTGAAGATGAGACTGTCTTACGTGAAATGTACCCTATTGATTGCCTGAAGATTACTCCCTGTTCCGTCAAATACGCCGAATCCCTTTCACATAGAGATTATCTTGGCGTATTGCTTCATCTGGGCATCGATCGTTCTAAACTGGGAGACATTGTTATAAAAGAGAAAGAAGCATATCTTTTTTGTCTGAAGCAGATGTCAGAATTTTTGCTTCAAAATATTGAAAAAGTACGTCACACCAACGTTACTGTCAGTAAAGTTACCAATCCCTCAGATCTTCCCAGACCAGACCTGAAAGAGATACACGGTACAGTGGCTTCGATACGGCTAGACAGCATGATTGCTCTGGCATTTTCATCATCCAGAAGCAGCATGATCGGACTTATAGAAGGCGGAAAAGTTTTTGTAAACGGGAAAATGACCATATCCAATGGTCATCCTCTGAAAAAGGGTGACATTATTTCTGTCAGAGGATATGGCAAGTTCCTTTTTGACGGTGACATTTCCACTACCAAAAAAGGAAGATACAGTGTGACAGTTTATCGTTATATATGATATTAAAATCAGGAGGTTAAAAAATGAGTAAGCAAATGAGAGTATACCGCGAAGGTGAATTTGATTATCAGATTGTATGGGAGGAGGATTTTTCCCATCTTTCTGAGGAAATAAAAAAACTCAATCTTATGTGTGGAAAAATCTGTATCGTATCTGATGATACGGTTGCTCCACTTTATGGAGAACAGGTAAAAAACTCAATTACTTCTTCAGCAGGGCAAGTTGATCTCTTTACATTTCCGGCAGGAGAAGAGAATAAAAATCTGGATACGGTAAAAGAGCTTTATACATTTTTGATTGAAAATAAATATGGCAGAAAAGATATTCTTGTTGCACTTGGCGGTGGAGTCACCGGTGATTTGACAGGATATGCCGCTGCGACTTACCTGCGCGGTATAGATTTCATACAGATACCAACAACATTGCTTGCACAGGTAGACAGCAGTGTGGGAGGAAAAACAGGTGTTGACTTTAACCAATATAAAAATATGATAGGTGCTTTTCATCAGCCCCGCCTTGTGTATATGAATCTGAATACTTTAAAAACTTTGCCGGATGATCAATTCGCCAGTGGCATGGGTGAAGTATTAAAGTCTGGTCTGATTCGTGACGGCAAATTTTATGAATGGACAATCAATCATATGTCCGAAATTCAGGAACGTATTTATCCTGTTCTTGTAAAAATGATACGGAAATGTTGTGAAATCAAATCTATTGTAGTGGAAAGTGATCCGACAGAGCAGGGCGAGAGAGCAATTCTGAATCTGGGACATACGATTGGCCATGCCGTAGAAAAACAAATGGATTTTAAACTCCTTCATGGACATTGTGTGGCTCTTGGTACCATAGCAGCTGCATATATTTCCTTCAAAAGGGAATATTTAACAACAGAAGAATTTTACGAAATCAGAGATATGAATGTGGGATTTGATCTTCCGATTTTCTTTGAAGGGCTTTCTTCGCAGGATGTGCTCGATGCGACAAAATCAGATAAAAAAATGATTAACGGACAAATCAAATTTGTACTTCTGAAAAAAATAGGCCAGGCTTATATCGATACTACAGTAACTGATGATGAGATGATGGATGCAATTAACTTTATTAATGGAGACTTAATCGATGGAGAATAAACATTCAGCAATCGTATATGGTATCTTTGGGCTTCTGGGAACTGCATTCCTTACCCTCTTTGATCAGTGGACAAAACACCTTGCGGTTTTACATCTGGCCGGCCAGGATCCTCTGGTTCTGATTCCCGGAATCTTTGAACTTCAATATCTTGAAAATCGGGGGGCCGCTTTTGGTATATTACAAAATAAAATCTGGATGTTTGCAATACTGACTGTAATTTATTTATGCGCTGCCATATGGATTTATTTTAAAATTCCCCGCGTTAAAAAATACAGGATTCTGCATATAATTGCAGTGATTTTAACAGCAGGAGCACTGGGTAATTTTATTGATCGGATTCGTCTGGGATATGTAGTTGATTTCTTTTATTTTTCATTAATTGATTTTCCAATCTTCAATGTTGCGGATATTTTTGTGGTGGTATCATTTATCCTTCTGGCGATTTGTATTTTATTCATCTATAAAGAAGAGGATCTTTCATTTTTAAGTTTTAAAAAACAGGAGTAACCATATGGAATATCTTTCTATGACCGTTGAAAATCAGGAAAATAATCTGCGTATTGACAAATTGCTTTCAGACAGAATACCGGAACAGTCTCGTTCTTATCTTCAAAAACTGATTAAAGATGGTAATGTTACAGTAAATGGGAGTGCTGTTAAACCTAATTATAAAGTACAGACAAATGATCTGATAAATCTATCCCTTCCGGCACCTGAAGAACCGGATATTCTGCCAGAGAATATTCCTCTGGATATTCTCTATGAAGACAATGATATCCTTGTAATTAATAAACCCAAGGGGATGGTTGTTCACCCCAGCGCAGGTCATTATACCGGTACTGTGGTAAACGCAGTTATGTATCACTGCAATGGTAATCTTTCCGGAATCAACGGTGTTATGCGGCCGGGAATTGTTCACAGAATTGATATGGATACTACCGGGGCTATTGTTATATGTAAAAGCGATCAAGCGCATCAGAATCTGGCAGATCAATTAAAAGTACATTCTATTACAAGAAAATATAGAGCTATTGTTTATGGGAATTTTAAAGATGATAACGGAACCATTACCGGAGACATTGGACGCCATCCCATAGACCGTAAAAAAATGGCTGTTGTCCAGCGCAATGGTAAACCGGCGGTCACACATTACCACGTTCTGGAACGATTCGGTTCATACACATACATCGAATGCCAGTTAGAGACGGGACGGACTCACCAGATTCGTGTACACATGGCTTCCACCGGACATCCTCTCCTGGGTGATGAATTATATGGACCGGCCAAATGTCCGTTTCATCTGCAGGGACAATGTCTCCATGCAATGATTTTAGGCTTTCAACATCCGATATCTGGTCAATATGTGCAATTTGAAGCTCCATTACCTGATTATTTCACACATTTGTTACAAAATTTAAGAAAATATTGACTATACATTGTTATAAATTTATCTTATAATAATAATAGAATATAATCTGAATCATATAATAGTAGAATGGGAGCAGATTTTCAAATATCTTGATGAAATAACAGAATGGAGGTTTTCATATGGAAACAAATACGATTATTACGATTGGAAGACAATACGGAAGCGCAGGACGCCAGATTGGCCGTGCAATCGCTGATGAATTGGGTATTAAGTGCTACGATAAAGAACTTTTGGACCGTGCAGCAAAAGACAGTGGATTATGTCAGGAATTATTTGAAAATCATGATGAAAAACCTACAAATAGTTTCTTGTATTCACTGGTTATGGATACATATTCTTTCGGCTACACCTCAGCAGCATTCTCAGATATGCCGATCAATCAGAAAGTTTTTCTTGCACAGTTTGAAACTATCAAAAAAATTGCCACTGAAGGTCCTTGTGTTATGATCGGAAGATGTGCAGATTACGCACTGGCAGATTTTGATAATTGTCTGAGTGTATTTTTCCATGCAGATTTAAAGACAAGAATACGTCGCGTGGCAAAAATCTATGATCTTACAGATGCAAAAGCAAAAGACAAAATCGTAAAAACAGATAAGAGAAGAGCAAGTTATTACAATTACTATACCAGTAAACGCTGGGGTGATGCCGATTCTTATGACTTCTGCATAGACAGTGGAAAGATGGGTATCGACGGCTCCGTAGAACTTGTACTTAACGCTGTGAGATTGAAAGAAAAAGGATATAAGAAACCGATTTATTAATATTGAGGTACTAATTTAAACAGAAGCATATATTTATTATTCATGTCATTGATAAACATGACTGAAATAAATACATGCTTCTGTTATCATTTTCTATATAGTTTTACACCTCAGATTCTACCTTACTCTTTCCGGCCATCCCTTAATATTCCCATTTATGATTGCTGAAAACATTCTTTCTTTCGCGCCTGGATTTTCCAGATTCAGCTGCCGTAACAGATTTTTTGCATATTCACGTTTTGTATACCCATCTGCAGGACAGGGACTTTTTACAACCGGAAGATCATATTTGTTCCTGAATCCTTTTATATCCGCCTCATTGACATACATCAAGGGTCGAATTACTGTCAGATCCATACGATCCAAATATGTCTTTGGTGAAAATGAATAAAATCTTCCTTCATAAATCAGAGACAACATCATAGTTTCGATTATGTCATCTTTATGGTGTGCATATGCTACTTTATTGCAGCCTGTCTTTTTTATAGCTTCATTTAAAGCGCCTTTTCTCATTTTCGCACAAAGAGAGCATGGATTACTTTCTTTCCGCTCTTCAAAAATAATCTGAGCAATATCTGTTTTGACTACGGTATAAGGAATTTCCATCTCTTCACACAGTTGACGGATTTTACTCACGTCAAAACCCGGATGTCCTAAGTCTATTGTTATTGCCTCCAGTTCAAAAGGATGGGGATAAAACCTCTTCAAGCCATGAAGTGCATACAGAAGTGTTAAACTATCTTTTCCTCCGGATATTCCTACGGCAATCCGATCACCATCTGAAATCATATTATAATCATCAATCGCCCTTCTGGCATAACTCATCAACTGCTGTAATTTCATAACCGTCTCCTTAATGAATCTAATACTGTATATTTTCCTAAATATAATCGCAAAACCAAGCCTAATTATATCTCATACCATCAAAAAAAGAAAGAAAGATTTCAAAAAAATAAATACAAAGTCTTTATTCTGTGCTATAATGTATAATAATTTCATGATGCCAGGATCAAAAGCTTTTGATCTCAACATCATTTCATGCTTATGATTCATTATTTAGGAGGAGACAATGAAATTTCATTGGGATAAAAAATATTTACAATGGGGTTTGACGGCTTTTTGTGTAATTGCAGCAAGTATGCTTTTTTATTTTGGGATTTTTCATATGGATACCTTAAAACGTGGAATTAACACCATATATAACATGTTGACTCCCATCATCTATGCGGCCGTCATATCTTATATATTATGGCCTATTATCCGCTTCATGGAGCAGAAATTGATTTATCCTTTTTGTGACTTTTGTGGCTGGTCACCTTCAAAAAAAATCAGGAAAGTTATCCGAATGTTTGGAGTCTTTGCATCTTTACTCTTTTTTTTCCTGATTATTTATGGATTACTTTCCATGTTGATTCCTGAGATTATAGCCAGTATTACAAATATCATTGACAGCTTTCCACGATATATAAATAATATTCAAAATTGGCTGTCCCAATTATTGAAAAATTATCCGGAACTGGAAGAGAGCTCCAGTGTTATTTTTGCAAATGTTACTTCCAGAGCAGAGACATGGCTTTCCGAAGATTTACTGCCACAGATGAACAGCCTGGTAAAAAATTTTTCAACCAGTTTCATTGGTATATTGGTATTCCTGAAAAATTTCATTATTGGTGCAATGATTTCCATTTACCTTCTCTATGGAAAAGAAAACTATATTGCACACGGAAAACAACTTCTGTACTGTATTTTTAAACCAGAAACCACTAATAATATCATCCGCGATCTTCAATTCGTAGATACCACTTTTGGTGGTTTTATTGTTGGAAAAATACTGGATTCTGTTATCATAGGAATCCTTTGTTATCTCGGAACAACTTTGTTGAATCTTCCTTATGCACTTCTGGTAAGTGTAGTTGTGGGGGTTACCAATGTTATCCCGTTTTTTGGTCCTTATATCGGTGCAGTCCCCAGTGCTTTTTTGATCTTATTGGTCAATCCGATTCAGTGTGTTTATTTTATTATTTTCATATTGATTTTACAGCAATTTGACGGAAATTTCCTTGGTCCAAAAATTCTTGGAGATTCCACTGGTTTGTCCAGTTTTATGGTTATTGTTGCTATCCTGATCGGAGGAGGATTATTTGGAATCTTTGGAATGTTCGTAGGAGTACCTGTGTTTGCTGTCATTTGTACGATCATACGCAATCTGATTAATCAGCGACTGCAAAAGAAGAATTTACCGATAGATATAAACAGTTATAAAGACATGGATCATCTGGATCCAGACACATTACAACCTGTTTACAAACCGCGCTCCAAGCCGGATTCAAAAGATGTCTTTAGAAGTTACCGAAAAATCAGACTTGTAAAACCCGAACAACAAAATCAGAATCCTCGACAGCATGTTTGGAACAATGATGGAACGGATGCCGAAGCTCAGCAAAAAAAAGAGAGTAATGGAATCTCATCCTCTGATACATCAGAGGATGAAACAAAATCACGTATATCTTTATATCAGGACAAGGACTAACTATTATGAAATTTGTAATTCAGAGAGTAAATTATGCAAGTGTTGAAGTCGATGGAGCAGTAGTAGGTAAAATAAAAAAAGGTCTCTTAGTTTTTATCGGTGTATCTAATACCGATACCAGGAAAATTGCAGACAAATATTTAAAAAAGCTTGTTGGTCTTCGTATCTTTGAAGACAGTAACGGAAAAACGAATCTTTCTCTGGCTGATGTTTCCGGGGAACTACTTATGGTATCACAGTTTACCTTGTATGCAAATTGCCGAAAAGGAAACCGACCAAGTTTTGTGGATGCCGGTTCTCCTGATCTTGCAAAAGAACTATATGAATACTTGATATCTGAAGCCAAAAAGATAGTACCTGTTGTAGAAACAGGAATCTTCGGGGCTGATATGAATGTCACTTTACAAAATGATGGACCTTTTACTATCATTTTGGATGAAGCAACTTTTAATTCTACACTTTAATTCATGGGGGAAAAAATGAGAAAAAAATTATTATTTTATGGACTTCTATCAACTTTATTATTAGCAAACACTTCAGCCATTTATGCTGCACAAAACGAAGGTATTGCAAATCTAACTGAGAGCGAAACTGAAGTGACAGATGATAACGAAACCGAAATGACAGATGATGATGAAGATACAGCTGTATATTTGGCAGGATGGCAGGACACAGATTCCGGATTAAAATGGCAGAATGAAGATGGCAGCTATGCTACGGATACATGGATAGAAACTGATGGTAATAAATACTATCTTGATGAAAATGGAAACATTTATATTGGATGGCTTTATCTTGACAACTATTGGTATTATTTGTATGAGGATGGTACTCTTGCAGTCAATACATGGATTGGAAAATACTATGTTGATTCCAATGGTATTTGGGATTCTACGAAACAGTATCATGTTCCCGGCTGGAAACACAACAGTGTCGGATGGTGGTGGCAAAATGAAGATGGTACATATCCTGTTTCCGTTATGAAATATATCGATAATTCCTGGTATTATTTTCTTGATTCAGGATATATGGCAACCGGTTGGCAATACATTGATGACACCTGGTATTATTTTTCATCATCAGGTGCCATGCAGACAGGTTGGCAATTTGTCGGAGGTAAATGGTACTATATGAATGCTTCAGGTGCCATGCAGACCGGCTGGCAAACGATAAATGACACCACTTATTTTTTGAACTCTTCAGGACAAATGGTAACGGGATGGTTCAAATATGAAAACACATGGTACTATTTTACTTCTTCCGGAAGCATGGTCACCGGATGGATCTATATTAATCATACCTGGTACTATATGCAGGACGACGGAAAAATGACTACCGGATGGCAAAAAGTAAATGGTACATGGTATTATATGAATTCCTCCGGAGCCATGCAGACCGGTTGGCAATTGATCAATAATACATGGTATTATATGAATTCTTCCGGTGCTATGCAGACCGGTTGGCAGTTGATTGGGGGTAAATGGTATTATATGAACGCTTCCGGTGCTATGCTGACCGGTTGGCAGTTGATTGGAGATAAATGGTACTATATGTATTCTTCCGGCGCTATGGCTGCAAATACATGGGTTGATGGTTATTGGGTAGATGAGACAGGAGCATGGGTTGAAGGTAAAACTATGTCATCTGTTGAAACATTTACCTGGCCCTGTCCTGGATATACTTATATCTCCAGCGATTATGGATACCGTACTCAACCAACAGCCGGAGCTACTACCAATCATAAGGGAATTGACATAGCAGCTCCAACAGGTGCAATCATCGTTGCAGCCCAAAACGGTACTGTTTTGGCTTACGGCTATAATTCCTCTATGGGAAATTATGTAAAACTTCAACATGCTAATGGACTTGTGACAGTCTATATGCATATGAGTAAAATTGCCAGCCTTTCAACAGGCAAAAGCGTCGTTGCAGGACAAACAATCGGTTACGTTGGATCAACAGGCGTTGCAACCGGTCCGCATCTTCATTTTGGAGTAATGCTTAATAATACATATGTATCTCCGTGGAATTATCTTTCCAGACCTTAGAGAATACTCATATTTAAAAGTTCCTGTCTATTGAAAATCATAAGATTTCTTTAGACAGGAACTTTTTTCTATACCATCTTAAACTTCCCTTAGTTTTACTGCCGAAGCAGCTTTTCTTCGCCTTTCATCACCAATTGCTGCATAATGTTTTTTAGTTGTGTTGACATCTTTATGCCCCAGTACATCAGCTACAAGATAAATATCACCTGTTTCCTGATAGAGTGCAGTACCATACGTACTTCGCAGTTTATGAGGAGTAATCTTTTTCGTAGTTGTTATTTCGCCAGCATATTTTTTTACCAGATTTTCAACAGCCTGAACACCCATTCTTCTTCGTTGAGTAGAGTAGAAGAGAGCATGTTCATGACCAGCTACCGGTGTGATCCCTTTTCTAACCTCAATATACTTTTTTAATGCCTGTTCAACTTCTGTTCCAAAATAAACAAACATTTCATTCCCACCTTTTCGAGTAACCTTCACAGCATTGTTTTTAAAATCAACATCCTCTATATCAAGCCCTACACATTCAGACACACGAATTCCTGTTCCTAGAAGCAGAGTAATAAGCGCCAGATCTCTTTCCTTTGTTTTTTCATAATAAACCTTTTTTTGTCCTGTAAGCTGATCGCCACAATGTTCAATATAATCCAGGAGCATCGCAACTTCATCCGTATCCAAACGGATAATCGCTTTTTCATGAATCTTAGGCATATCGATCAGAACAGTGGGATTTGTTTTAATCATTTCACGTTTATAATAATATGCATAAAAACTTCTTAATGCTGAAATCTTGCGTTTTAATCCGCGTTCGCCATTGGTAATATAAGAATCATCCTTATCTTTATAAACCTTCAAATATTCCATATATTCCTCTATGTCAAGCGCCTGAACCTGATCAAGTATATCAATTGTAAAATCAGCAGTTGTGAAATTATGATATGACGGATTTTCCTGAATCAGGAACTGAAAAAAAATACGGATATCATATGCATAGGAAATGCGGGTTTTCGTGGTTGTCGTCCCATCAATCGCTCTGAAATAATCTTTTGCGAATGGAGGCAGTGTCTTTAAGATTTCTCTTAATTTAATAATGTTTTCTGTATCTGTCTGATTCCTGTAAGTAATACGTTCCATATATAAATCCTTTCTAAATTACGCAATCTGTATTTTATACAACAATAAAGATAAGTTTTTTTTTGAATAATAAAAGTATAGCATTTCTTAATTTCCCTGTCAATCTATTTGAAAAACTCGTGTTTGTCGTATAGATATATATCAGTAAAATCATTCTAAGACCTTATGTCTAATGTCTATAATATGATAAAAAAATAAAACGACCGTGGTTACTACATTTCAGTCGTTTTATGTTCTCTTTCGTATTTTTATTTTACCAAACAATCTATAAATTCAATACTATTTAAATTCCTCCGAATAATATGGCACACAGATTACAGTTCCGTATTGCAATTGATCATCTGTCAAATGATTGATTGTTTTCACTTCGTCCATATATTCATAAATATCTGCGTATTCATCCGTCATATACTCTGAAGCAATTCCCCATAAAGTATCATCCCGATCAATATATACACTTGTATAATACTTGTAGGTTTTATCCTGCGAATTACTTTTGTCTTCGTTTGCCTGAACCGCTGATACACTGCAAAATATCATAATTACAATTACCAGAATACATGCAGCTATAAGAAAAACTTTACGTCCTTGGTTTCTTTTTTTACACTTCCTAATTCCCTTATTATTCCTCATACCGTATTCCTCCAAAAGCATATGCGAATATCTGTTCGCGAACGTTTGTTCCTTATGTTGTCATTATATAATACGAACACGTGTTTGTCAACGTATATCCATTATTTTTTCGAACAAATTTTCTCGAATATTTGTTTGCATTTTTAATAGTGATATGATATTATGAATAAAAGTGTTCTTTAGTTTCGGGAGGTATTCGTAATGGCATACGGTAAGATAAGTAAAAAACAACAGGAAATATTAGATTATATAAAAAGTGAAATTCTAAATCGCGGATTTCCGCCAGCTGTCCGTGAGATTTGTGAAGCAGTCAATCTGAGATCTACTTCTTCTGTTCATTCACATCTGGAGACACTGGAAAAGAACGGTTATATCCGTCGTGACCCCACAAAACCACGTGCAATCGAGATTGTAGATGATAATTTTAATCTGGTACGTCGTGAAGTCGTAAATGTTCCTGTCGTAGGCCGGGTTGCTGCCGGAGAACCGCTTCTGGCAATCGAAAATGTTGAGTCTTATTTTCCGATTCCGGCAGAATTTATGCCAAATGCACAGACTTTCATTCTGAATGTAAAAGGTGAAAGTATGATTAATGCAGGAATCCTTGATGGTGATAATGTAATCGTTGAACAATGTTCCAGTGCTTCCAACGGTGATATGGTCGTCGCTCTCGTTGACGACTCTGCCACTGTGAAAACATTCTATAAAGAAGATGGATATTATCGTCTCCAGCCGGAAAACGATTATATGGATCCGATCATAGTAAATGGCGAACTGCAGATTCTTGGAAAAGTTATCGGTGTTTTTCGTTTTATGAAATGATTGTGCATTTTAAAACACGCATGTTAACATAAATATATTATGTTAACATGCGTGTAAAATCTTATATATACATAATTCCTTTTAAAAAACTTTTTAGTTTTCTCTTTATTTCAAATCTGCTACTTCAATAGATTTTCCATCTCTCCAGATTCTTTCCAGGTCATAGAACAATCTGTTTTCCTCATCAAAAATATGAATTACGATATCGCCATAATCCATTAATATCCAATTGGCAGTTGAATATCCTTCAATCTGTTTTACCGGATATCCTGCTTTTCCCAGTACCTCATCTACGTTATCTGCCATAGCC
>JBJFCH010000023.1:0-4473 GCA_051888835.1 Oliverpabstia sp. | reverse complement strand
AATTTAAGAGAAATGAAATTGAATTTCTGTAAAGAATGTATATAATATTAAAGATGTAGGGAGATTTGTCGAATCAGGGAGTATATTGTAAGGGGACACAAGAGAATATGGCTGGAAAAACAAAGAAAAAAAGAAAGTCTTTCTGGAGAATAGCAATAGGGGTTTCTGTTATTCTGATTTTGCTGCTTGCGGTTGCAGCTGCGTATATCTGGAGAGCGGGATATTTTGCAAATCATTTTTATAAAGGAACGTGGATCAATGGAATTGACTGTAGTTATCTGACAACAGGTCAAGTAAAAGAATTGCTGCAGGAAAGAGTCAACGAATATCAATTGACTATTACAACTCAGGAAGGTGAGGAATACGTGGTAACTGGTCCTCAGTTTCATCTTACTTATGTGGATGATAACAGAGTAAATGAACTGATGCTGGAACAGGAGCCGCTGAAGTGGATTCAAAAAGCTTTTAAGGGAGGAAAATATGAGGTGTCTGCCAATACCACATATGAAGAAAGCTCAGTTGAGCCAATACTGAAAAGTCTTCCCTTTATGAAAGAAGAAAATATCGTTGTTCCTCAGGATGCTTACATGCAGGAAACAGATCAGGGATATTCGATCGTTCCTGAAGTTGTGGGAAATGCTCTGGATGAAGAGAAAGTGATCGGATTGGTTAAAGAAGCTGTTTCCAATGGGACGGAAAGCATTTCTCTTGTGGAAAATGAATGTTATCTGAAACCTGCTGTGTATCAGGACAATGAGGCATTGGTGAATGAGGTGAATACGCTGAATGCACTTACCAGTGCGAATTTGACCTACAATGTGTGTGATGAAGTTACGACTATTGATAGAAATCTGTTAAAATCATGGCTGATTCAGGATGAGCAGGGAAATTATTCTATAGATCAATCTATGATTGATGCATTTATCAATGAATTGGCTGATAAAAGGGATACCTACGGTGGCACAAGGAAATTTACCACACATGCAGGAAATGAGATTTCTTTGAAAACGAATAAATATGGTTGGAAAGTAAACAGGGAAGATTCTATTGCGGAGTTGACTGCAGCCATCAATGAAGGACGTCAGGGTGAGATAGAACTGGTTTTCAGTCAGAAAGCGCAGGGTACCGGTGCTAATGATCTTGGCAGTGTCTATGTGGAAATAAGTATCAAGGATCAAATGATGTGGTGCTATAAGGACGGAAAGGTAATCGTGGAGACACCGGTTGTTACGGGAACTGAGACGGATCCGAAGCGTGCCACTCCCAGAAACGGATGCTGGACGATTTATCGGAAAAAAACAGAATATACTATGAAAGGACCGCTGCTGGAAAATGGAGAGTATGAATACACGGCATTCGTACATTACTGGATGCCATTTAACGGTGGTGTGGGAATCCATGATCTTGCCAGCAGAGGCAACAATTTTGGCGGAGATATTTATATGACGAATGGTTCCCATGGATGTATCAATACACCTTTGGCTGCGGCTAAAACAATTTATGATACGGTATCGGTGGGGACACCGGTGATCGTTTACTAGGACAGTGGTCTGTCCCCAACGTTGGCTTACTACCGCAGTCCCAGAGTACAGGTCTTTGTAGGCGGTGTACTCTGGGATTTATTTTTTTTATGATCAGAACAGTATACATCTAAAGCAATAGATAATTCGGATGTATATATTATAAACGATGGGAAATATACGATTAGGAAAGAGGGAGGAGTGGTAAAAATGTTGGGGGCAATTGCAGGTGACATGATAGGCCAACCATATGAATTTATGGTGGGTATGAAGACAACAGATTTTGAACTGCTTAATGTAGAAAGAAATCTATTCACAGATGATTCGGTAATGACAATAGCTATAGCGAAAGGTATTCTTGATGCCGGATACGGTTCTTCTTTTTATAATTGGCTTTATCAAGAAAACCCACGTCCGTACAATAGTTGGGGAAATGGTTCTGCAATGAGAGTTGGATCTATTGCATGGTTTTTTCAGGATGATTTATATAGAACACTTGATGTGGCAAGAATTTCAGCAGAATTAACACATAATCATCCAGAGGGAATTAAAGGTGCTGTAAGTACAGCTCATGTAATTTGGTTGGCTTTGAATGAATATGAGAAGGTAGAAATTAGAAATATTATAAAGGATAAATATTATGTGCTAAATAAAAATTGTGATGAAATTCGAAAAGAATATAGATTTGATGTCTCATGTCAAGGTACGGTACCGGTGGCTATTGAATGTTTCCTGGAAGGAAACAACTATGAGGAGGTTGTAAGACTGGCTGTATCAATGGGCGGTGACTCAGATACTCTGGCGTGTATAGCTGGTAGTATGGCAGAAGCTTATTATGGTGTACCTTATTCAATTAAGAAAAAGGTGTATCAAATTCTTCCGGAGGATTTGGCAGATTGCCTGAATCAGTTTAATGATTATATTACAGATAAGCTGCTTGTTGATAATATTTTACGGAAGAGGACAGAGAGATAGGACATTATGGATGAAATGAATAAAAATAGAATCGGCAGTTTTATAGAGGGGAATAACAGCCTTGCCTTTGGGGTGGCAATGGATATAATTAATGAATCGTTAAGATATAATCCTACATACTTTTATGGTGATACGTGTTCTGGGAAAACTTTGCTTTTGAAAGGTATAGAGAAAGAATTGAGAAGTAAGTATCCAGAGAAAAAAGTTATTTATTGGGATAGTGAGGCTTACGTAAATACTTTTATAAGGAATCTGAGGTCACAGGAATCAAAAAGATTGTATGAATTTAAGAGACGAAACAGAAGTGCTGATATACTAATTTTTGATGATTTTTCTTATTTATTATCTGGGAATAAGACAGCGTCTTTACAGTGTTTTTTTCAAATGCTAAATGAGCTTTACATGCACCAAAAACAGATTATAATAGCCGGTCATATCCCTCCAAAAGATATGGACATAGATTCGAGATACAGATCGAGACTATCTATGGGGCTTGTCTGTGGATTGGAGAGACCGAATGAAATAACCAGGCTTGAGATTCTCAAGATAAAAGCTATGGAAAAAAATATAAGTCTGAATTCAGAAATCTTAAAGTATATTGCAGATTGTATACATAATGCAGGGGCTTTATCGGGAGCGTTAAATAGGCTGGCAATATTAGAAGATCAGGAAATAAGTCAACTTAATGTGGAGAAGGTAAGAGAGTTGCTTGCCGATATAAGTAATCCAGAACAACAGAAACTAACAGTTCAAGGAGTAATCAATGTAGTTTCAGATTACTATAAAATATCATCCGATTTGTTAATTAAAAAGAATAGAAGCAGTAGTATTACCTTGATGCGCCAGATGGCTATGTATATTGCAATGATGAAAGTACCTGGGGCATCCTATAGGATCGTGGCAGAGGCACTGGATAGAGATCGTTCAACTATAGTATATGGTGTTCGTAGTATGGAGAAAAAACTGTATACCGAAGGTGAATCGGAGTTAAAAAGAGATATGCAAATCATTTGTGACACAATTGAAAAGGGTATTTTTCCAAAGAGCATCAGGTGATCCAACCAGCTTATCTGTGGTTCTGTTTGCATCACGGATAAGCTGGTTGTTGTAAAAATAATAAGCTTTAATCGTTGTCCACAGAATCATCTTCAGTTTCTTCCAGTTTCTGGATGCGCTTTTTGTATAATGCAGCAGATAGTGACAACATAATCAAACATAAAATCCCGGTAGACAGGAACATAAATATTCCGGTCATAATGGATCCGATGAAATTATGATAATTGCGATAGGATATAGCAAACCATAGGATACCCATTATTGTACCAGCTACTCCACTGACAATGGCATTGGTCTTAAGTGTTGGTTTCAATTTTCTGTCCCATATTCCGTTTTTCATACAACTTACCAAAAGATAAATGGCAAGACACATAAATACAATCAATTCTCCGGCAATGTTACTCATGCTGTTAATGCCCAGGAACTGTTGAAATAATATAGCAGCCAGTAAACCCCAAAAAGCCATCCAGCAACCATTGTGTTCAATTTTTAATAAGTTCATTTCCTGTCTTTCATCCAAATTATTATTCATCTTTTTCATTTTCGTCATCCTCCCAAAATAATTCATCCAAACTCTTGTTTAATACGCGGCAGATTTTCCGGCATAGTTTTATCGTTGGATTATATTCTCCTTTTTCAATGGCATTGATGGTTTGTCGGGAAACGCCAACGGCTTCTGACAAGGCTTTCTGCGTCATATCCTTTTCGACTCGGGCAACCTTTATTGCAATGTTTTTTGACACTTATCATTCTACCTCCTCTAATTGATTCAGTTACTTGAATTATCTGTGTAACTTATTTGTAAAATTATATTATAATAAACACGACTAAATGTCAAGTATATATTACATTAGGCATCGAGAATTTAATTTCAAAATAATCCGATACTAAATTAGCTTTTATATATTACCAGGAAGAAACA
>JBJFCH010000022.1:0-4578 GCA_051888835.1 Oliverpabstia sp. | reverse complement strand
CCGGGACAGCAATAATTGCTGCCTGCGCCGGACTGAAAGCGGTTCATTCCGGCGGTACGATTGGGGAATATGCCGGATTTTCCATGCAGGTACAATTTGATTCTTTTACGCAAAATTTCAATCTGACACTAAAGGGAGAAATCAGCCACATGACAGAGGTGGGAACCGACCCTTCCGGCAATATCACAAGAATCAACCATGCTTTAGGAAACATCAAAACAAAAATAGAATCAGCAAAGCAACGGCTTCAAGATCTACAAAACCAGATAACTGAAGCCAGAGCAGAATTAAATCGCCCATTTTCGCACGAAGAAGAACTGTCTCAGAAGCAGGCACGATTAAATGAAGTCAATGCCATGCTGGATATGGATATCAGCAGCGAAGAGGTTATATCCGAACCTTCATCAACTAAATCCGCAGTGGATACTGCTTTTCACAAACATACAGAAGCAAGGAGTACATCTTTTCCCAAACTTGACCTTCCTCTTCAGGCATATGCCGACACACCATGGAAACCTTCCATACTGAACAAACTCAAGGCAGCACAGATATTTGCCAATGAGCAGAAAACCTCATCGGCAAACAAAAAGGAACACTCTTTGTAAATTTCCCGCCAGATATATCCGTATCCGGCGGCATGATAAAGGAGATTTTAGCCATGTCCCAAAGCAACACCTCTCATGAAACACAGAAAAAAAGAATTCAGGAAGTGACCGAACGGCTGGAAGCCGGAATCAAAGATTTCCTCAGTTCCGAAAAATATCAGGATTATCTGAAAGTAATGTCCCGTTTTCACAACTACAGTTACAGTAACTCCATTCTCATCGCAATGCAGAAACCGGATGCTTCACTGGTGGCCGGTTATACCACCTGGGACAGAAAATTTGAACGCCATCCTAAAAAAGGATCACACGGTATCAAAATTTTTGCACCGGCACCAATAGCGACCAATACATTTGTCGAGCGTGAAAAAATTGATCCAGCTACCAAGCTTCCTGTTCTGGACGAGAACGGGGATCCGGTCATGGAAAGTATTGCCATCAAACGTCCTGCATTTAAAGTCGTCACCGTATTTGATGTATCAGACACTGAAGGAAAACCGCTTCCGGAGCTGGATATTCCTCAGCTGAATGGGGATGTGGAACAATACGATATACTTATGGATGCTATTTGTCGCACTTCCACTGTCCCCATCGAATTTGAATCCATCACCAGCGGAGCAAATGGATATTTCAGCCTGACAGACAAGCGGATCGTGATTAACGAGGGAATGAGTGAACTGCAGACCATTAAAACCGCCATTCATGAATTAGCACACTCCCGGCTGCATGATATTGATACCACAAAACCGATCCGTAAACTTCCTGCTCAAAAAGATAAAGCAACAAAAGAAATAGAAGCAGAAAGCGTTGCCTTTGTCGTTTCCGAACACTTTGGACTGGATACCAGCGACTACTCCTTCGGTTATATAGGTACCTGGTCTTCGGATCGTTCCTTGCCGGAACTGAAAACTTCCCTGCAGACGATTCATGATGCATCAACATCCATTATTACCGACCTGGGAAAACATTTGTCAGAACTTCATATTGAGCATCAGACAGAACAGAGCAGAGAAAGCTCTTTCGATAAAAAGAACTGGCGATGTTACATCATTCCGGATCTCATGACCTGGACCGGACACGACACTGAAAAAGCCAGAACTCCGATTGAATATTTTGATACCTTTGAAGAAGCAGCAAACCGATTCCAGGAATTACGCAGACAGCCCTACAATGCAGAATCTGCAATCAACGAAAGTAACCTCTTGCCTTACAGCCGTCTTACCTTTGGCATTCAACGTGAAGAACCACCCAGTGCTGCAGATCTTCTGCATGTGCAAAACGGAAAGAATGTCTTACTGGAGGACTTTACAAAAATGGATGCCCTTCGCTCTGACACCCGGGTGCTGGAAATACTTTCCCGCCTTGGATCAGAAATCGGATTCGATCAGGTACTTGTTCATCGAGACATGACCACTGAAGAAATTAAAGCATTTACCCGGAATCATTATTCTGACAAAATACAGCAAAGTGAACTGACCCCAGCGCAACAACAGCAATATATGAATGCTTTTGATGAACTCTATGAGCAGGGACAGATGGATCACATGAAGCCATCTTCCCACCAGCAGTCCATTACTGAGCTGCAGGCATTCTCCTCATGGTACAATCCTTATTTTAATGTTACAGATACCCCTCAACGCCTTGCTGCAGACATTGAAGTATTTGCCTATGAATTCGATCCTTACGAATATGCGGATAACACCGCAGAAGAATCCATATTTCCTCAGATTTTTAACAGCATTCTTAACCAGGATGCCTCGGACATAATCAGCTGGCTGAAGGATATTGCAGAAGAAGAGGATTCCGAATACAGTGAACAGGCCTCTGAACTGCTTCAGCGTCTGGAATCTATGACAACGGTCCCCGAACGGGAAACCGTTCTGCAAATCGGTTCACGGTATCTGCACATTCAATCTGCCAGTGATGAATCCTGGGATTACAGCATTTATGACCGGAATCTGAATCTTATAGATGGCGGTCAGATTGGAGAGAAATCCATGACGCTCGCAGAAGCCCAAAATGAAATTATGAAATCCTATGATTTTTCGATAAGCGAATCACCGACAAGAATTAATCCGGATCATTTTTCTGAAATGCTTGAAGCATATGAGCACAATTTAAAATGTCCTCTATGTCCTCTGACTTTAGTAGAAGCACGCAAACAAGGAACTATGGATGAATGGCGCATCTGTCACAATGCAAACGAGGCCTGTGCAACCCAGTTTTCCAAAGAATACTCTCTTGCTTACCATAACCACCAGGTACCGGAATTTCTGAGCAAAATGGTGGAACGGTATGGTATGGATCGCTGCAAGTTCGTTCTTGCCGGAACCATCCAGCTGGCTCCATGGGACAAAAGATACCATACAGAAATCCGGGAAGCTGCCAACCAAATCAAGATTCCCGGTGCCAGCGCCGACCCCAATCACGACACACGACTGCACTATCTTGTCAACTGCCATCCTGTCATGATTGATGTTGCCTTTCGTGATCTGATGGCCATGGAAGAGAAATCAAAAAACGTTTCTCGACAGGAAGATTCTCTTATCCAAAATCAAAACCGTTCTAAAGGAGATCGTCCATCGAAAGGAGGGAAAAAACAACGTTCTTCGGTTCTGAAAAAACTGAAAGCCAAACAGGCGGAATTATCTTCCGAAGAATCCTCGTCCCAAACACCCGTAAAGAGTAAACCACAACTGTAGGCACAAAGGAGGCATTGATTATGAATCATCCTGCAAATTCTCCAGCAGAATATGTTCTGCCGTTTTCTATGGACTATACCGTAGAAGAAATCAATTTAATCTGCATTTATAACACCAGCGACCGCTACATCCTCATTGCAGAGATAGAAGAAGCAATCTCTTACGTTGACGATCCGGAAATACTTTCTCTTATGAAGAAGGTACTGGAAAAACTCTATGTAACCCCGGACCGGTACTTTTCAGAACTTCCGCTGTTTCCAGCCGAAGATGAGGATGAAAATTTTGAAAGGAGAACATTATGAAACCTGAAACCACAACCTGCAATCGTCTGTCTCTCCAGACGGCATTCCTCCACAGATTAGAAAGCTATCAAAAGAAGCTGCTTGCACAATCAACTACTGAAAAGAAATCCAAAAATCCCGGCACTTCAAAAGGAGGCAGATAAATATGATGAAACAGAAAGAATTTTTCGAATATGTTGCAAGCCATCTCCCGGAATATCTTCCGGACAACCTTTCCGATGTCAAGATCAGTCCACAGGATACTATCAAACACAATGATCAGTCTCTGCATGGTATCATGTTTTCTGAAGGAGACGCATCTCCTATCGCGCCAGTACTCTATCTGAACAACTTTTATGAAGCATATCAGAATGGCCAATATCTTGAAGAGGTTATGAATGATATCGCCAAATCAACCATTAATACCTGCAGTATTGGCTTTCCATTCTCCCCTACAGATACAAAAACACTCATCAGTAATTATGAAACGGCGAAAGAGCATCTCGCCATTCATCTTTGCGATACAAGTGATAACAAAGAACGCCTGAAAGAATTGGTACACACAGAGCTTAGCGATTACTCTATGACTTATCACATTCAGATCCCACAGCAGGCCGAACCGGATCACGTCGCCAGCGTTGCCGTTACAAAATCTCTCTTGAATTCCTGGGGCATCTCCAGCGAAACACTTCACCAGGATGCTTTGATTGCCCAGCAGTACAGTCATCCAATGCTCTCCGATCTGGAATCAATAATGTTCCAGACAATGGAATTCGAAACAAAACCAGTAAATCTGTTGGAAGAATTCTCCGATACACCGGTCAATGATAATTCAGGTATGATATATGTACTGACCAATGCCGATAAAATGTATGGTGCTTCGTTAATTGCTCAGGAAGATGTGCTTGAAAAAGCCTCCCATTGTCTCGGCGGAGATTATTATATTCTCCCTTCTTCCGTTCATGAAGGTGCGACCCGTTTCGCCGCATAAAT
>JBJFCH010000021.1:0-4610 GCA_051888835.1 Oliverpabstia sp. | reverse complement strand
ATGAGTATCGGTAAGACTTATAAAGAAGCCTTCCAGAAGGCAATCCGAAGCCTGGAAACAGGACGCTACGGACTGGGCCATGCGAAAGACTTCGACAGCAAGTCAAAAGAAGAACTTCTGAGACTTCTGATCACTCCGTCCAGCGAACGGCATTTTGTTATGTATGAAGCACTCAGAAAAGGTGCGACAGTAGAAGAAATTCATGAAATTACGAAAGTAAAACATTATTTTATAGAGCAGATGAAGGAACTCGTGGAAGAGGAAGAGGCTTTGATCCAGAATAAGGGTCAGCTTCCTTCTGATGAAGTGCTGATCACGGCAAAGAAAGATGGATTTTCTGATAAATATCTGAGCCAGATTCTGGAAGTTGCGGAAGAAGACATCCGGAACAAACGTATCAGTCTCGGCGTGGAAGAGGCCTGGGAAGGCGTTCATGTAAGCGGTACCAAGGACAGCGCATATTACTATTCCACATACAATGCCGAAGATAAGAATCCGGTCAATAACGACAAACCGAAGATCATGATCCTCGGCGGCGGACCGAACCGTATCGGACAGGGAATCGAGTTCGACTATTGCTGTGTACATGCGTCCCTTGCACTGAAGAAGCTTGGATTTGAGACGATCATTGTCAACTGTAATCCGGAAACCGTTTCCACGGACTATGACACTTCTGACAAATTATATTTTGAGCCGCTTACACTGGAAGACGTGCTCAGCATTTACAAGAAAGAGAAACCGGTCGGCGTGATCGCGCAGTTCGGAGGACAGACACCGCTTAATCTGGCTGCGGATCTGGAGAAGAATGGTGTGAAGATTCTCGGAACTGCTCCGTCTGTGATCGATATGGCAGAAGACCGGGATCTGTTCCGTGCAATGATGGAGAAGCTTGAGATCCCGATGCCGGAGTCCGGAATGGCGGTTACGGTAGACGAAGCACTTGCTATTGCTGAAGAAATCGGTTATCCGGTTATGGTACGTCCTTCCTACGTACTTGGTGGACGTGGAATGGAAGTCGTTTATGACGCAGAAAGCATGGTAGAATATATGCAGGCTGCAGTCGGCGTGACACCGGACAGACCGATTCTGATCGACCGTTTCCTCGGACATGCAACCGAATGCGAAGCTGATGCGATCAGCGATGGAACCCATGCATTTGTTCCGGCAGTTATGGAGCACATCGAACTTGCCGGTGTACATTCCGGTGATTCCGCATGTATTGTTCCATCTAAATACATTTCCGAAGAAAATGTACAGACGATCAAGGAATACACCAGAAAGATCGCAGAAGAAATGGGCGTTCGCGGCCTTATGAATATGCAGTATGCGATTGAGAACGGCAAAGTATACGTTCTGGAGGCAAATCCTCGCGCTTCCCGTACGGTGCCGCTCGTATCCAAGGTATGCAACATCCGTATGGTGCCGCTGGCCATCGATATCGTGACATCCGAACTGACCGGAAGACCGTCACCGGTACCGGCACTGAAAGAGCAGAATATTCCGTATTACGGAGTCAAAGAGGCCGTATTCCCGTTCAATATGTTCCAGGAAGTTGACCCGGTGCTCGGACCTGAAATGCGGTCTACCGGTGAAGTGCTCGGACTTTCCAGATTTTACGGAGAGGCATTCTTTAAAGCACAGGAGGCTACTCAGACCAAACTTCCTCTGGAAGGCACTGTCCTGATCTCAGTAAACGACAAGGACAAACCGGAAGTTGTCGATGTGGCACGTGAATTTACAGAAACCGGATTCAAGATCATTGCTTCCAGACACACCTGCGAACTTCTTCGCGAAAACGGAATCGAAGCGGAGATGATCAACAAGCTTCAGGAAGGCAGACCGAATATGCTGGATCTGATCACAAACGGAAAGATCGATCTGATCGTGAACACACCGATTGGAAAAGACCGGATCTGGGATGACAGCTACCTGCGCAAAACTGCGATTAAGAAGAAAGTTCCGTACATGACAACGATCGCGGCGGCAAAGGCAACCGTAAGCGGAATCAAATCCATGAAGAAGCAGGGATGCGGAGAAGTCAGGTCTCTTCAGGAACTGCATAGTATGATTCATGACAAATAAATAGAACAGAATTAGGCGTCGGTGGTTTTATCGGCGCCTTTTCTTTGGTATAATTATGGAAGTCATAGTCATAGACTGGTACACGAGCGAAAAGCAAAGGGTACATTGCTTTTCAAATTTATAAATGATCGTAAAGGATGAGAATATATGAAAATCACAATACTTACAGTAGGTAAAATAAAAGAGAAATACTTGAAAGACGCAATCGCAGAATATTCAAAACGGCTGAGTAAATATTGCAAGCTGGAGATCATCGAAGTGACGGATGAAAAAACTCCGGATAATGCAAGTGAAGTTGTAGAAAATGTAATACGGGATAAAGAAGGCGAAAGACTCCTGAAATATGTCAAAGATGATGCATTTGTGATTACACTGGAAATTAAGGGGAAAATGCTGACTTCGGAGGAACTGGCGGAGAAGATCGATACACTTGGGGTACATGGAGTCAGTCATATTATATTTATTATTGGTGGATCAATCGGACTGGGGGAAGATGTGATGAAACGGTCGGATTTCGCACTCAGTTTTTCGAAAATGACATTTCCGCACCAATTGATGAGGGTGATTTTGCTGGAGCAGATTTACCGGAGTTATCGGATTATTGCGGGGGAGCCATACCACAAGTAACAGAGGTTTTTCATCATTGAATGATGGGAAAATAATGAAATATGAAATGACTATCTGGAAAGAGAGGCGAAAAAAGGCTGGAATCTTTTCCGATAGTCTTTTTTTGATGTAAGATAAGAGTATTGATGTATTGGTAAGGATAATACATTTAATATTATTAGCAAATGAGTTGTATAAAAAAACTAGAAGTGTCAAAACTAAAAGTGTCAAAACTAAAATAACTCTATTGACACTGAAACGAATGATAAATATAATAAAATTGAGGTGATGCTTATGGAGGATTATTCAAGATATCCAGACGGAAATCGGTATTATTCTGGTGCTGAACGAAAAAAATCTATTTTGATAAATAAAAAGCCTTATTTAGTTAAGTTTCAAAAGAATTCCAGGGAAGGCTTACGTTTTAACCATGTTTCAGAATATTTGGGAAGTCACATTTTTGCTTTACTTGGAATAGAAACTCAAGAAACTTTTTTAGGAACATACAAGAATGAAAATGTAGTAGTAATACAGGATTTCCTTGGGGAAGATGAAATGTTTGTACCCTTTAATGGTGTGGGTGATAGTTCGTTAGAACAGGATAAAGAGAAATATCAATATTCTTATGAAGACATTATTGAAATGCTCCAAGATAATATAAAACTTACAGATGTTGAACAGACGATAGATATGTTCTGGGATATGTTTATTGTGGATGCTTTCATTGCAAACTTTGACCGACATGGAAGCAACTGGGGATTTATAAAAAAGGATAATAAATATAGACTTTCACCTATTTTTGATAATGGTTCCAGTTTGTTTCCACAGTTAAATACTGACGAAAAAATTGAAGCGGTTCTTGGAAATCAGGAAGAAATAAATATGCGTATTTACAAATTTCCTACATCACAGGTGAAGCATAAGGGGAAGAAAAGTTCGTATTATGAAATTATATCAAGTTTGGATTTTGAAGAATGTAATTATGCACTCATTAGGATAGTTGAGAGAATTGATTTTGACAAGATTAATAAACTGATTGATTCAGTAGAATATATCAGTGAAAAACGTAGGGAATTTTATAAAACAATTCTCAAACAGAGATATGAGAATATATTGCTCAAATCTTATAATGAATTAATGTCAAGATAAAGGAGGTTAGAGATATGCGAGCAGTAGTTTCAGATTGGCAACCTAGAAATAGAATAACTACACCGCTTGCAGGGAGTCCTTCTTATGTTAATTCTGGAATTATCAAGGCGGTTATGAAGAGCGGCGAGAAGATTAGCATAGCTCAAATCGATTATCAGGAATTTGATGAAGAAAATTTCCAGTATGTTATCAGTCCATATTGGGAGATAATTGACGGACTTCCAGCAAGTATATTCCAGGGAATACCAGGAATAGATATGGATCTTCGTTTAGAACGATATTACAGAGTAAACTATATTCCAACTTTTATCGCAGAAAGAACTCCTTCGGAAAACAGAGAGGATCTGTGGGATATTTTGGAATCAGTAGGTCTTGATTATTATGATCGTTTTGAATGGCTTCTTAGAACGACGATGAGATCAGCTAATGACAATTTGATTGTTGAACGAAGAAGAACATCACAAGTTGTAGAAGAATTTACAGAAGGAATATTATCGACACTTCAATATGGAGATAAGATTATTGTGAATTCTATGGAAACAATTGCAAATACTGTGGCTGGATTTACAGATGAAATATTTACAGCAGTAACAAATGGTGTTGATGTTATCAATCAAAGTGGGCAGGTTTTGATTGATACAATAACACGTGCAGCGGTGGTCCCGATTGTAGTAACGCAAAGGATTATTACTAGACGTGAGCATGAAGAACGTAGAAGAGTAGGGATTGAGCAGGCAAAAAAGTCTGGAAAGTATACTGGAAGAAAGCCAATA
>JBJFCH010000020.1:0-4628 GCA_051888835.1 Oliverpabstia sp. | reverse complement strand
AGCTATGGTGGTTGCTGCACTGGCAGGTTTGTTTGCCGGTATTATGGGAGGAAAATGTGGAGCCAATGCTTCTGCAGGTTTTGCCAGAAATCTGAGAAGTTCCATGTATGAGAAAATACAGACATATTCATTTGCAAATATTGACAAATTCAGTACCGCAGGCTTGATCACAAGATTGACTACCGATGTGTCCAATCTGCAGAATGCATATCAGATGATTCTGCGTATGTTTACCCGGGCACCTGCAAGTTTGATCTGTGCCATGGTGATGGCATTCAGTATCAATGCCAGATTGTCTTCTATCTATCTTGTGGCAGTTATCATACTGGGAGTCTGTCTTGCGCTTTTGCTGACCAGAGTAAATAAATATTTTAAACAGGTTTTCCGCAGGTATGATGACCTGAATGCGAGTGTGCAGGAGAATATTGCAGGTATTCGTGTAGTAAAGGCATATGTGCGGGAGGATTATGAAAACAATAAGTTTTCAAAAGCCAGTGAAAATGTATATAAAATGTTTGTAAAGGCAGAAAGTATTATTTCACTGAATGCACCGTTGATGCAGTTTACCGTATATTCCTGTATTTTGGGAATCAGCTGGCTGGGTGCAAAGATGATTGTGGTGGACAGTCTGACAACAGGTGAACTGATGAGTCTTCTTACGTATTGTATGAATATTCTGATGAGCCTTATGATGGTATCTATGATTTTTGTTATGGTATCCATGAGTATGGCAAGTGCAGAAAGAATTTCAGAAGTGTTGAATGAGGAACCGGATCTGGCAAACCCAGAACAGCCGATGAAAGAAGTAAAAGACGGTGGAATCGTATTTGATCATGTAAGTTTTAGTTATAAAAAAGGAAGCAAAGAACAGGTACTGAAAGATATCTGTCTTGAAATCCATCCGGGTGAGACGGTAGGAATCATCGGAGGAACCGGAAGCGCCAAGTCTAGTCTGGTAAATCTGATCAGTCGTCTGTACGATGTGACAGGTGGAAGTGTCAGAGTAGGTGGACGGGATGTCAGAGAGTATGATATGGAAGAATTGAGAAATCAAGTATCTGTAGTACTTCAGAAAAATGTACTGTTTTCCGGTACGATTCTTGAAAACTTGCGCTGGGGCGATAAAAATGCCACGAAAGAAGAATGTATTCGTGCGTGCAAACTCGCATGTGCCGACGAATTTATTGAAAAAATGCCGGAAGGATATGATACTTATATTGAGCAGGGCGGTACCAATGTATCCGGCGGTCAGAAGCAGCGTTTGTGTATAGCACGTGCTCTTTTGAAAAAGCCGAAGATTCTGATTCTGGATGATTCTACCAGTGCAGTAGATACAGCTACAGATGCCAAAATTCGCCGCGCTTTCCGGGAAGAAATACCAAATACAACAAAACTGATCATTGCCCAACGTATCTCCAGTGTACAGGACGCAGACCGGATTATTGTTATGGATGACGGTAAAGTAAATGGATTTGGAACTCATGAAGAACTTCTTGCAACTAATAAAATATATCAGGAAGTTTATGAGTCTCAGACACAGGGAAGCGGAGACTTTGATGAAAATGGAGGTGAAAAATAATGGCAGGTATGGGGAAAAGACCGAGGGGACCTGTTCAGAAAGTGGAAAACCCCGGGAAATTGCTGGCGCGTCTTATGAAATATATTGGCAAAACATACACGATTCATTTGATTGTGGTTGTAATCTGTATTTTTGCCAGCGTTCTTGCCAATGTTCAGGGAACCATGTTTATGAAGAGTTTGATCGATGATTATATCACACCGCTGCTGGGAAAAGCAGATCCTGATTTTGGACCTCTTATGCAGGCGATTGTGAGAGTGGCAGGATTTTATCTTTTGGGTGTAATCTGTACATTTATATATAATCGTGTGATGGTTTATGTGACACAGGGCACACTGAAAAATCTCAGAGTGGATCTGTTTACACATATGGAAAGCCTGCCAATCAAGTATTTCGATACCCATGCGCATGGTGATATTATGTCGGTTTATACAAATGATATTGACACCCTGCGTCAGATGATCAGCCAGAGTATGCCACAGCTTCTTTCAAGTGCAATAACGATTGTGAGTGTGTTTATCAGTATGATTATTCTGAGTATTCCACTTACGATTGTTACATTGATTATGATTGGAATCATGCTTTTTGTTACAAAAAAGGTAGCCGGACTGAGTGGAAAATATTTCCTTTCGCAACAGCGGGAACTTGGTAAAGTAAACGGTTATATAGAAGAAATGATGGAAGGTCAGAAAGTGGTAAAAGTTTTCTGCCATGAAGAAGAGAGTATCGATAAGTTCCATGAACTGAATCAGAAGCTGTATGAAAGTTCCAATTATGCGAACCGTTATGGAAATATCCTTGGACCGATCAACGCGCAGCTTGGTAATGTAAGCTATGTAATCTGCGCAATCGTGGGAGGAATTTTTGCTATTTACCATGTGGCAGGGCTTACGTTGGGTGGTCTTGCAAGTTTCCTGACTTTTAATAAAAGTATCAATATGCCGATTAATCAGGTGAGTCAACAGCTCAACAGTATTGTTATGGCTATGGCTGGAGCAGAGCGTGTCTTCAAGCTGCTTGATGAGAAGCCGGAGACAGATGAAGGATATGTTATGCTTGTAAATGCCAGAAAAGTAAACGGTGAGATTCAGGAAACTTCTGAACATACGGGATATTGGGCATGGAAACATTATCACAAAGCAGACAACACTACGACTTACCGAGAACTTCAAGGAGACGTGGTATTCAACGGTGTAGACTTTGGATATAATGAAAATAAAATGGTTCTTCATGATATCAAACTGTATGCCGAGCCGGGACAGAAGATAGCATTTGTAGGTTCTACCGGTGCAGGTAAGACCACCATCACCAATTTGATCAACCGTTTTTATGATATTCAGGATGGTAAAATCCGTTATGATGGAATCAATATCAACAAAATTAAAAAAGCGGATCTGAGACGATCGCTGGGCATTGTTCTTCAGGATACACAGCTGTTTACAGCTACTGTTATGGATAACATCCGCTATGGGAAGCTGGATGCCACAGATGAAGAAGTTATCGCAGCTGCAAAGCTTGCCAATGCAGATGGATTTATCCGCCGACTTCCGGATGGATACAATACTATGCTGACCAATAACGGTGCAAACCTCAGTCAGGGACAGAGACAGCTTCTAGCGATTGCCCGGGCGGCTGTGGCAGATCCACCAGTATTGATCCTGGATGAAGCTACATCTTCCATCGATACCAGAACAGAGAAGCTGGTGCAGGATGGTATGGATAGTTTGATGAAAGGACGAACTACATTCGTGATTGCCCACCGACTTTCTACTGTCAGAAACAGTGACTGTATCATGGTACTGGAAAATGGCCGTATTATAGAGCGAGGAACACATGATCAGTTGATTGAAGAAAAGGGTAAGTATTATCAGCTTTATACAGGAAGCAGTGGGGCACTGGCCTGAGAATTATATATTCAGAATCCGTACAGACAAGGAATCCTGCTTTGCAGGATTCTTTTTGTATGAACTAAAATAGTTGTATCCGTTTTTGGGATAGAGTATAATTGCATCAGAATGATTTCACAGAACTTTTAAGAAAGGAACGAGAAAAGTATGTTATTTATCGAATATCCTCCATGCAGTACATGTAAGAAAGCAAAAGCATGGTTGAAAGCAAAAGGAATTACTTTTACAGAACGACATATTGTCAATGAGAATCCAACAGAAGAAGAGTTGAAAGAATGGATTGGCAGAAGTGGTCTTCCGATGAAGCGTTTTTTTAATACCAGTGGTATGAAATACAAAGAATTAAAACTAAAGGACAGGCTTCCGTCTATGACAGAGGAAGAACAGATTCAGCTTTTAGCTTCGGACGGAATGCTTGTGAAACGTCCGCTGCTTATCGGGGAGGATTTTGTTCTTCCGGGATTTAAAGAGGCAGAATGGATGGAAAAGCTGGGAGATTAAAGAAGAAAAAGGTATGTAATGCGGCAATTATTCAGGAGGAATCAGATGAAGAAGGAACAGATGATACAATATGCACTGGAAGAAAAATTCGCAGATGCGGCAATCATAGACACAAAAGAGATTACATTTGATCCATCATTTCGACCATACTGTGAAGAAAATTTGTGTGGACAGTATAATGCAAATTATTCGTGCCCTACAGTTTGCGGTTCACCGGAAGAAATGAAAAATAAAGTTCTGGCATATAAACAAGCACTGGTACTGGAAACAATCTGGGAAATACCGGACTATACAGATAAAGCTGCGATCAAGAAAGCAAAGTCGGCACACAATGCTGCAGCACTCAGGTTGGCAAAGCGTCTTCGTGCCGAATCATGTAATGGGTTTTTAGTGGGAGCCAGCGGCTGTGCGCTTTGTTCCCCCTGTGCGATGACAAAAGATGAGCCCTGCCGTTTTCCGGATCAGATGTATTCATGTATGTCAGCCTACTGCATCTTTGTGCGGAAGCTGACGGATAAATGCGGAATGGAATACAATTGTGGGGATGGACTGCTGGCATTTTTTGGAATGTATGTGTTTGATGAGTGAGTATGAGTTGTGTCCACTTCTGAAGGAGTATTGGTTTGATGAACCGACAAAGG
>JBJFCH010000019.1:0-4630 GCA_051888835.1 Oliverpabstia sp. | reverse complement strand
CCTATCTGTGAAGATACTTCCAAGCGTGTGTTTCATCCAGTACCCAAAATGGGAAAGCTGAAATACTTTTGTCAGAATCGTCATCAGAATACCGGTTCCAACCAAAAGAACCAGCATGGGGAGTCCCCAGACAAAACCGTTGATTTTGCCGTTGATGTTGGTAATCATCTCAATCATAATACTATCTCTCCTCTTTCTCTTTAAGTGTATGGGAAATCCATGAATTCATACCATAAAATCCAGGCATTTAAAAATGGTACTTCACATTTGAGCGTCGATACGAAGATGTCTTAGCAGCTTTCTTTGACATAAAAAAGACAGGAGAAACATAATGAATCACCTGTCTTTAATAATGTCTTCATAATTTTGCCTACGTGTCGGCAGGTTACACCATAAAACAAACCAGCACCCACGTCCTTGTAAGCATCCAGCTCTTACCATTTTTCAGAATTCCTGAAACTTATGGTCCCTATTCACTTTATTTAATTAAATTAGCACAGTGTAAAATAAATGTCAAGAAATATTTTTATTACCATTTATTCCGCACTTTCTCAGCAAATCCAAGCATATGCTTTATCATAACTTTTCTTCCTGTATCAAGTATTACATATCCGTCAAACCAACCAAATACCTGATGTTGATCGCTCAGTATAATCCCTGCCGATGTATATGCACTCCTGTCCAGAATCGGTGTAAAATCCAATAACAATCGCTGATCGGAAGATGTAAATTTCCATGGCAGCAAGTATTCTTCTCTTCCATCATCTTCACCGGGAATAAGGAATTTTACCTGTTCCAGTTTACTGGCTTTTCCATCATAGAAAATCATATTTTCCGATGCTGAGGATGTATCACCAAAACCATAACCCAAATTAAAACCCAGTACGTGACCATCAGCCATTCCCTGAAGAGCACTCCAATACCAGGTGTTTTCATAATTCCATACACCTCTTCCCCAGTCAAGGAGTCCAAAGCTGTCTTCAGGATTAAAAACATATTTCTGATCAAGATATTCGACAGTTCCCTTAGCTCTCATACCCACGATTTTTTGATTATAATAAAAATGTCCCGGTTTATTAAACGGAGTGGCAATTACCATGCTGTCATCCGGTTCTTCTGTAAGAATAATCTTCATACGGATGGGTTTTCCCTGATCGAAATTATCCATTCGGGCAAGAAGTATTCGCTTTCCGTCTTCTACCTTAAATGAGAAAAAGCAACGCTTATTGTGAAACTCAGTCACACCTGATTCGGAAGTAGCAGGCAGATTTGTCTTGCCCATCGGAAGGATTGTCATGGGGCTTACTGTTTTTTCAGTTTTGTTCACAAAATCAAGGAAAGAAATACTGACCAGTCCCATATAACTGTTGTCATCAACTGTCAGAGCAACCCCAAACTGATGATTATAAATAAGATAGTAATCCCATTCTTTAATTCGGGTTTTCCCTGCTTTTATTTTTTTACGGTCATATTCTTTGACCAGCGAAGTAGCATATCCTGCTTCCGTGAGATTACCGTTGCTATCCAGAAGTTCCCCTTCAGATAATTTTTTCTGCATATGATTCACCTCCAAGCCTGAATTGGTTTATGGGATATAAGCTTTAAATTAAGTGTATTATAAATTGTTTTTCATTTCTTCTATTGTTTTTCCTGTCAGTGGGTGGCGTTTCCAGGGTGCGATCTGTGCCATGGGAATAAGAACAAAATCCCGCAAATGCATCTCTACATGTGGGATATGAAGATCCTTTGTGTCAAGAATCAGATCATCATAGAGCAAAATATCCAGATCGAGCGTCCGTGGTCCCCAGTGTATTTTTCTTTCTCTATGTGCCGCTTTTTCAATCTCATGCAGTATATCCAGAAGTTCTTCCGGCTCCAGCATAGTTTTCAGTTCTAATGCGCCATTGAGGAAATCATCCTGTTCAACACCTCCATACGGCTTTGTAACGAGATAATCAGAAACCGTCTGAACCTGACAATCCCTGCGATTATCAAGCATGTGAATAGCAAAATCTAAAAATCCTTTTGTATCTCCCATATTGGAACCAAGTGCAATATAAGCTGTATGCCATTTTCTCGATATCTCAACACAGACCGTATCAAGTGGCAGACCGATGGGCGCCCATGGTTTTTTGATTTCCAGATCAACCTGATTCAGAAGTGGAAAATGAAGCAGAATTTCCTCCGCAAGATGTTCCACAACACTTTCTAAAAGTTTCCATGTATTACTTTCAACATAATTCTTGATAAAGTGACTTACTTCTCCATAATTTACAGAATGAGCCAGCTCGTCAGTGACTCCTGCTTTTCTGGTACTGGTGTAAAGAACAGCAGAAATAACGAATTTTTGTCCCAGAACATTTTCTTCCGGAAAAACTCCATGCTTTGCAAATACTTCCAGGTTTTGTATCTTTATTTTGTCCATAATCATCTCCTAACGTCCCAGGATTGCCTCTGTCATACGGATGGCTCGTTTGTTTTCTTTGATATCATGCACTCTTACAAATGCACATCCTTTCATAACACCCATGACTGTAGTGACAAGTGTACCCTCTACTCTCTGGTCAGACGGAAGATCCAGTGTAAGACCAATCACAGATTTTCGGGAAGTACCAAGCAAAATGGGATAGCCCAGACGATGAAGGATATCCACATGATGGATCGCTTCCAGATTCATTTCATAAGTTTTTCCAAACCCCACACCCGGATCCAGAATGATTTTATCATCAGCTATACCTGCTTCTTTTGCAATACGGACACACTCTTCCATATCTTTCACCATATCTTCCAAAAAATTTTCATATACTGCTTCTGCCCGGTTGTGCATCAGACAGCAGGAAGCTCCGTACTGGGCAGTCAACTGTGCTACTTTTCTGTCATGTTTAAATCCCCAGATATCATTCACCAGATCTGCCCCGGCCTGCAATGCTGCTTCTGCAACTTTTCCTTTATAGGTGTCAATAGATACAGGAATATCAAAGCGGTCCTTTACAGCCTGAATCACTGGTACAACACGTGAAATTTCTTCTTCATCTGTGATTACGATGTGACCCGGACGGGTGGACTCTCCTCCAATATCAATGATATCTGCTCCGTCCTGAATCATTTCTTCTGCATGAGAAAGAGCCGCATCCAGATTGTTGAACTTGCCCCCATCAGAAAAGGAATCCGGCGTTACATTCAAAATTCCCATAATATATGTTTTATTCTTCGTATCAAATTCTCTATTACCGATTCTCATAGTATTCTCCTATTTCTACTCATTGATCATCCTGTTTTTCTTTTCTTCCGGCCAGTTGCAATCTGCATAAGCAGCGCAGGAAAAGCAATTTCTGGAGCGTTTATCTGCTTTGTAAAGATATGCTGCCAACGTATGCCGGTCTGAGTCATTATGATCGGTTCTGTGTCCTACTATTGCCTCCTGCACCTTGCAAATCTCTTCCTGCTGAAATTCACAGTCACCAAGGATCTTTTCTGCCAGTTTCGCCCCGGCAATATGGTGCGGAGTCCCGATACTGATCTGTTCATATCTACCGATATCATGAAGAAGCGCAGCTGCATAAATTAATTCCTTATCTATTCCTGCTCCATCTTCAAGATTATAGATATACATCAAACGTGCCACATCCAGAAAATGTTCCATAGTATGACGGCAGAAAATACGGTCTTTTTCTGCCTCCGCAAGCAATTGATATTGCTCTCTGAAAAGAGGATGGTTCTGTATTTTATGTATTCTGTTCATGTTTTTTATTCCTGTTATCGGTTGACCATCTGTAAAAAGGTCTGTTGTAAAGAATAATCATCCGCGAACACACCCCGAACGATCGTCGTGACGGTCTTACTTCCCGGCTTTTGTACACCACGCATAGTCATACACATATGTTCAGCTTCAATCATAACCATAACACCTTTGGGACTCAGATATTTTTCCAGTGCATCCGCAATCTGAGCTGTCATATTCTCCTGTATCTGAGGTCTTCTTGCGAAAACTTCCACTGTACGGGCAAGCTTACTCAATCCTGCTACTTTTCCATCAGGAATATAAGCTACATGTGCCTTTCCATAAAACGGAAGTAAATGATGCTCGCATACAGAATAAAAAGTGATATCCTTTTCCAATACCATATTATTATTTGTTGCCTGAAACTGCTTGTTCAAATGAACAGAAGCGTCCTGATAAAGTCCGCCATAGATTTGTTCGCACATACGTGCGATTCGATCCGGTGTTTCAAGAAGACCCTCTCTGTTAATGTCTTCTCCGATTCCTTCCAGCATCAGCCGGACACCTTCCTTGATCTTTTCATGATCCATCATGCCTGTTAATCCTCCTTAAAATTACAATCTGCGACTCAAAAAAGAGTGTCAGACTCTCGGGATGCAGGCATTTATCATGTGGTATGAGAAATGCAATAATAAATTGAATACAAAAATACATCCCGATGTGAATGAGCACTATGGGACAAATAATAAGTTTTCCTTTTTTCGTTCCCTTCACAATCGAGATGTATTGCATCTTTATGTTGCAACGGGTGCGGACTTCATATCGTAAGACGAACTTTTCGTTTCTGCGGCAACTCCCCATCCACTGAACACTTGACGCATGAAATCCTATTTTGCATATTATTTATCT